>PGYV01000004.1:141987-466167 GCA_002839855.1 Candidatus Goldiibacteriota bacterium HGW-Goldbacteria-1
TACAACTGACAAGTTACAACTGACAAGTTACAACTGACAAGTTACAACTGACAAGTTACAACTGACAAGTTACAACTGAGTCCTGCAACATGTTAGCTGTTACTTGTAACTTGTTACCTGCCACCTGCCACCTGCCACTTGTACCCTGTAACCTGTAACCTGTAACCTGTAACTTGCAACCTGTTACTTGTAACTTGCTCCTATATTTGTTATATTATTTTACAGGAGGCGAAAAAATGAAAACAGCAATACCGGCGCTTATTTTGTGTTTTATCTTTATTTCATGTGCCTCCATGTCCGACTATGAAAATACCCTGAAAAACTTTAATTACCCCAATAAAATTCCCGGGACCGGCCTGATAAAAATGGAAGACGGCTATTTTGAACAGGAATTAAAACCCGGCTCTATGAATATGGCACAGTCTTCATACATCTGCGGGGCGCACGGCTACCTTGACGATGATGCCGTGGAGGATATGGCGTCTGTTATCGCGGTTTCAGGCTCCGGAGAAGGCACATATTATTATCTGTACATCCTTGTAAAATCCGGGGAAGAGTATAAATACAAAGCCAGCGCACTTTTAGGCGACAGAATAAAAATTAAAACTATCAAAATCGGCAATAAGAAAATAGGAATTCAATACTTAACTCACGGCGCTGATGATGAAAAAAATAACCCCACTGTAAGCACAGCATCAATTTTCGCCCTTTACGGGGACAGGATAAAAAAACTTAAGTAACGGAGGATACAAAATGGCTGAAGAAATTAGCACACAAAAAGAAACACCAAAACCCCCAAAAACGGTAGAACTGGCGGTGCTGTTTACGTTTCTGGCGATTATGACAGGGATGACAGAGTTTATCCTTGAACTTGCCGGAATAGGACAGCAGACAATAGAAATGGAAAATTATGAGATAACGGCGATAATTGGTTTTGCGATAAATTTTATATTCATGATTCTGTTTCTAAAAAAGCAGAACTGGGCAAGAATACTATTTACGGTGTTTTTCTTCCTGGGGCTGCTGGCACTTGTGCCGATAGTGAAAGAGGAGTTAAAAAGCGACCTTATAGGGGCAACATCAAGTATACTTCAGACAGTTTTTGAACTTATTGCAATAATGATGCTTTTTTCAAAAACCTCTAATATCTGGTTTAAAAAAGATAAAACCGTTATAAAACTTTAATATTTTATTTTTTGTAAATTTCAGGGAAATACGAAGCGGGCGCAAGCCCGCTTTTTGCTTCTTCTTCGCTAAGCTCCCCATAGTACAAATCCATAAGCCCTTTGGGCTTGTATTCACCCGATATTACTTTTTTCATGCGTTCAACCCTTTGCTTATTGGCTTTTGGTTTATTTATCGCGTGAAAAGCCTCCGGTGCAATTACCATTGCCAGGATTGATAAAAACTGCTCCCTGTTAATGTCTTTAAAAGGTTTGCCGAAAAAAGCCCGCGCCGCGTTTTCAAAGCCGATTATAACCGCGCCGTTATGTTTTCCAAGATAAGCCTGATTTAAGAAAAGCGTAAGCTGGTCGTTTTTTGATACCAGCGCGTTTAAAGCAAACTTTGACACAAGCATAAGTTTAAGTTTTCTTATCCCGGGCTTAAACTTTTTAAAATAAAACTTCTTGCCAAGCCCCTGCGTTATTGTGGTGATACCCGCACCGGGAGATTTTAAGTCTATTCCGTCGTGGGTGAAAAATGCCGGGTCTTCAATTGCCAGTATTGCGTCAAGCTGCTCTTTACTTAAATCCGCGTAAGTAATTACCGCGCCCTGAAGCAGCGGCTTTACAATTGCGTGGGTATCAGAACGCGCTTTTATGACAACAGCGGAGTAATAGATGATAATTGCGGCAATAATAATCAGCAGTACCCTTCCCGTGAGTTCTAATGCCTTTTTCATTTTATCTCCACAAATACCGGTGCGTGGTCAGAACCCATCACATCGCTTAAAATACCGGCTGATTTTATTTTTGGTTTTAATTCTTCGTTGACGTAAAAATAATCTATCCTCCAGCCTATATTCCTCTGCCTTGCGCCGCTTTTATAATCCCACCAGGTGTAATTATTCCCGTCTTTATTGAACATCCTGAACGTATCCAAATAACCTTTAGACACAAGTTTATCCAGAAACGCGCACTCCTGCGGCAGAAAACCTGATGTTTCCCTGTTTTCTTTCGGCCGCGCAAGGTCAATTTCTTTATGTGCCGTGTTCACATCTCCGCAGATTATAATATCTTTCTTCTTTCTGTTTTTTTCGGCATTTTTTAAAAACTCTTCATAGAAGGCAAGTTTTTTATCCACAAATTCCGGGCCTCTGCCGCCGTTGGGAAAATAGATGTTATATAAGAAGAACGTTTCATACTCCGCTACTATTGTCCTGCCCTCGTCGTCAAACTGCGGTTTGCCAAGGCCGTATTTTACATTTAGAGGTTTTTGTTTTGACCACAGCGCCGTCCCGCTGTACCCTTTTTTAACAGCCGATGACATGTAAAAATTATACCCTTTGATATTTTTTAACCCTTCCGGAAATGTCTCTTCCTGCGCCTTTGTTTCCTGCACACAGAAAACATCCGGATTTTCTTTTTCTATGAAAGGTATTAATAACCCTTTATTATGCACCGCCCTTATACCATTCACATTCCACGAAATAAATTTCATAAATCTCCTTTTCGCACAGGTTTTCGGTTTAAGTCTTAATTTTTTCGTTTTGGTAGCCGCGCCTTTTAAGGCGCGTTGTTTTTATTTAGCGTTTTAACTGCCCCGGGCTAAAGCCCGCGCCTACCAGATCTAAACAAAGCATCTAAGCATCCAAACTTCCAAGCGTCCATCTATTTTTTCTTTCCCTGATTTTCCACTTTCTCCATTGACTTTTTTATCTCTTCAGGGTCGCCAAGGTAATAATGTTTTAACACCCTCATCTCATCATCAAGTTCATATATTAAAGGTATGCCCGTGGGGATATTCAGTTCTGTGATATCCGCATCAGAGACGTTATCAAAATATTTTACCAGGGCGCGCAGTGAATTGCCGTGCGCGGATATTATTACCGTCTTGCCCTGTTTAATATGCGGGATGATATTTTCCCGGTAATACGGCACTGTCCTTGCAACGGTGTCTTTAAGGCATTCGGTTGAAGGTAATAAAACCGGATCAAGGTCTTTATATAATTTATCATTTAAAGGGTGGCGCGGGTCATTTAGTTCAAGGGCGGGCGGGCGTGTGTCATAGCTTCTGCGCCATATTTTTACCTGGGCTTCGCCGTATTTTTCAGCCATCTCCGCTTTATTAAGCCCCTGCAGCGCGCCGTAGTGGCGTTCGTTTAACTGCCACGCTTTTATGACAGGAATATGCTGTAATTTCATGTCATCCATAACTATGGATAAAGTCCTTTCCGCGCGTAATAAAACAGAGGTGAATGCGATGTCAAAATTCAGATTTTCTTTTTTTAAGGTTTCCGCGGCTTTGTGGGCTTCTGCAATTCCTTTTTCAGACAGGTCAACATCGGTCCAGCCCGTAAACCGGTTTTCCTTGTTCCACTGTGATTCCCCATGGCGCAACAGTATAAGTTTATGCATGAATTAATTATACAACAGAATATAAGAATTTAACCCATATATAAAACACGAGGGACAGAGGGACGGAAGGAAAGCCGTAGCTGGGCGGCTAAGCAGCTTGGCAGCTGGGAAATAAAAACGCGAGGGACGGAAGGTTGGTTTGGATCTGGTAGGCGCACCTTTTAAGGTGCGTTGTTTTAATTTTTATTTTTTAATAATCAAAATCAACACCAGCTGCCATGCTGCTCAGCCGCTTAGCTACAGCCTTTATTTATGGGATATGGGTTAACAGTTTATTGGTTAAATATTTTTATATATTCCCCATACCCTTCCTTATATAAATCCTCTTTGGGGATGAACCTTAAAGACGCGGAGTTTATGCAATACCTCTCCCCTGTAGGATTAGGCCCGTCATTAAAGACATGGCCAAGGTGAGAGCCGCCTTTTTTACTTTTAACTTCCACGCGCGTCATATAACCGCTTTTGTCCTCTTTTTCTATTACTGATGCTTTATCAATGGGCTTTGTAAATGACGGCCAGCCCGTACCGGAATCAAACTTGTCAGTTGAACTGAACAGCGGTTCTCCTGTCACCACATCCACATATATGCCCTCTTTATGATTATCCCAGTATTCATTTTTAAAGGGCGGCTCTGTCCCGCATTCCTGCGTAACTTTATACTGTATGGATGTGAGCATCTTTTTAAGGTCAGGCTTTTTTTCATCTTTCCACGTCTTCTTTAAGAATGCTTCCCTGCCGGAGCCTTTTTTGTACATCCCGTAATGGAAAGGGTTTGTCTTGTAATAATCCTGGTGATACTCTTCGGCGTCATAAAATTCAAATGCCGCCTTTATTGAAGTCACAATTGGTTTATTAAATACCCCGGATTTTTCAAGCTCTGTTTTTGATTTTTCCGCGGCTTTTTTCTGCTCTTCATCCAGATAAAATACGGCCGTAATATACTGGCTGCCCTTATCCGCAAACTGGCCTTTGGCGTCAGTAGGGTCTATCTGATGCCAGAATATTTCAAGCAGCCGTTCGTATGATACTTTTTTAGGGTCGTAAGTAACTTTTATTGCTTCAATATGCCCTGTGCTTCCGGTAGAGACCTCTTTATACGAGGGGTCTTTAGTAGACCCCCCGGTATAACCAGCCCTTACATCAATCACGCCATTTTCTGCTTCAAACGGGCCTTCCATACACCAGAAACATCCTCCCGCAAATATCGCTGTTTTATTCATATTATTCACCGCTCCCTTCGCCAATATGGCTGCAGCTGTTAAAATCAACACCGCTGTAATTACGATAAGTTTTTTCATCTATCTCTCCTATATATCACCTTTGTAGTGATATTATAGCAGGCAGAAATCACAAAGTCAAGTTTTTGGGGTTGCAGCAGAATATATTCTCATCCTTTTAAAGTAGAGACGCATCATGATGCGTCTAGGGTTTGGTATTTCAAAACCGGAGACGCAATATATTGCGTCTCTACATTTAAAAAAAACACCGCCAATAAAAACAAAAAGCCGCGGGTACGTGCGACACACATACCCACGGCTTTAATTCTATTATGTAATTTATTTAATGATTAACGATTCTGCTGTTGCTTCCACAGGTTTTTTAACATCAAGTAAATCCAATACTGTTGCGCCTATGTCCGCTAATACGCCTTTTGCCTTTAACTTCACCTTATCCGCATCTTTATCCACATATATCATTTCCACCGGATAAGTGGTATGCGCTGTCTTAACCGCGCCTGTTGCCGCGTCTGCCATCTCTTCCGCGTTGCCGTGGTCAGCCGTTATCAGAACCGTGTAGCCGGCGTCAAGCGCCGCTTTTGTTACAAGCCCTGTGCATTCATCCACTACTTCCACCGCTTTTTTTGCGGCTTCATAAACGCCTGTGTGGCCTACCATATCGCAGTTGGCAAAATTAATTGTTACAAAATCGTATTTTCCTGTTTTTAATTCTTCAATCGCCCTGTCCTTTACAAAATACGCTTCCATTTCCGGGTGTTCCGCGAAAGCCGATGGGTCAAAACGCCCTTTTAATTCTATGCGGTCTTCGCCTTTATACGGTTCCAGCATCTTGCCGTTAAAAAACGATGTAACGTGTTTAAACTTCTGTGTTTCGGTTATGCGCAGCTGTTTTAAACCTTTTTTTGAAACCTCTTCGCCTACCAGATTCGCCATATCGCCGCCTTCGTCAAGCGGGGGCAGTACATTAAATTTAAACGCGTCATAATACCTGGTAAGCCCGCAGTACGCGATGTCCAATTTTTTATCGCGCTTTCCGGCGTACACATCATCCACAAACGCGTTGGTAAGCTGTATCGCGCGGTCCTGCCTGTAATTAAAGTGAATTACGCCGTCGCCGTCCTTTATGCCGGGGTAATCGCCTATTACTGTCGGCGGAATGTATTCATCTGTCATATCTGTTCCGTCCGGAACCTTGTCGTTTTTATAGCTTTGTTCAATTGCCTCGCGCGCGGAATTTGCTTTTTTGCCTTCGCACTTTACCATGCAGTTATACGCCATATCTGTTAAGTCCCATTTTTTTCCGCGGTCCATAGCGAAATAGCGCCCCATTAACGTGCCTACAACGCCTTTATTATATTCCTTAAACTTTGCTTCCAGTTTTTCAAGGTAGGTAAGCGAGGAACGCGGGTATGTGTCGCGGCCGTCCGCGAAGAAATGAACGTAAACATTTTTTATATTCTGCGCTGCAGCTTCCTTTATTATGGCAAACAGGTGTTCCTGATGCGCGTGCACGCCTTCATCCTGAACAAGCCCCATTGCGTGAAGGGCCCCTGATTTTTTTGCCGCTTCAAAAGCGCGCTTCATGTTGGGATTGCCGAATACCGTACCCTCTTCAATGGCCTCATTAATACGCACCACTTCCTGTTTTACAATCCTTGCCGCGCCCATGTTTAAATGTCCCACTTCGGAACTTCCCATGTATCCAGCGGGAACGCCTACAGACAATCCGGAAGCTTCAAGCACACTGTGCGGATATTGTTTTAAAAGCGCGTCAGTATAAGGTTTATTCGCGTTTTTTACTGCATTATAAGGCGAGTCGGGTCCAATTCCCCATCCGTCGCGGATGATAAGAAGTACTTTTTTAGCCATTACAGAACCTCCGGTTATTTTCGCGGAATGCCGGGGGCACACCGCAGTTTTTTCAACAGGTCATATATTACAACAAAGAAAGGGTTATGTAAACAACGGGCTTGGGAGGAAAGCAGCTCGGCAGCTCGGCAGCTTAGCAAGGACATAAAGGCGCGGCTCGGCGGCTTAGTGGCTTAGTATTTTGCTCCAACCAAGCTGCCAAGCTGCCAAGCTGCTGAGCCGCATGTTTAAAAACAGCGCAACCTTTTCCCCTTATCCTATGTCTAATATATTGAAGAGCAAAAGTGGTGACGCTTTACAACGGAGTGTGCGGCCATGAAGGTAAAAATAGCCAAGATAAACATTCAGAAAAAGCCTTCAGAGATAACCTTAAAAGAACTTCTTGAACTTGACGCAGTAGAAGAGCCGTTTTTGGGCACGCTTTGCGACCTTGATAAAGATGCCTTTTCCACTGAAATAGTCCAGATTTCCTCCCGGTCTTTAAGGACAGTTTATATTAGTGAGAATTAGTAACGGCGGAGGCTTGGACGCTTAGAGGCTTAGAAGCTTAGAAGCTTGGTTAAAACTAATACCGTAAAAAATCAGGCCGGCAAAAGCACAGAGGGACAGAAGAAGTGAAAATAAAGCGATTTAAGCTATAAGCAATTAAGCAGAAGCGATAAAATAAACAACATCGAACGCTGAAAAAATATAGGTTTTTCCAAGCATCTAAGCATCTAACCATCCAACCATCAATTACTTACTACTTGCTTTCCTTCATCTTACCCAACGCTTTGAAAACTTTTTCCCTTACCTCTTTTAACGTGTTTTCGTTTTCTGCGGAAATTCCTATGACAAACGGCATCTTTGAATAATACTTTATCTTTGCCCTTCTTATGTTTTCACCCGGATAAAAATTACCATAAAAACCAAGCTTATCTTCAGAAATATACTTAAGCTTCTTTTTCATATTCTGCTTATCCTGCGACCACCCTAAAAACACAAGATAAGACGGCCCTTTAAGGGCTATTGAACCATAACTATTCATGTCTTCTTCCTGTTCTATACTAAACACCAGACCGGCTTTTTTTAAGACGTCAACAGCACCCCTTAAATCTTCATAAAAACCTTTTGGGACTTTGTCAGCTTTAAGATATACCACTAATTTCCCGTCCATATAAACAGCCTCTCCCGAAGGCTGATCCCTAAACTCTTCTGAAAACAGCTGCGCAACACCTTCCCTTTTATTGCCGGTCATTTTTCCGTTTACACTTTTATTGCCGTTTTGAAAATAGCAGGTAAAATCAGAGGCGTTACCCCCGGAATAATTGTATTCACACTCCACACATCCTTTGCAGCGGCTGTAAAAAGTCTTTACAACACCTTCAAGTTTCCCGTTTTTGTAATTTTCTTCCAGAAAAGGAGTGCCGCTGTTAATTTTCCACAAAACCTTGCCGTCAGCAAATTCATTGTCTTTAAAAACAACTTCAGCATAGCGGTGCTCCGCGTAGGAAAACTCCCATTCTATCTCAGCCAATCCGTTTATGATTTGCCCTTCTTTCTGAATAGTGCCGTCATCTTTATAAGTCCACGAGGCTATTTCTTTATACTTTGAGTCTTTAAAAATTAATTTATTTTCATCAATGTTTTTAATAGCGTGAATTGTGGGTTCCGAGGAAAAAACTGAAATAACAAAGATAAGCGCAAACAGAGAAACAAAGAATACCTTTTTCATGAACACCCCTCCATATTTTTTTATAATATTAACAAAAAAATATAAAACATCAAGTTTTTATTTTATCAGCGGAAAAAACAGGCGGATTAAAGCTAAGGTCGTCCCGATTTTATTTTAGCGGCGATATTACCAAAGGTGTCTGTCAGGATGGTATCGCGGTTTTGGGAGAGGTACTGTACAAGTTCCCTGTGCGCGCGGTCTGTGACGGAGATATAATCGCCTTCAATTCCGTGAAATAAAAATACAACCCACATACCGTTCTGCGCGGCTTTCTTTACCATTTCTATCATCTGTGCGCCGTCACATTCCACCCCAAAACACGGCACCTCGTACAGATCAACAGACACAGGGTCAGCGTAAATGCTTTGCACGCCCCTTGCGGCTATGAACTTTTCTTTTATTAAAGGTTTATAGCTTATCTCCCTGCTCTTACCAAGAGAGCTCTGCCCGCACGGGTAAGCAAACACATATTTGTCGGCTTTATAATTAAATTCATCTTTTACTATCCTTAAATTTTCATCAATCTCTTCACGCATTCTTGCCATGTCATAATCCTGCAGGGCAAAGCCCTTAGGTACAAAATCAAAGGAGATGTCACACGGGTGGTTTATTGTATGAATGCCTATTTCGTGGCCGTCAGCTGCGGCGCCGCGCCAGGCAGGATATTTTTCCGGATTTTTAAGCGCTTCGCCCGACACAAAGAAGGTTCCTTTTAACCCGGATTCATTTAACGCGGGAACCGCGTATTTAAGCTGTGAATCAAGGCCGTCGTCATAGGTTAAACTTACCATTGCGCTGTAATCAATAATCATCTTACCGGCTTCTTCATAATAACAGCGCCAATGCGCTGCATTATTTTTTTTGCCCCTTCAATGTTCCACTTCCAGTCAAAAGGCCTTACTTTGCGTAAAAGGTATAAAGGCCTGAAAAGAAGTTTCCTGTATATATGATTCCTTAATTTCTTTAAATCATCCGCTGTAAGCGCCTGCGTCCTTATTACCGGCTCTTCCGCAAGCGGGAAATATTTTGACCAGTCTTTTGTAAGCAGAAAGCCGTTTTCTTCGTAATATTTGTAAATATCCGTGTTGGGAAAAGGCGTGGAAAAGCACACCTGCGTGTAGAACGGGTCTATCTCTTTTATGAATTTTATTGTCTCTTCAACGGTCTCTTTTGTTTCACCGGGAAGGCCTATAATCACAAGCGCGTAGAACATTATGCCAAGCTCTTTGCACCATTTTGCAGCCTGCCGGATATCGTCAAGGGTCACGCCTTTTTTAATATTTTTCAGAATTTCCGCGGAACCGGTTTCCACACCTATCGCTATTTCTTTCATGCCCGCTTTTTTCATGGCTTTTAACATTTCATAAGTTACAAGGTTTGCCCGTGTGCAGCAGACCCATTCAAGGGAATTAAGCCCTTCTTCTACCATCCTTTTAGACAGCTCTTCCACCCTGCCGCCCTTTATGGAAATGGTATCGTCAAAGAATAAGAATGATTTTATGCTGAAATTTGACTTCAAGTATTTAATTTCCTGAATTACGCTTTCAATGTTTCTTTCCCTGCAGCGCGACTTCCCATAAGCGCAGAACGTGCAGTTAAAAGGGCAGCCGCGCGTTGTCTGAACAAGCGCAAAAGGCGCGGACATAACACCGGTATGATAAGGTTTTAAGGACGGCAGCAATTCATAAGCCGGAAAAGGCAGCTTATTGATATCTTTTATTTCCGCGGCTTTCTCATTTGTAAACACGCGCCCGTTACAGCGAAAAGAGATTCCGGGCACTTTAGCCAGAAAAGTCAGGCAGCCTTCAGCTCTGTCTTCGGCGCTTAACAGCCATTGGCCGGGTTGCAGGTCTTTTGTTTTTTTATGCACCATAACTTCCCTGCATAGGGCGCCAATCACGGCTTCCGGTTCTGAATCTATAAAGACATCCACAAAGTTTTTCTTAAAAATTGAATCCCTTATTTCCGTGACATCCGCTATTATTTTATTTCTAAGCACAGTCAAGGCGCCAAGGCCGTGCGCTATTTTTAGAACTTCCAGATCCTGTTCCTGCGTGTCAAACCCGCAGCGCGAAACCACAATATCAGGGGCAAATTTTATCATTTCTTCGGTTACCGTCTGAATTCCCATATCAAACCCGTTAGCATCAATCAGCTTAACTTCATAATCCGCCTCTTTATTAATAACCGAAGCCATATATAACAATGAAAGCGGCGGATAAACCGACCCCATATCCTTATGCTCAAACCGCTCTTCCCTTACCACAGGAAAACCATCCACCCGCGGCGGGTTTATAAACAATACTTTAAGTTTGTTAATCGTTCTTCTCCCATCTTTTTTCTTAACTGACTATATCACCATGGGTTAATTTTGTAAATTGCGGGTTTTTAAACAAATCCTCCACCGCTACCTATAAGGGTCTACTAAAAAACGAATCAAAAATACCGAAATAATTATGACCACTCCCAAAACAAACAAATTACCAGTTTCCAAGAACGCCGCCAATAAAAGAAATACAAAAAAACTTGATAAACTTAAAAGTGTTCGATCGCTAGGATTGAACTTCGAATAATTCCGCCAAATTTTCAACCTTTTAGATAAAGCATTTGACCACGAACCTTTAAAATAGAAATCATCAAATAAGAATCTTTTTTCATTATATTGAAAAACAAATGTATCAGCAGGTCCATCAAATGGATCTTTATACCTCTTTACAGATAATTTATTTATCTTTATCTCGTACTTCTTAAATAACCCAATTAATACAATTGTATTTTTACGTATTACAATTTTTCTAATAAAATAAGGCGGCGCAAACAACGCACGTAAAAAAAACGCCTTGAATTCATTATTATCACTTTTCCTAACCATTAATCACATTCTCCTCTTGCTGATTAAAATTATATTGTTAAATATGATTATCCCGTAAAAGAGCTTCCACATTCACCACAAAACTTACTGTCGCTCCGGTTTATTACGCCACATTGTTTGCAAATATTGTTTGAGGTTGCCGCTTTAATAATAAAATAGAGTTCCGGCAAATTGCGCCTTCTGTAGATTTTTACCTTATTACCTGACTTTGTCGTAATAAAAATACGCACGGATTGATCTTTAACACCATATCTAACAAATTCTTCACAGCCATATTTCAATTCAGATATCTCATTATATTTTATTACATGTTTTCCCCAGTAGTTTATTAGCGTCAACTCATCCTTATCAAGCATCACATATGTGAATCCGTTTTTGTCTATAGTCATTGAATTTTTTGAATTAATACTGTATTGCCGAGGAACTCTATTTACACCAGACTCTAAATTAACTCTGCTTAAAATTTTGTTTATCAAATCATCATAATTTTCCATTTGATAATCAACAAACATAAGCATTTTCTTGTTTCCATCAAACATTTCAATGCGTCTCATAGGAATATTTTCATATAAATATTTAATCTCTTCCCATTTTAAAGTTTTCCTGCCTGACACACCCCTAAATTCTATTATATCCTGATCAATAGTAACTTTCCTGTAAGAATCAATTAAACCCCATATCAAGAAAAACGATACCATTATGGCTATAAATTTAATTTTTCCCGAACTTATACTATCCGTCAAAAAAGCATCTGCACCAAATACAAAAACCAATAATGAAACCCCGGTCAAAAAAATACTATAATCAAATTTATATACTTTTTTCTGCATCCAACTCTCCCCTGTCAATCTATAAATTCTTTTATTTCCTCTCTTTAATGTACTCCCCTGCCAGTATTGCATAGCTTTTCATGTCCCTGAAACTGCTTCCCTTATAAGCGTATTGTTTTAAGATACCTTCACACTTCATGCCGCATTTTTCCAGTACTTTCGCGGAGGCGTCATTTTCCGCGTCGCAGTATGCTTCTATGCGGTTAAGTTTTATTTCGTTAAACCCAAATTCAATTGTTTTGGCGACGCCTTCTGTCATATACCCTTTGTTCCAGCAGTCTTTGCGGATGGCAAACGCAATCTCTGCCCTTTTATTGGCGGAGTAATAGGACACAAATCCACAGACGCCTATTAACTGATTATTTTCTTTAAGAATAACCGCCCAGTTGGAAGGTTTGTTATCTGCGTAACGTTTTGTAATAAACCTTACCAGCACTTTTGAATCTTCAATTGTCTTATGGGCGTCCCATGAAGTGTATTTTGCCACATCCGGGTCGGATGCGAATTCAAACACCGCTTTATAATCATCCGCCTGCACCGGGCGCAATATAAGCCTTTTTGTTTCCAGCACCGGAAGATTTACAAAATGTTTTTTCATTTTCCATCCTTAGATGATGGCAGCAAGTATTTATCAACACTGCTCTTTGCGTCAGCAACAGCCTTAGGATTTTCATCCTTAATTACCGTCAACAACTCATAAATGTATTCACCATCATGAGAACCGGAATATTGATCCAAAAGGATCAAAAGCATGGCTGTATTGGCATCACCAAATACTTTTCTGTTTTTTTCTATGTGTTCAATTAAAATCAGCGCCTCGCCGCGATACACAGCATAATATTCATCATTTTTATTAGTACGCCTTTGAACAGCCGCTAAAACATAATCTAGAGTTTGCTCGTATGTCTTTAGATTATTTATATTTGTCTCTACTTCTTGCCTTTTGGGTTCCATTAGCGCAGACAGAGCGTCCTCATTTTTTTCAACACGTGATAAAAATACCGGGCTTATAAGAAACAAAGAAAATACCTGAACATTTAAAAAAGTAAAAACCACTATATACAATAACGAAAAAAGTATTTTAAAAACTTTTCTATCAGCCAGCGTCCAAACTAAAAACATCCCTATAAACGGCAATAAAAACATACCAATACCCAAATAAAATTCAATTGCTACAAATGTGTTATATATAAATTCATTGGTTATAAAAAGAAGCATCAGATTAATCAGAAGTAAAGGCACCCAAAAAATTAATGAAAAAATAGAAATATACAAAATATTATTTCGCTTTGTCTGTATTCTCTTTGTTATTTCAACATTTCCCATTTTTCCCATCCCATTTATTAAATTCAAACCAAATCCTGCCAAACTCAATAATCCTTTGTATGCCCCATTAACGATTTAACTCCGCGAAAGGCAAGGGCAATTTCGCGCGGGCTGCGTATTGATAATAAGCTCTTTATCAAAAATAACGGGTGCTTGTGAATGTTCCACATCTTCTTGCACCAGTATTCATTATCATAGTTAGACTTTAATATATTATGCTCCATATCCATTTTTTCATAATCTTTGCCGTCTTTTGTCAGCCAGCCGTTGTTTTCCGCGTCTTTGTATAGCGGGGTGCCGGGATACGGCATAATTATGGACGCCTGCATGGAATCCCCAAAGTGTGTCTTATATAGCATAAGTTCTTTTGCCGCGGCGTATGTTTTTTTCACCGAATCCTCGTTTTCCCACGGATATCCCACCATCATTGTCAGCAGCACTTTAAACCCGTAGCGCTTTGCCCTTTTAACATTCTCTATAATATCTTCTATTTTTTCAAGTTTGCCTATCCTGTGAAGCGTGGCAGTGTCGCCGGATTCAAGGCCGACTTTTAATAGCCTGTACCCGATCTTTTTCATAAGCGCGCATTTTTCCTCTGTTAAATTTTCCGCGCGCGCGTTGGAACTTATTACAAACTTTCCCTTAATCCCCCGCTTTTCAATTTCAACTAAAAATTCCTGCATCCACGCCGTATTCCATACAGCGCCGGATTCATTGTCGTCAAAAATCTCGTGAACGCCGTATTTCTTAACCAGCATTTCCACTTCGCCCGCCACATTAGCCGCGGAACGCAGACGCGCTTTTCTTGCCCAGAACGCGTGCTGCCAGATGCAGAACGTGCATACGCCGCCTGTGTCTTTTCCTTCACGGCCGCAGCCGCGCCCTGTTAAAATATACGCGCACGGCCTTAAAAGATACGCTTCGCCGTAAGTTTTCCAGTTTGTCAAATCGCGGTCAATATATGGAAGACTGTCAAGGTTATCATCAAGTTTAAATCTGCCGGAATTTTTTACTTCGCCGTTTTCCCTGTAATAAACCCCCGCAGGCATTTCCCCTTTACCGGACAGATGCGCTGCAAGCTGAACCGCCAGAATATCATAATCGCCGCCGGTTAAAATATAATCTGCCGGACAGTTGCTCATTGACTCTTCCGGAAAATACGTGACATGGTCGCCGCACAGTATAACTTTGCACGCGGGATATTTTAATTTGAATTGTTTTACCCATTCCCAGTGAAATTTAATTATGGGCGTCTTTGTTTCCACCATTACAATTTCCGGCGCAAAGGTATCAAGCCTTTCGTCAAACCCTTCAGCTGTCATGCCTTCGTTTATTCCGTCAAGAAAAAGCACCTGATGCCCCTGTGCTTTTAAATTGGACGCAGCGTGCGCGGGTATTAAAGGGTATATTTTTATCTGCCTTGAATGGGTGAATTTAAACTGCCTGTTCTGGCCTAAAAGCGGTATTTTTCCGCTGCGGTAAACCGGGGGATAAATGATGGCAAAACGCATGGTTAATTACTTCTTGCTTTTATTTCTACCACAGATAATCCAGCGGGTTTTTTACAGCGCCGTTTCTAAAAATTGAAAAATGAAGGTGCGGCCCTGTCGTGCGCCCCGTGTTTCCGGACTTGGCAATAAGCTGCCCGGCTTTTACGCGCTGCCCCTGCTTTACGTGTATCTTGCTTAAATGGCCGTATAAGGTGGAATACCCGTTGTCATGCTGTATGCGTATGTAATATCCGTACCCGTTGGCAAAACCCGCTTCTGTCACCCTTCCCGCGGCTGCGGCGCCTACCCACGTGCCTATCTTTGCGCGTATGTCCACGCCGTTATGCATTTTTGTAACGCCCTGAATTAACGGGTCGTTTCTTGTGCCGATAAGGGAAGTGTATTCACCGGCAAGGGGCGACCTGAAAAGGCGCCTTGTGGCAAAAAGTTTTGACATGTCTTCATTTAACAGCACCGGTTTTTTCCCCTGCATAAAAATAATATCGCCGGTCTTTACTTTGCGTTTAATATTGTTATATGTTTTTATATAGTCTTCTGTCACGTTATACAGCTCTGCTATTTCCTGTAATGTTTCCCCGTCTTTTACCTGATGAATTGTTCCGCCCAGATTTGGAAGTATTATCTGTTCGCCAAGGCCGGCGATAAGGTTTTTAAACTGCGGATTACACCCTACTATCGTATCAATTGTATAATTTCTTTTTTTCGCGATTCCCCAGAAATTTTCCCCGGCTTTAACAGTGCATACGGAAAACCTGGCTTCTTTTGCCAAAGACTTCTTATTCAGGTAAACAAGGGCAAGTTCCAGGTCACGGCTGCAGACATCGGCATAGCTGTCATTCATAAGTTCTGAATAGTCCTGCTTGTCATCTGAAAGAAGCGTGTTGCCTGATGCCTTTGGCCTTAAAGGGGCGTTTGCCGCACTGTCGCCCGCGCTTAACAGGATACCCGCGAAAGTAATTACCGTAACAAAAGCTATAAACACAAAAAGCACCGCCACCCTCTGCAGCGACACATTTTTTAAATGCTTTTTAATAAAATTCTGTAACATTCCACACATCCTTGAAGTTTTGTATTATGTATAAAAATATATAGCATATTTTGGGTTAAATCAAGCATAAAAACGGAGGCTTGTAAGGTTGGATGCTTGGAGGCTTGGATGCTTTGAGGCTTGGTAAGGCTTGGACGCTTGGAGGCTTTGACGCTTGGAAGCTTGGTTAGTTCGATTTTGCCGAGCATCTAAACATCTAACCGTCCAAGCATCCAGCTGAGCTTCTAAGCATCAACCAAGCCTCTAAGCTTCTAACCATCTAAGCATCCATCCAAGCATTTATTGACGTACCCTGTTAAATAGGTTATAATTTTTCAACTTACTTATGCACTTTATGTTACGCCCGGAGGTATTAAAAATGCTTCAATACAACAAATCAAGGAAACTTTTTGAGGAAGAATTTTATCATTATGAGCTTCAGGATGTAACAGAACCCCAGCTTTACAGGGACTTCTTTCCTTATGATGATGTCCCCAAAATAGTTTTCAACAACAGGGTCATGCCTATGGACCCGCCTGATGATATCTGGATTACAGATACCACTTTCCGCGACGGACAGCAGTCGCTTCCTCCCTTTGAAGTTGATGATATTGTCCACCTTTATGACCTTATGCACAAACTTGACGGCAATACGGGTTTAATACGCCAGACAGAGTTCTTTTTATACACAGAAAGGGACCGCGCCGCCATTGAAAAATGCCTTGCGCGCGGATACAAATACCCGGAAATTACCGGCTGGATACGCGCCGTGGAATCTGACTTTAAACTTGTTAAAGCCATGGGCTTAAAAGAAACCGGAATTTTAACATCTGTTTCCGACTACCACATCTTTTTAAAACTTAAATGGACCCGCAGACAGGCTCTTGATAACTACTTAAAGATAGCAAGGACAGCGCTTGATAACGGCATAATTCCGCGCTGCCACTTTGAAGACATTACCAGGGCGGATATTTACGGTTTTGTAGTCCCCTTGGCCAACGAACTTATGAAACTTTCCAGAGAATACAATATGCCCGTTAAAATAAGGATGTGCGACACCATGGGCTACGGAATTGCAATGCCCGGCGCCGCCCTTCCGCGAAATGTCAACGGCATCGTTTACGCAATGCACCATTTTGCCGGCGTGCCTTCCGAATGGCTTGAATGGCACGGGCACAACGATTTTTACCGCGGCCTTACAAACGGCATTTACGCCTGGATGTACGGCGCGTGCTCTGTAAACGCAGCGTGGCTTGGCATTGGCGAAAGGACAGGCAACACGCCGCTTGAAGCGCTTATCATGGAATACATTTCTTTCCGCGGGCGCGAAGGCAAAGAAACTCTTGACACAACCATCATCACGGAAATCGCGCGCTACATGAACCAGAAAATGGGTATTGAAATAGCCGCCAAACAGCCGCTTGTGGGCAAAAACTTTAATGTCACCAAAGCCGGCATACACGCGGACGGGCTGATGAAGAACGAGGAAATTTACAACATATTTGACACCAAGAAAGTTTTAAACAGGCCTATAATGGTGGGCATCACTGATAAGTCCGGCGTGTCCGGAATTGCGCTGTGGATAAATTCTTTCTTTGAAATTCCCGACGGGGAAAAACTTGCAAAGGATAATGCCGGCGTTGTAAAAATAAAGGATATCGTGGACAAACAGTATGTGGACGGCAGAATAATAGGCATTGCCGATGAAGAGATGATAACATGGGTAAAGGAATTCCTTCCCGATATTTATAAAAAATTCGGTCCGACCGTAGGAGTATAAAACATGGCTGAAAAAATTACAGTAAACGAAAAACACGAACTTAAAGTACCTGCCAACCCGATAATATGCTTCATCGAAGGCGACGGCATAGGCCCTGACATCTGGCGCGCCACTCAGTCTGTCGTGGACGCGGCTGTTGAAATCGCTTACAGCGGCGCAAGAAAGATAGAATGGAAAGAGATTCTTGCAGGCGAGAAAGCAAAAAACGCAACGGATTCCTACCTTCCCGAAGAGACAATTGACGCGATAAAAGAATACACAGTGGCAATAAAAGGCCCGCTTACAACACCGATAGGCGGCGGCATACGCAGCATTAACGTCACTTTAAGGCAGCGCCTTGACCTTTTCGCGTGCATCAGGCCCGTGCGTTATTTTCAGGGCGTTGATTCCCCTGTTAAAAAACCGCAGGACCTAAACGTGATTATATTCAGGGAAAATACCGAAGACGTTTATTCCGGCATTGAATGGGAAGCAGGAAGCGAAGACGCAAAAAAAGTTATCTCTTTTATCAACACCAATTTTAACAAGACCATACTTTCCGAAAGCGGAATAGGCATTAAGCCAATGAGCGAATTCGGCACAAGGCGCCTTATGCGCATGGCAATTCAGCACGCAATAAAAAATAAAAACAAAAGCATCACCATAGTCCACAAGGGCAACATCATGAAATTTACCGAAGGCGCGTTTGCAAAGTGGTGCTACCGCGAAGCGGAAGAAAACTTCCGGGATATAATTGTAAAAGAATCTGAAGCTGCAGCCGGCACGTCAACAGAGGGCAAGATATTAATAAAGGACAGGATAGCGGATGCCATGTTTCAGCAGATACTGTTAAGGCCGTCGGAATATGACATTATTATCACCCCTAACTTAAACGGCGATTACCTGTCAGACGCCGCGGCAGCGCAGGTAGGCGGGCTTGGAATGGCGCCCGGCGCAAACATAGGCAAATACGCCGTGTTTGAAGCCACACACGGTACCGCGCCTAAGTACGCAAATCTGGATAAAGTAAACCCGGGCTCCCTTATGCTTTCAGCCGTTATGATGCTTGAACACCTTGGCTGGCCGGAAGCCGGCAAACTTACCATTGACGGAATTGAACGCACAATTTCAAACAAAACAGTGACATACGACCTTGCGCGCCAGATGGAAGGCGCCGTTGAACTTAAATGCTCGGAATACGGAAAAAAGATTGTTGAGAACATGAAACTTATATCAACTGGCATGTAACAGGTGACAACTAACAGCTAACAGGTAACAGCTGACAAGTTACAAGTAACAACTATCAGGTTAAAGTACAAGTTTTCAGCTGTAACTTGTAAGCTGTTACTTGTAAGCTGTCACCTGTTACTTGTTACTTGTAACCTGTTACTTATCTCTCTTGGAGGTTTATTATCATGAAACCAAAAATAGGAATTGTAGGCGCAGGAAACGTGGGCGCGTCTGTCGCGCACATCTCACTGATGAGAAACCTTGGCGATATTTATCTGCTTGACCTTTACGCGGACCTTGCCAAAGGCAAAGCCATTGATTTAAACCAGAGCAAGTTTTTGCTGGCTTCTGACTGTATGGTGGAAGGCGGCGGGGATTACGCTAAAATCGCGGAATGCGATTACGTGGTGGTAACAGCAGGCCTTGCAAGAAAACCGGGGATGTCCCGCGACGACCTTCTTTTTGCCAACTTTGACATTATAAAAGGCGTGGCAAATGAACTTAAAAAATCAAAAAAGAACCCTGTTGTAATAGTGGTTTCCAACCCCCTTGATGTTATGGCTTATACCCTGCAGAAAGTGACGGGTTTCCCAAAAGAACGCGTAATTGGAATGGCAGGCGTGCTGGATACATACCGCTTTCTTCACTTCATACAGAACGCCACAGGCGCCGCCGCGGATAATATACAGTCAATAATTTTAGGCAGTCATGGAGATACTATGGTTCCCCTTTTATCCCACACATTTGTTAACGGAGAAGCGCTTGAAACTGTCATGCCCGAAGCTGATGCAGCCGCGCTTGCGGATAAGGCAGCCAACGGCGGGGCTGAAATAGTGGCGCTGTTAAAAACCGGAAGCGCGTATTACGCGCCCGCGGCATCCGTGGTTAAAATGCTGGAAGCAATTATTCAGGATAAAAAATCCGTTATCCCCTGTTCCGTGCTTGCGGAAGGTAATTTTGGAATAGACGGAATATACGTGGGATTACCCGCAGTGCTTGGTAAAAACGGCGTTGAAAAAATTGTTGCGCTTAAATTAACAGCGGTGGAAACAGAAAAACTTAAAAAATCCGCGGCAGCCATTAAAGAACAGATTGACAAAATAAACCCGCGTTTTTAAAGGATAATAATTTGAGATTATTGCGTTCGGAAAAGATATCAGAGGCAATTGAACAGCTTGTAATTGATGCCAATTATTTCCTGCCCTATGACATAGTATCAGCGGTAAAAGAAGCCGCCGGGGAAGAAAAAGAAAGAAAAGCCAAAAACGTCCTTTACAAAATCGTGGAAAATTACAAGACCGCCAAAAAAGGCGAATACCCGCTGTGCCAGGATACCGGCATTGTGGTGGTTTTTCTGGAAGTGGGAAACGACGTAAAAATAGAGGGCGACATTTACAAAGCCATAAACCGCGGAGTGGAAGCCGGATATAATAAAGGCTACTTAAGAAAATCCGTGGCTGACCCCCTTACAAGAAAAAACACCGGCACCAATACCCCTTGCGTTGTACACACGGAGATTAAGCCGGGAAATATGCTTAAGATTTCAATTATGACCAAAGGCGCGGGCGCGGAAAACAAATCCGCCGTTAAAATGCTTACCCCCGCCGACGGCGAAGAAGGAATAATTAATTTTGTGCTGGAAACGGTTAAAAAGGCCGGCGCTTCCGCCTGCCCGCCCTATATAATAGGAATAGGTATAGGCGGCAACCTTGAACGCGCGCCGTATCTTGCCAAAAAAGCGCTGCTGCGCGAAATAGGAAGTTCTAATACCAGCAAAGAAGCCGCAGTACTTGAAAAAAAGATACTTAAACTGATAAACAAACTTAACATCGGCCCGCTTGGGTTCGGCGGAATAACCACGGCATTATCGGTAATGGTGGAAACTTTCCCGTGCCACATAGCAAGCCTGCCCGTAGCTGTAAATATTCAGTGCCATTCTTCAAGGCATAAATCAATAACAATATAGCTTTACCCGGAGGACGTTTTGAAAAAGATTACCACCCCGCTTGACGCGGAGACAATAGAGGATTTAACGACCGGCGACGAAGTGCTTATTTCCGGCACCATATACACAATGCGCGACGCGGCCCACGCCCGGATAGCGGAGATGGTGGCAAAAAAGGAAAAACTTCCGCTTGATTTTAAAAATCAGATTATTTATTACTGCGGCCCCACACCGGCACGCGACGGCAATGCCATAGGTTCATGCGGCCCCACCACATCATCGCGCATGGATAAATTCACCCCTATGCTTTTAAACCTTGGCATAAAAGGCATGATAGGAAAAGGCGAACGCGCCACACCGGTAAAAGACGCTATTGCAAAGAATAAAGCAATTTATTTTTCCGCGCTTGGCGGCTTAGGCGCGGAATACGCCAGGTCGGTTGTAAAGTCCGAAGTGGTGGCTTTCGCGGAACTTGGCCCGGAGGCAATTTACAAGCTGGAAGTGGAAGATTTTTACGCAGTGGTTATAGATGACACAAAGGGAAATGACTTATATTCAATGTTCCACTTCAGTTAAGCATAACCGGCCTTTTTTATTCCGATATAACAAGCCCGCACGGAAATACCGCCAGAACATCCCTTAAATATAATTTCCTTCCGTCCGCCTTTACCGTTTTACCGGTTATCGCGCACGTAAAAACCTGCGGCGGATCTTCGGGCAGTATTATGTGAGTATCGCCCCAGACGTGTTCACCCGCGGGCATTTCATCTTCGCGTACCATCATAGAAGTAAACCTTGGCGCCGCAATCACGGCAAGTTTTTTATCCTTATCCCTTGCAAACGTAACAACTTTATCCGCGTGCCTGCCTGCGGTTTTTAAACTTACAAACCCGCCGTTTGTAAATAGCTGTTCTTCTTTGCGCCTTGCGTTAAGCATTTTAAATATTAAGAACTGCTTTACAAGCCCGCTTTTATACTTTGCTAAAATTTCCGCGGTAAAAGAAGGGTCATTTTCCCTTTCTTTTATTATCGCGGCGTTATTTTGAATTACGCCGTAATCCAAAGCCCTTCTGTTGTCCGGATCCACAAAAGCAAATTCCCACAGCTCTGTGCCGCGGTAAAAGTCCGGGACTCCCGGCGCCGCTATTTTTATGCAGGCCTGCGATAAAGAATTTAGCACGCCGTAAAAAGAAACTTTTTTTACAAAAGGCAGAAAATCGTGCAGAAAATCCTTCCCCGTTACAGGGTCTGTTATCTTCATCGCAAAATCAGTTACAGCGTTTTCATAAATTTCATCCGGCTTTATCCATGCTGTGTATACTTTTGCTTCCCTTACCGCTTTTATCACAAAATCCTTAACCCTTTCCCTGAAACCCGGCACTTCTGCTTCATTAAACGGCCATGCTGACAGTAAAGCCTGATACACCATGTATTCATCATTTTTGCTTATCACAGCCGGCCTTACCGCGTAATTGACAGACGCCCATTTTTTAGTTCTTTCCGACCATGCCTTCGGCATTTCCGAAAGCACATTAAGCCTTGCCCTTGAATCTTCCCCCCTTTTTGCGTCATGGGTGGACGTGGCATTCATGGTATGCGGCCAAAGCCTGGCGCGTTCCAGGCAAAAATTATTGAATTCCCTGATACTTATCCCAAATTTGTCAGGGCTGCTTCCCACTTCGTTTAAAGACAGCAGCCTGTTATATATGTATAAAAACGTGTCTTCAAAACCCTTTGCCATAAGCGGCCCTGTCAGCTGCTGAAGTTTCATGACCACTTTTATCCATCCCTGTTTTGCCGGTTCATCCATAAAATCATCAAATTCAAGCAGAAGAAACTTTTTCATGAAATCAAGTTCATACGACAGCCCCGGCGCGTTTCTCTTTGCCGCTTCTATCGTTTCCTTTATATACGCGGTATCCTTGTCTGTTACGTATTCATTATTTACATAAGCCCTGTAAACAGGGAAAAAAGCAAGCACTTCCACAAGGGCTCGCTTTATTCCATACATTGTAATGTCGCTTCCATGCCTGTATTTTGACATTATATCTTTGATAGCAGAGGCCAAATTATCAACATCACCGGCCATTCTTTTTCCTATAATAAGCCTCTTTTTCGCGGTCATAACGCCATAGTAATCAAACTGCGCGCCTGTAAATTTTTCATACGCCTTTGTCATCTCTTTTTCATTTTTCTGCATCACAAAAATACCGTTCACATAATTCATAAAATCATATCCTGTCGTGCCCTGAACTGTCCAGTACGCGGGAAGTTTTTCCGTGCTTTCAAGTATTTTTTCCACAACAATATATGCTTCAGGCGCGGCTTTTTTTAAAATTCTGATGTACGCGGTGGGGTCATACAGCCCGTCAATATGGTCTATCCTTAATCCTGATATAAGCCCTTTGGAAATAAGTTCAAGCACAAGCCTGTGAATGGCGTTAAATACTTCGGGTTCTTCAACCTTTACGGATATAAGCCCGTTTATGTTAAAAAACCTCCTGTAATTTATCTCTTCAGACGCCACTTTCCACAGCGCCAGGCGGAAATACTGTTCTTTTAAAAGCGCGTCCAGCAGGTTAAATGATTCAGGTTTCCCCGGTTCTCCGTTATACAAAGTTACAATCCCGTCAATATATGTTTTTATTTCCCCGCCCGATTCATACAGTTCCCACAAAATGGACTTGACAAAATCTATCTGCTCTTTCCTTTCGGTGACATCATCAATA
The DNA here is from genome assembly GCA_002839855.1 of Candidatus Goldiibacteriota bacterium HGW-Goldbacteria-1. Classification (NCBI taxonomy): domain Bacteria; phylum Candidatus Goldiibacteriota; species Candidatus Goldiibacteriota bacterium HGW-Goldbacteria-1. The sequence continues at coordinate 165,616 of PGYV01000004.1, forward strand.
CCTTTCAGGTTCTTAAGCACATACAGCGCGCCGGTAAAACGCATATAGTCGTTATTTTTTCTGCCCAGCTTTTTTTTAAGTTCATCAATACCGCCGGTAAAGAAAGAATAATATGATTTTATGGCTATGGGAAAAGAGTGTTCATAATAACCGGCGGTTAGCCCGTCTTTTGAATATTGAACCTTTATTTTTCCGCTCTCAAGCGCTTCGCCGTATGGTTCTCCAAGAAAAGGCGCCAGCAGCCTGCCGTGCATGCTTTCAAATGAATGGCCCCAGGTAACATCAAAAAAATTTTTATATTTGGAATCTATCCCGCTTTCAAGGACATCCATAAGCATATAATTATCTTTTGTAAATGCCATATGATTGGGCACAATATCCTGAACCCATGACACCCCCTGCGCCGCGCACGCTTTTACGGCTTTTTCAAACCCGGTGATACCGCCTATTTCGCAGCTTATCTTTCCCGGATCCGTGACATCATAACCGTGCGTGGAGCCTTCCGCGGCTTTAAAAACAGGGGAAGCGTAAACATCAGAAAAGCCCATTAAAGACAGGTAGCCGGCAAGTTCCGCGGCCCGTGCCAGCGGAAAATCTTTATTAAACTGAAACCTGTACGTCGCGCGCGGTATATTCATCAGAACACCTTTACCCCAAGAAGTTCCCCGATTGAATTAAAGGCATCAAGCCACTTCATGGCGTCTGCATCGCCGGATGCCGCTTTTTCCGAATACAATCCGTAAAGCCTTTTTCCCATCCTGTAATAAACATTCTGAGCGCGCCAGAAATTAATATCCTTTTTCATATCATTTAAGACTTCAAGGGTCTCTTTTGTTTTTTCCATAAGCTGTGTGCCGTCTGTTTCTTCCAGCGCCATCTCCATTATATCGGCTATTTCGCCGCCCACAACCATTCTCATAATGTTCCTGTCCGGTTCAACCCCCCACTTTTTTATTTCCGTTACAACACGTCCAAGTTCTTCGGGCTGCGGCTCTTTTGTTTCCATCAGCTCTTTCATCCATTCATTTAATACAAATTCCACGGAGGTTAAAAAAGCTTTGGGCACATAAATCCCTTTTTCTTTTATTACCGACATTATCTGGTAATTGGATTCGTAAATCTGTGAATAGAGCGCGGATATGTTGTTCATGATGGGCTGGAATATCTTGTTTAAAATATCGTTCTGCTCCGCCTTAAAAAGGTGCCACAGCGAATAGTTATATTTTTCAAACCTTTCATCAATTGCCCTTACCGAATCCTGAACACTGTTGCTTAAAAACGCTTCTTTTATGCTGCCGTGCATTTCATTAAACGTTTCTTCCGTGGTGTACGGCCTTACCCCTGCAACTATATTGTGGTCCCCCAGATGCAGCACGGCAAAACTTACTTTTTCCTCTTCAAAAGTAATGTCAGATTTCATATACGCGTGGCCTATTGCAAGCCTCTGCCTTCCGGCTTCCAGTTTTTCAAAACTTCCCACATTTACGGAATAGCAATAAACTTTGGGATTTTCACGGTATTCTTCAAAAAGCGACGAAACCGCGAAATGCACGCTTACGCGGAAAAGGTCAATCATGGCGGGTTTTACAAACTTTTCAAACACACGCGCCCCGTCTTTGTACTCGTGGATATTGCTCTTTGCTTTTGCTATTGTGTTTACAAATTCGGGTTCCAGGTCAGGGCCGCCGCACTGCCTTAAAAGCTGTATGGACCTTGCGGCATACTGCATTATCTGTGTTGTCTCTATCCCTGACACTTCGTCAAAAAACCAGCCGCAGCTTGTGTACATTAAAAGCGCGTTGTGCTGAAGTTCAAGCAGCCTTGCAGCCTCTGTCAGTTCTTTTCCTTCAACTTTCCTGCCGGAATGTTCCTGAAGCAGCTTCTGAATTGAATCTTCCCCCGGTTCCAGTATTACCTTTATATAATCATCCCTTAATTTCCACGGCTGTTGCGAATATTTTACGGCTTTTTGTTCATAAAAATCCGCCATTTTATCCCTTGCGCTGTCAAAAGCTTCCCTTAAAGGTTCGCGCCACTTCTGTTCCCATCCATGCTTTGTCCCGGAATTACATCCGCAGTCCGACTTCCATCTTTCCACCCCGTGTATGCAGCTCCACGAGCTGTTGTCATATATTCTGACTTCATGCTGAGGCGGGAATTTTTCCAGATATTCCCCGAAAACAGTTATCTTAGCCAGCTGTTTTGTTTCAATTTCATAAACGCAGTACGCAAGCGCCATATCGCCATGCACCTGATGATGTCCGTAAGTCTCGCCGTCGGTGGCTATGCTTACGATTTCCGGCCCGGTTTCTTCCGCGGAAAAAGCCCCCATAAGCCTGTCCCTTAAAACCTCGCCGCTGCTTAAAAGCCCGCCAAAACCAATGTCCTGCGATATAGGGCCGTCATAAAAAAATATATCAATAAATTTTCCCGAAGGAAGAAAACACCTGTAAGGCCTTTTGGGGTCAACCCTGCCTTCGCTTACGCTTTCCCATTCCGTGCCGTTTATTTCCTTTATTTCAGATGCCTGCCTTGGCGCCAGTATTGTAAACTTAATATTTTCCTGCGCCAGAATTTCAAGGGTTTCCAGGTCAGCCGCGGTTTCAGCAAGCCACATGCCTTCCGGGTACCTTCCAAACCTGTGCTGAAAATCGGCAATACCCCATCTTACCTGTGTTTCTTTATCACGCTTTGACGCAAGCGGCATAATAATATGGTTGTATACCTGGGCAATGGCGGACCCATGCCCGCCAAAATAATTGCGGCTTAAGATATCCGCTTCTATTATGGACCTGTACACATCAGGTTTTTTCTTTTCCATCCAGGATAAAAGCGTAGGCCCAAAATTAAAACTTATTTTAGAGTAGTTATTTACAATATCAACTATTTTTTTGTCCTCATCAAGTATCCTGGAAGCTGCATTTGGGGCGTAGCATTCAGCTGTTATCCTTTCATTCCAGTCATGATAAGGAAAAGCGGAATCCTGAAGTTCTATCTCTCTTAGCCAGGGATTCTCCCTTGGAGGCTGATAAAAATGGCCGTGTACGCATATATATTTGTTCATTTGCCCTCCTTAACATAAAAACCAAAAGATAAAGGTTTTATTGTACCGTCATCTCCGGCCTGTACCGTGTATCCATCCGCCTTAAGTTTATACGCGGCCTCCCCAAAATTAAGCGCAAGTATGCTGTTTTCCCCTTCACATTCGTATTTTATTATAACACAGGAATCTTCTATACTTACCTGCCTGACAGTTTTTTCATCATTAAAACACCGCGTTTTTTTACGTATGTCAATAAGGCGCTTGTATAAATCAAACATCTCCGCGCCCGCGCCATTTTCATGTTTTGAAAAATCAGGGGACGAATTAAGAAACGTGCTTTCAGAATAAGGGTCAGGCGGTTCTTCGCCGTCTTTTAAAAATCCCGCGAATTCTTTTTTGCGGCCTTCCCTTACCCCTTCTATAAGCCCTTTATCCGTATGGCTGATAAAGTATAAAAACGGCTTTGTCTCGCCGTATTCTTCTCCCATAAATAAAAGAGGCACAAAAGGGGAAAGCAGGCACGCGGCAGCCGCCAGCTTTGCTTTTTTTCCGCCGCACATTGAAATCAGCCTGTCGCCTTGTGCCCTGTTTCCAATCTGGTCGTGGTTCTGAATAAATGCCACAAACCTGCCCGGGTCTATGCCGCGCGCGGAAGTGCCGTGAACTTTTTTTCTGAAAGCTGAATATTGGCCGTCATAAACAAAAACACTTTCCACCGCTTTTGCCACATCAGCCGCGCCATTAAAATCGCCGTAATAACCGCTGCTTTCACCCGTAAGCGCGCTGTGAACAGCGTGATGAAAGTCATCCGACCACTGCGCGTCAAGGCCGTATCCGCCGCTTTCAATATCCTTTACAAGGCGGCTGTCATTAAGGTCGCTTTCTGCAATTACATATGCTTTTCTCTGTCCCGCCAGGCAGAAATCCAAAACTTTTTCTTTTATCTCCTGCAGTATATGTTTTTTACTGCCGTCAAAAATAGCGTGAACAGCGTCAAGCCTTAACGCGTCCACGTGAAAACTTTCTATCCAGAATACGGCATTCTGAATAAAAAAATCCCTGACACCGGCGCTGTGTTCCCCGTCAAAATTAACCGCGTCCCCCCACGGGGTTTTATACCTGTCTGTAAAATACGGCCCATAACTGCCGGTATAATTTCCTTCCGGCCCAAGATGATTGTATACAACATCCATAATAACCGCGATATTATTTTTATGAAGTTCGTTAATAAGATATTTAAGTTTTTCCGGGCCGCCGTATGTGTCCTGCGGGGCAAAAGGGTATGTACCGTCATATCCCCAGTTGCGCCCTCCCGGAAACTGCGCCACAGGCATTATTTCCAGCGCGTTTACCCCAAGTTTTTTCAGATACGGTATCATTGAAACAGCGGATTCAAAAGTGCCCTGCGGAGTGAAAGTACCTATATGGGCTTCATAGATAATCATTTTTTTTAAGTCCGGCGGAGAAAACCCGTCATCGCTCCAGGGGAATATGTTCTGATCGTATATAATAGAAGGGCCGTGAACGCCCTGTTTCTGCCAGAAAGACGCAGGGTCCGGCCTTTTGTCCCTGCCGTCAATAAGGTACATGTATTCCATTCCAACGGTTACATCCGGCACCATTGTCCTGAAATAGCCGTCCTTATCCTTTTCCATATACAAAATGGGCCGCGGATATCCCTTTATCACAAGTTCTATTCGTTCTTTAAGCGGAGCCCATACACAAAACTCACAGGCGCCGCCCTTAAAAAAGGCGCCGTGTTTCATCTTTCCCCCTTTTTTAACTGATAAATAATTTTATCACACATGTACTGTTTATTAACAAAAAAAAATGCTTTTTTAAAAAGAAAAACCGCGGGCTGCCGCGGCCGGGAAAGATTCACTTTTTTTCATTCGGTTTATACTTTAGGGTTTTCATCGGTTAAAAAAACTTATTACTTAATAATAATTTCGCCCATTTCCCTGCACCCTTTACAATAACTTTTAGCGTATTCCCATTCGTCATTATCGCCGGTTATCATATCCCAATAGGGAAAAGAACTGCACTGAACAGGCCTTGCCTTATATATTTCGCATCTGCCGTTCTTTAAGAAAGTGCAGGAACTGTTGACCCCCGCGGGCAGCACCCTGCCAATCTGATGCACCCACCGCACGTATTTATCCCTGAACTGCTTTTCTGTCATTTTAAGGTGCCGGCTGATATTTTTAATGTCAGTAATTGTAACGTGAATATACCCTTCCACCTTGCAGCAGTCCCCGCACGCCTGACATTTAAAACTTTTATTGAATTTTCTTCTTTTATTCTTCTTCATAATATAAAAATCCTCCTTAATAATATTAACCACATTATCACAAGGAGGATTTAAAAGTATAGTTGTTTTTATTTTTTAACGCGTAAGGCCTGTCACATTGCGCCCGGATTCTTTAAAAAAAAAGGCGCACCATTCTGCGCCTTTACATTTATTATAAACACTGCCGGCAAATTAAACCGGCCTCGTAATTATCCCATCATTATATTTATTAAATTGTCCCATTTATTGTGCAGGGCGTCCATGTCCGATAACCTGTAGAAATCCCTGTTGTACAGGTGGTGTAGGCGGACTTTTGTCTTTTCCCTTAAATTATTCTCATGCGTTGCCTGTTTCTGCCTTATTACCGCGATAATGGCTTCCGCCGTTACCCCGCATATCTTTTTCCCTGAAAAATCCATAATCGTCATATCAGCACCTTCTTCCTGCGTTATGCCTGTCTTTTATTTCCTGTCCACTTTTTTCATTTTATCCATTGCATCCCTTATATATTCCAGCCCGTATTTCCATTTCTGCTGAAACATATTTAAGCCGGTTAACCGTTCTTCAAGATTTTCCATTCTCTCGTCGCTTATTGATTTAGGGTTATCTTTTTCTTTTCTTATTTCCGCCTGCGTTTTGTAATATCCCATATCCTTCACCTCCTGTTTCAGCTCTTCTTACATACCAATTATACCCTTTATATACAGCAATAGCAAATAAGGGGCGGTACAGCAGCAAAACCGCGGGTTGAATTAGAAAGGAAAATCGCCGCCCGAGGATGGTTTTTCATTTTTTATGGGGGTTAACTTCCATTCTCCCGGCCTGCTTGCTTTTACAGGGTCGCCGGCTTTGCCCTGCTTTTTCAATCCGTCAACAAAAATGGCTTTATGAGGGACAGCCGGGCATACATATTCGCATGCCCCGCACCCTATGCAGATATCCGGCAGAATTTCCGGCGCGGCAATGCCGTTATTCAGCACGGAATATACCGCCTTTGTAGGGCAGTGTTCTGTGCATACCGTGCAGGGTTTGTGGTCACTCCACGAGATGCAGTTTTCTTTTATAAGATGTACCCTGCCAAGCTGAACCGACTTTTTTTCTTTTATTAAAACCTGTTCAAGGGCGCCTGTCGGGCAGACTTTTGTACATTCATTGCAGCTGTACAGGCAGTATGAAGCGGAATAATTCATAACCGGCTGCATTAATTTTAACGCGCCAAAATCCGCCACATTTGCCGCTATCACCTTCTGCGGGCACGCGGATACGCAGGCGTGGCACGCGGTGCAATGGCTGTTATAATGATGAATGGAACCGGCGCCGGGAGGCAATACAGGCAGGCTCTTTTTTACGGGAATTACGGATTTAAAAGCAAAAAGGTCTTTACTAAAAAACGTAAGCCCTGCCGCAGCAACCGTAAAAAACGCCAGTTTTTTTATTGTTTTTCTTTTGGCATTATCCTTTTTTATAACAGATACTTTTTCATAACCTATGGCATCATCTTTACACGCGCTTATACAGTTAAAACACCCCACACACCTTTCAAAATCCACTTTTAAATTTTTATGGTCAATACATCCGGCTTTGCACGCGGCTTCGCACCTGTTGCAATGCGTGCAGTTATTTTCGTTAATTTTTATCTTATAAACAGATTTTTTAGCGATAAGCGCAAGCACCGCACCCGCAGGGCACAGCGTATTGCAGAAAAGCCTGCCTTTAATAAATGCGGCAGCCGCCATAAACAATACAAAAAAAACTGAATACCAGAAAACTCCCGCAGACACGGCAGAGCGAGACAAAAACGAAGCCGCGCTTCTTGACGCGGCGCTGTAAGGCTCCAGAACCGACATTATTGATATAAAACCCGCCGCATAGGCCAGAACCGCGGCCGCCAGTATTACAAGGTGAAAACCAAAGTAACTTTTTGAATACTTAAATTTATTTTTCGGGCTAATTTTATACCTTAAAAATATAAAAAAATCCTGAAAAATTCCAAGCGGGCAGACAGCCGAACAATATACCCTTCCAAAAAACAAAGCCGCTAAAACGGAAACAAACACAGCCGCAAAAGAGGCAATGGTAATTCCTCCGACGCTCTTTAAAAGCGCGGGCATAAACTGGCTTTTGGGCACAAACTGAAGCAGCGCGTTATATTCGTGCACGGCGCCGGAAAAAAACACAACAAAAAGCGCGCCGTAAATAAGCGAAATTATTATTCTTGCAGGTTTCAAAGGGTTATCCTTCTTATGTTTATTGAATCAAGGTTCATAGTGCCTATACCCTTGCCATCGGCAAGCTTTATATATTCAATATCCGAAGGGTCCGCCCCTGCTATCTTTGCGGATGCCGCGTCAGCTGCCACCATATCTTTTGACATTATAAGGGTTTTCATCAAAACGACGTCTTCCTTGGAAATACCTCTTGGCCCGTTGGCTTTCATTACCCTGTAACAGTCCACAATATTCAAATCGGGTTTTCTGTACGCCGCAAAATCCGCTATGCACTGATGAAGCCCCGTGGCGTGCCAGCTCCAGCGGTTCCACACTATTCCCATAAGATTTTTCATTGCAATGGTAAGCCCCGAAGATCCGTGATTTTTTAACACCGGCACGTTTATAAAAACGTCGCTTTCAACCGCAAGCTTGTGCACTTTTGTTTCTTTAAGGGTTTTACCCCCCGGCACTTTTACATCAATATAATCCGCCTCTGACGCGGCTGACACCACAAGCGCGCCCGCTTTTTTTGCCGCGTCTTCAATGCCGCTTGTCTTATATGTTTTTTTCCAGTTATCGCACGTGTGGTCAAACACATACACTTTTTTAGCGCCGGCATCAACACAGCTTTTTACCACCGCTTCCACAAGCTGCGGATTGGTATTGCCGCCAAGTTCAGGCGTTACATCCCAGCCGATATTGGGTTTAACAACCACCGTCTGCCCCCTGCGGACAAACTGCGAAATGCCGCCCATTGCAGCCAGGGCGGCGGCGTACATTTTAGCCGGGGTTGAATTTTTTACCGCCACAAGATACGGCGGTGTTTTGCCTTCAGCTGCGGCACCGAATAGTTTTGACGCGGGAAGCATTGTATACGCGCCCGCGGCTGCAGCGGCCTGAATTGATTTTTTTATGAATTCGCGCCTGTTCATTTTTTTCACCCCTGAATATTTAATTTTTTAAAGCCCTGCCCGTAAGCAGCGAGATTTCAAACAGCAGATATAGCGGCACTGCAACAAGCATCTGCGATATCACGTCCGGCGGGGAAAAAACCGCCGCTATGATAAATATGGCAATTATTATGTATGCCCTTGCCTTTGACACGGTTTCATATTTAAGTATACCCGTTTTCATAAGCAGAAGCATAACAAGCGGCAGAAGAAAAACCGCTCCGGTTACCATAATTACCGATGATAAAAAACCAAAATAATCCGTCATCCCCCACACAGGCTGTATATTATCCTGCCCTGCAAACCCCGCAAAAAAAGAAAACGCCGCCGGAAGCATAACTTTATACGCAAAAAAAGCCCCGCCGTAAAAAACCGCGGGCGCGGCAATAAGCCCCCACGCGAAAAAACTTCTCTCTTTGCTGTCAAGCGCCGGTTTCACAAACCCCCACAACTGGATTAAAAAGAACGGCACCAGGAAAAACAAGGCTGTTACCGCGGATACTTTAAGGTACGTTGTAAATTTCTCGTACACCCTGAAATAATAAAGTTTTTCCGCCGCGCCGGCAATAGGGCGCTGAAGAAATTCCATTATCGCTCCGCAGTAAAAAAAAGATATAAAAAAAGCGGCTATAAAAAAAGCAATAACCGCTATTATCCTGAAACGCAGCTCTTCAAGGTGTAAAACAAAATCCGGCAGCTTCTCAGCCGCCGGTTTCTTATTTATCTTTTTTTTCGCCGCTTTCTTCATCTTTAATGTCCTTAACGCCTTTTTTAAATTCGGTCACGGCCTTTCCCATTGACTTTCCAATTTCCGGCAGCTTTTTCGCGCCAAAAATAACAAGCACGACAAGCAGTATTACAATTATTTCCCCGAATCCGATATTCAAAGCACACCTCCGTTATTGTTTTTATTTTTTCACGTAAAGCGTCTGGGTGGGATAGGCAAATTCTATGCCCTCTTTTTCAAACGCTTCGTAAATTTTAAAGTTTATTTCCTGATTAATATCCATATACTTATTATAATCATTTCCTTCAACATAGTAAACAACTTCAAAATTAAGCGAGAAATCGCCGTACGCCGAAAAATGCGCCCTGTCAAACCTTGCCCCGCTTATCGCCGTTATTATCCCGCCGATTATTACGGGTATCTTTTCAAGTTTTTCTTTTGGCGTGCCGTAAACCACCCCAAGTTTAAAAAGGACCCTTCTTGTAACCATTTTTTTGTAATTTTTTACCTTTGAATTGGTCAGCGCGGAATTTGAAACCACTATTTCCTCCCCGCTTAAGCTGCTTATACGGGTGGTTTTTATCCCGACGTTTTCCACGGTTCCCATGACATCGTCAAATATTATAAAATCCCCGATCTTAAACGGTTTGTCAAACATTATAGAGATATAACTGAACAAATCCCCCAGAACCGCCTGCGCGGCAAGCGCCACGGCTATACCGCCTATGCCAAGGCCTGCCACAACAGCCGACACTTTATATCCCAGATTATCAAGTACAAGGATTATTCCTATAATCCATATAACCATTTTTATAAGCCCCATAATGCCTTTCATGCTCTTTGCCCTTATTTCATCGTCTTCCCCTTTAACCGCAACTTTAACAATCATGAAATTAAGCACCATAATAACAGCGCGTATTGCAAAAATTGTAACCAGTATTATCCCGGTTTTATTTACTAACGCTTTATATTGCCCGGCAACAGAGAGGTTATTAAAAGCAAGAAAAAACAGCCCGGCATAAATAAGGGGATATACTATCTTTTCAAACACGTCAACGGCAAAGTCATCTAACTTCCAGGAAGATTTACTTATCCATTTTTTTATCCTTGAAACTACAAACTTATTTAATACAAACAATAAAACCGCAGGCACCAGAAACATGCCGATAGACACCAGATACCTTAACACCGTATTGCCAAAAATCACTTTATCAAGAAAACTTTCCTGCTGAAAAAAATCAAACATAACGTCCTCCTTAAATTATTGATATAAAGAATTATAAGATAATGCCCCGAAATGTCAACCTTACAACGCCGGAAGATACAAATAGCGTTTTAAAGAAATTTTAGATACGCCTTTTATCTAAGGCATGCCGCTTTGCCGAATATCTGCACCTTTTCGCCCTTGGCCGATGCCGCCTGTATCCGGTATATATACAGCCCGGACGCGACAGGATTCCGGTTTTTATTCCTTCCGTCCCATAAAAAGCTGTTTATCCCGTGCAGCCCTTTAACCGGTTCTGATTCAAAAACAACCTCTCCGGATACCGTGTATATTTTCACAGTTACATCCGCTTCCGCGGTCAGGTAATATACTATCTGCGCCTCTTTTCTGAAAGGGTTTGGAAAAGTCCCCTTGCCCATAAGCATAAGCACCGGAGGAGTGGGAGATGCGGTCGGAGTTATTGTAGGAGAAGGAGTAAGCGTACCCGTTACAGTCACGGTGGGCGTGGCCGTTGTTGTTGCTGTTTTGGTCGGATAAAAAATATACTGTGTGTCAGACGCGGTCTCTGTTACATTGTCGGCGGAAATATACGCGGTATTGCTTATGAATCCCGCGTAAGCATTTGTTATTATAGAAGGAAAGCATACCGTAAACGGCTGGCCTTTACCCACACTGCTGTACGTCCATATCACCTGCCCGCCGGTATAACTGCCGCCGCCGTAAGGGGCAATAGGCATTAATTCCGGAGGCAGGGGGTCTCTTATGACCACATTTGAATAAGTGCTTATTGCCGTTCCAATTTCTTCCAGAAATACATCCCAATCAGACGAAGGAGTCCAATAATCCAGCCATATGCCGTGGGTAAGAGAGGGTAAATCTTTAGGATTGGAATACGTATAACCCATCATATCCGCGCATATTGCATGAATCGCTACGCCTTCATCAGATAATGATTGCGCGGTATGTGTCAACGAATGAACCCCATTACCGTCTTCAATTGTTTTAACCGTGTTATCAGTTACAAGTATTATTGTTTTTGAAGCGTCAGCCCTCCACGCGGATGACTGCGCGGACAAAAGCCCTTCAAGCCCGCTTTCCGGGCTGTCTCCGCCTGATAGAAGCGAAATTCCGTTTATTGCCGACAGAAAATCCGCGTCAGACGGCATAAAGCCATAATTGGTAATAGGCTCACCTATATATATATATCGCTGTATGTTACAAGGCCCTGCCTGTAATCTATACCCTCCGCTGCCAGAAGGTTTGTCATATGACTTATATTATTTTTAATATTGGTTATACCTGTACTCATAGATCCGCTTATATCTATCACCCATACAATATCCGCTTTTGGAACAGATGCCGAAGCTTCAATTTCCAGGCAGACAGTAACCGTATCCCCTATAAAGCCCACTGATGGTTCAATGGATTTATTCAGCGTTAACGGCCCGGAAAAGGCCGCTGTATATAAAAATAAACTGACAAAAAAAATAAATATTACCTTTTTCAACTTCCCTCCCGCGTATATTCCGTGTCTTTTCTACATAATATATTATCGGCCGGCCTTATGCTATGCCGTATTCCTTTATCCTGTAAAGAAGCGTCCTTCTGCTTATACCAAGAATTTCCGCGGCTTTTGTCCTGTTACCTTCGGTCTTTTCCAGCGCCTGCCTTATAAGCGATACTTCAGCTTCCACCTTTTTATCCTTGCCGGCCCTAAACATAAGGCTGTTATCTGTTTTACACTCCGCTTTGCTTAAATATCTTGCCGCGATTTCTTCCGTGACTTCCGCGTCTTTTTCCATTATAAGAAGTTTCTGTATCACGTTTTCAAGTTCCCTGATATTTCCGGAAAACCTGCATTCCGATATGTATTCAACAGCTTCAGGGGTAAATTTCTTCTGCGCTATGCCGTATTCGTCCGAATACTTCTTATTAAAGAAATTTATAAACAGCCCCACATCCTCCCCGCGTTCACGCAGAGGAGGCACGGCAAATTCCACCACATTAAGCCTGTAATATAAATCTTCCCTGAACGTCTTTTTTTCAATGGCTTCCTTTATATTAATATTAGTGGCGGCTATTACGCGGGCGTCTATCTTAACGGGCTTTGTATCGCCCAGCCTGTTTATTTCCTTGTCCTGCAAAGCGGCAAGCAGTTTTGCCTGAAGTTCATTTGGAAGTTCGCCTATTTCATCAAGAAAAATAGTGCCGCCTGTGCCAAGTTCAAATTTGCCGGGTTTATCGCATGCAGCGCCGGTAAAAGCGCCTTTTCTGTAGCCAAAGAGTTCTGATTCCATAAGCGTTTCCGGAATTGCCGCGCAGTTAACCTTAATAAACGCGCCCTGCCTTCCGCTTTTTTCGTGTATTATTCCCGCTAAAAGCCCTTTACCCGTGCCGGTTTCCCCCGTTATAAATACGGGCCCGCCCGTTGTTGCCACGCGGTCTATCACGCTGTTAATTTTTTCAATTTCCGGGTGGCGGGACTGAAAAAATATTTTTTCTATGCCGCCGGAAAACTGTATTTCCATTTCAGAACTGCACCGCTCTGACACTGCTTTTTTTACTGTGTTTACAAGCTCGGACTCGTCAAAAGGTTTTGATATAAAATCATAAACCCCGCTTTTTACCATATTCACCGCGGTTTCAATGGAACCAAAAGCGGTAAGTATTATAAAAACAGGCCCCAGTTTTTTTGCTTTTTCATAAAGCGCTATGCCGTCCATCCTGGGCATGTTTATGTCGCTGATAACCAGATCAACTTCATTGTCATTTATTTTTTCCAGCGCTTCCACCCCGTCAGCCGCTTCTATTATGTCGGTAAAGCCGTTTCTTGCCAGAAGCTGTTTTAAGACCTTTCTTATATTATCCTCATCATCCACAATAAGCAGTTTTGCCATTATGTCCTCCCCCGGTAAATCCGGTTTTTATGACGGAAGCGAAACAGTGACTTCCGTAAATGTTTCCCCGTCGCTGTCTATAATTAAAAGCCCGCCGTGAGCCTTTACCAGTTTTTCCGACACAGCCAGCCCAAGCCCCGAACCTTTGGACTTGCTTGTATAAAGCGGCTCTTTTACTTTTTCTATAAGCGCTTTATTAATGCCGCAGCCGTTATCCCTGACTTTTATTTCCACTGACTCTTTCTTTTTTACCGTCTCTATTTTTATCACCGGACTCTGCCTGCCTTCCATTGCTTCAACAGAATTTATCAGCAGGTTATATAAAACCTGTTTTAACTTGTCCGGGTCAGCCATGACATTTACAGGGCAGTTTGTACCCGTAAGCTGAAAATCAACTGATGCGGCCTGCGGCTGCAGTTTGGAAAGTTTTACGCATTCATCGGCCAGCGCGCATAAATCCGTCTGTTTAAGGTCAAGCCTGACCTCTCCCGAAAAGTCTTTCCACGTATCCAGAATTCCCGTAAGCCGCCTTACCTCTTTTCTTACTATTTCCACGTTTTCGCGGTCATCTTTCCTGTCGGGAATAATAAGCTGCACAGCGCCCCACAGCGCGGCAAGGGGATTTCTTATTTCATGCGCCATCTGTTTTGCCAGAAGCCCTATACGCTTCATATTCTCTTCTTCCATTATTTTTTTCTTAAGGCGCATCGCGTTTAAAAGCACGGATGTTTCCATAGCCGCCAGATTAAACGCTTCGCATTCATCCTGCGTGAAAGAAATATCAGCGGTCTGTTTTTTCCCGGCAATAATACCGGTCACTTCGCCGCCGTATTTAAGGGGCGATGCTATGTCCGCGTTTAAAACATTCAGAAAATTTTTCTCTGTTTCATCGGATAAACCGTAGCGTACCGCAACCCTGTCAGGGACAGCCATGGAATTTAAAACAAGCGGGAATTTGCCGGCTTTTTCAGGCTGAAGTATCGTAAAATACTCGCCTTCTTTTACATAAGATACAGTTTCCGTTTCAAGGTATTTTTCAAGCACACCCTGTATATAAAAAAGTTTTTCTTCTTCATCCGCCTGCATGGTTTTTGCCCCTTCAATGTGTTTGACCACAATTCCGGAAGGAGGCGACCCGGAAGCCTGTTCAAAAAAGTCCGAAAAAGAATTTCTGGTACGCGCCGAAAAAAATACGGCGCCAAAAGACAGAATGACAAAAACCGAAGCCATGGCTTTCCACTCTCCGTTTAAAAGGTGCTCCGCAGCCAGAAATAAAAAAGCCACTATAAGCGACACAATTACGGAAGCCGCAAAATTTCTTATTATAATTCCGGTGTCTAAAAGCCTTAATCTGAAAATGGCAAAAAATATCATTAACCCGTAAACCATATTGGATACTATCCCGGCGTGCTGTATTTTATGAAAGCCAAGCCCGCCTGTAAGGTCCAGCATGCCGCCGGCAAAAAGCACAAGGAAAGCCGAAATAACAATACCTATTTTTATCCGCTCCTGCCGGAACTTGACAAGCCGGTAGTTGCTGATTAGCATATAAAATACGACAATAAGCGCCGCAAAGATATATATCATAATGCCGGTCTGATATAGAACGGATTTTTCAAATTCTTCAAATGCCGGATTGAAAAAAACCATCAGAGCCGCCCCGGCAAGGATAAACGCGGGCAGCCCCACAAAAAAGGTGTATTTTATTGTTGTCTTTTTTTCAAGACGAAAAAGCGAACACGCAAAAAACATGCCTGCTGCCGGAATAAAAGAGGTTACTATCCTGTTGATTATTTCAAATTCTTCAATGCCGTAATGCTGCCAGAAAAGCACGCAGCCCGCCCATCCGGAAAGCAATAAATTCAAAAGCGCAAAAGATACGCTTAGCGGGTTAATTCCCTTTATAAGGGCTATTATTGCCAGAATGGCATTAACAGCCGCGGCTATCGCGATAATGTTATAAATCATTGTAAATAACAATTTATCACCGCTTTAAGTAATTATCAAGGATAATTACAGCCATTGGCACTCCCTTAAAATAAAAGTAGCAGGCCGGCATTTCTACCGGTCTGCTACACCCCTCGGACCCTGAACTTTGTTTCTTTAATTTCTGTATCGCCTCACTCCGGCTATAACTAAGCATAAAACATGCCGAATAATATCCTATATTTTATAGGGTTTTATTGAAAGGTTTATGCGCAAATCTTTGCACGTTGCACACTTTTGAGTTTTTCTTGCGCAGTTATAAATTGCTTTATTTATAAGGAATTTCTATTCTTACCTCTGTATAGGCGGCGCCGTCGCTTTCCAGAATAAGCGTCCCCTTGTGCGCCTCCACAATTTTATCAGACACATATAAACCAAGCCCTGTGCCTTTTACCTTTGTGGTAAAAAGCGGCTGTTTTAACTTTCTCATTATTTCCGGATTAATACCCGTACCGTTATCTTTTACCCTGATTTCAAAAGTTGTTTCCTTTTGAATTAAGGATACTTTCACCATTGGCGCGCGGCTTTTTTCACAGGCGTCTGCCGCGTTAAGAAGTATATTTAAAATTACCTGTTTCATCCTGTCTTTATCAAATTCCGCAGTAAAAGAAACCGCGGGTTTTTTAAAACTAAACTCCACATTCCGACCGGTTAACTGCGCCATCTTTACCGCTTCTTCCAGAAACATTATTACATCATTCGGCGACTTTTCCACTTTTATGCGGTCGGAAAAATCTTTCCACGATTCAAGTATGCCCCTAAGCCGGTTAATTTCATCCCTTATTATGGCAACATTTTCCGCGTCTGTTTCGCTTTTGGGGTCAATTAACTGCGCCGCGCCCCAAAGGGCTGTAAGCGGATTTTTTATTTCATGCGCCATCTGCCTTGCCATTAAACCTATGCGTTTCATATTTTCTTCCGCGTCAAGCGTACGCCTTAAAAGATAAGAGTTAATACACGCGGATATTTCTATTGCCCCGTCCGTAAAAAGGGAAATTTCATTTTCCAGAAAAGAAATATCAGCTGTCTGTTTTTTCGCGGCTATAACCCCTTGTTCTTCGCCGGCGTAAAGAAGCGGCGCTATTATATCCGCTCCGAAAATCTTAAGGGTGCCATCCTGTACGCCGGCTTCATACTTAAGCATTATGCCGCTTAATTTACCGCTGTAATCCACGGTAACACCGGAATCCGGCCCCATGCTCCACGACGGCACATAATAGTTTCCTTCCTTTATATATATAATGACATCCATTTCCATAGTTTCAGACAGCAGCGCAATTATCGCTTTTATTTTTTCTTCATCGCTTATCTCTGAAACCTTCATTTTTTTAAGTTCCTGCGCGGCCAGTTCGGTGCCCGACGCGCCGCTTACGGAATCAACAAAAAGTTTTATTACCCCGTGAAGAAACCTTGCATAGTAAAAAACAGCAAAACTTAAAATAAACAGCGCCATTATTCCAAAAAACCTGTCTTTGCCGTAAAAATAAGCGGCTATGGCATAAAACACCGTCGCGGCGCCTGCCGCTATGGAATAAATAATAAGATTTTTCAGCACCACTCCGGCGTCAAACAGCCTGTGCCTGAAAATGGCGCCAAACAGTATCAGGCAGTACACCGCGTTTGCAATGTTTCCCATGTGGTTAAACCTGTGAAGCCCAAGCGCGCCGGTTAATTCAAACAGGGCTCCCGTGAAGAGCACGACAAAAGCAAATATCACGTATTTTATCTTTATCTTTTCCTGCTTATACTGAACTTTGCCGTATTTAAACAAAAGCACCATAAAGCCTGCCATGCTGAAAACAAGAACATGCATAAGCATCCACACTTTAAACGGCGGAGTATTATAGAATGAATTCAACGCCGGCGAGAAAAACGTGGATATGCTGTACAGCGACAGCAGCGCGGAAAAAATTACGGATATTTTTAACAGGGATATACCCGGGCCTTTTGTAATTTTAAAAAAAGTAAGTATCAGAAAAATTCCGGCAGGCGGTATGAATGAAACCACAACCGCGTTTATTTTTTCAAGATAGTGTATCCCGCCGGGGCCCTGCCAAAGAATTACAAGTGCGTTCCATACCGCAAGCAGTATGCTTAGTATGGCAAATGAAATATTAAGCCTGTTTTTTCCTTTGGTTAAAGCCAGTATGCCAAGGACCGCGTTTACAGCGCCTGTTGCCGCGATAAGATAAAAAATTGTGCTGTTATATGATTCCACCATTGTGTTCATGTCCATACTTTATCACCCCGCCTGCTTATTTTCAAGTTAAAGTAAAAAGGCGGGGATTGCTCGCCCCGCCTTTTTTATACCCTTTATTTTTAAAACCTTATTGAAGTCAGAACCCCGAATACCGGGAATTCAAGGCCGTGATTGCCGTCATTTTCCACTATTTTCTGCTGCGACAGGGATTCAGAATATGACACGGAAGGCTGTGTGCCTATAGGGATAACCATAAGGTCAAAAGAATAGGTCTTGTTAAGTATGGCTCCCGCTTTTACAAGCACCCCCGCGTGGCCGCCGATAATTATGTCATAGTACGCGCCCACGCTTAAACGGAAGTCAATAGGCTTAACCGGCAGTATCAGGGCTATTTCCGCTTCCGGCATAAAATCATACAGCCCGAAAGACCAGCTGGCATCAAAGATTCCAAGCGCTTTTTTGTTAACCCCTTCATAGGCCACGTATATCAGAGGCAGGGTGAACTTTGAAGAAGCCAGCGGCAGGCTGTTTACCGCGCCGCCCGCCCCAATAACCCAGAATCCGGTCTTATCTTCTTTCTCCGCGTATATATCCCTTTCCCACGACGGTACATTATCATTTGCCTGCATATATCCGCCCGCAAAAAGCGTCCCGCATAAAGCACCCACCGCCGCAGCTGTCATTACAAACTTTCTTACACCGTTTTTAATTCTCATTGTTATTCTCCTTTTTCATTTTGTTTTGTCCTGAAAGCGCGTTCATTAACGCTTCAAGTTTTTTTATGGATTCGGTTGTTTCAAATATTACGGAATAAAAATCAAGTGCTGTTATCACCCCCAGTCCGGAACAGGCGGCAATCTTTGCCCCTTCATCCGGGTGAAATACCGCCGTTAAAAGGGCGGCTGCCTTTGCGGCTGTGAAAAAAGCGCCTACAATATTTTTTCCTATCGCGAAATTACCGCTGTACGCCGGAATAAGCGACAGCACCGCCTGATTGACGGGGTCATTGGACATTTCCTGCGCGAATTTTTCCTGAACCCAGACCCCGATAGGTTTATTGCCTGTCATATAGTGGTCATAATATCTGGGCATACCCATAAGCTCCCATGTGTTAAAATTTCTAAAACCGGCATTGTCGGCAAGAAAATCAAACAGGTCCAGCGTATAGGTAAGTTCCGTTATATACCACCCGTTATTTTTTCCGGCTTTTACCACCCTGCTTTCAGACGCTATCTTTCTTTTTGCCTCTTCATCAAAATTAAACTTAAAATCCAGAAACCTGTCTATTGAATAAACCATTTCTTCCCTTGCGTACTGCAGCGACCTGTTCTGCGCGGATAAAACATCTGTGCCCGGTATTTCCGCAGTACCCCTGGAATTAATTGTATAAATTTTATTTCCGGTTGTAGAAGCGCATCCGCAGAGAACAATTACCGCCGCTGTAACCACTGCCAGTTTTATTTTTTTCATTTTATTTTCTCCTTTTGGTATTTGTAACACCTGTGTAATAGCAACAAGCGTGCCGCGGCTTTTACCTATATTTTTAAGGGATTCTAAGGTGCATTTCCGCGCAACGCGTTGCGCGCACGGCAGATATGCGCTCATATAAAGAATTGCAGCGCAGGAAAACCGAGGGACAGAGGGACGGATGATAAAAAATAGCTGTTTAAGCTATAGGCAGATAAGCAGAAGCGAAAGAAAAAATTTTTTATGCTATAGCTTAACTACTTAAAATGCTAAAGTGCTATGTTTTGTCGTGGTAGACGCGGGTCTTTAGCCCGCGGAAGTTGATTTTGATTTGAATTTTTTTGTCTTGGTAGCCGCACCCTTTAGGGTGCGTTGTTTAGATTTCGTTATTGCTTATCTGCCTTCGTCTTAATCGCTCGTTTTTTAAATCAACTGCCGCACCCTAAAGGGATGCGCCTACCACTACATATATCTAAGCCCGGTAAACACGGAGGGACGGAAGGAGAAACAAACATAAAACAAATATCGAGAATTCGAAATTCGAAAATCGGAATAAAACCACAGGGGTTGGGTGTGTTTTTTCAGTGCGTGCCGCGTAAGCATAGTATGTATGCGGCACGGGCGGTTTAATGCTGCGCCGGCAAATCCGGTTGTGCCGCGGGTTCCCGATTGCCAATGAGTGAACACAGTATAGATTTCAAGGTTGTTTGGATACAAACATACCAATTTGCGGCGCGTGCTGAAAAAATACACACAACACCTGGAAGACTGCGGCTGGGCAGCTGGGAGGAGCGAAAGAACAGCGGTTTAAGCTATAGGCAGATAAGCAGAAGCGGAAAAGACAAATAAAACACGAGGGACAGAGGGTCGGATGCACTGAGGGACGGAAGAAAAAACATAAAACAAATATAGAGAATTCGAAATTCGAGAATTGGAAGAAAACCACAGGGGTTATGTGTTTTTTCAAAAGCGGGATTTATCGGGAAAAGTTATCCATGAACTTTATCATCTGTTCGTTTATAAATGCAAACCTGTTCTTTTTTTCCATTACAGTGTCAAGCGTCCGGACATATTTACCCGGTACAATTTCATTTTCACATCTGCTGTAAAGTTCTTTAACGCTTTCTTGTGTGGATTCAAGGTGGAACTGAAACGCGGCTATATCATTCCCACAAATAAAACCCTGATTTTCACACGCGTCAGAATACGCAATACGCTCGCAACCGTCAGGTATTTCAAAAGTTTCACCGTGCCAGTGAAAAGCAGAAAATTCATGCGGGATGCCTTCAAGGACTTTTAAATGCCTTCCTGCTTCCGTAAGATAAGTATTATGCCAGCCTATTTCTTTCTCCCTGTTGGGATAAACCCTGCCCCCCAGGCATTCTGCCAGAAGCTGCGCTCCCAAGCATATGCCCAGCACTTTTTTGCATGAAGATATTGCCATTGATATAAAACCTTTTTCGCCTGACAGCCACGCGTATTTATCAATATCATTAACACTCATCGGGCCGCCCATTATTATAAGCATATCAAAAGCGTCCATTTCCAAAAATTTTTCATTTTCATATACCCTTGTATATGTCAGCTTATGCCCCCTTGCCTTTGCCCACGGTTCTATTGTGCCGGGACCTTCAAAAGGCACGTGCATAATTATATGTATGTTCATTTTTCACGCCCGTTAAGCCTTACCATTATATACACCAGAAAAAGAAAATTAATCATAATCATAACGCCCAGTATCAGATCAGTTGCCGCCGACTTATTTTCCGCCTCTTTTATCCTCTGCAAAGTAAGCGCTTCCCTTTCATCAATCATCTTTTCTTCAAGCACCCGGTCAAGTATCTCCCTTGTCTTCTTTATATCTTTCTGCTGAATCTGCTGCGCAGGTACAGGCACAAGCGTGGCGGCCGATTCTGCCGCGGGGGTCTTTTCAATATTTTCTATCAGTACCATTATTTTGTCTTCTTTTTCAAGCGCGAATAAAATCATTGAGGAAGATAAAACAATAACGCATGCCAGTATCTGTTTTTTCATTTAACACCCCGTTTGTCCGTTTGATTAATTATACACCAAAAATTTCTATATTTCTTTTAATCTTGACCGCCAAAAATGTTTATACACGGCAGACGCGCAAAAAATACCCGCCATAAAAATGACCACAGTTGCCCCCAGGGGCAGATTAAACGCGAAAGCCAGCAGGCTGCCAAACGCCCCTCCAAGAAATCCCGCCAGGCCTGATAATATTAAAAAAGACTTAAAACTTATGCACACCTGTTTTGCCGCGGCAGCCGGCAGGATTATCATTCCAAATATCATAAGCCCGCCCGCCGTATTAAGCCCCGCAGACACCACCGCGCCGGTTAAAAGCAGCATCATATAATATATCCGTTTTTCTTTAATCCCGTTTGCCGCGGCCATCTGCCTGTTAAACAGCACAAACACAAGCCTGCTGTAGTAATAAACTATAAAAACGGTTTCTATTGCCAGGATAAAAACAGAAACAGCAATATCCGCCCAGCCGGAAAGAAAGACATTTCCCCAAAGTACCGAATACAGCATCTGCCTGTGCCCTTCAAAGATTCCCACACCTAAAAGCGCAATCGCCATTAAAAACGCGAACATCACGCTTAAAATTGAATTAACCGATGACTTAACCCTGTCAGAGACAGGCCCTAAAAGGGCCGACATTAAAATAGACGCGGCAAAAGCCGAAAGTTTACCGGGAAGCCCTAAAATAACCCCCCATACCCCGCCTGCCATTGCGGCGTGAGACACTGCCACGCCCACAAAAGGAATTTCCAGAAGCAAGATAAACGCGCCTGCAAGGCCGCACGAAGCGCCGGTAAAAACACACGATAAAAACGCCTTTACGTAAAGTTCATCCATATATTTTTTCCATGGCGTTTTTTCCGCCAAACAGCTTATCTGCCATGCCGTCAAAAGAAATTTCCCCTTTTTTCAGCACAACCACGCGCGCCGAAGAGAACGGCATGGCGTTTATCATATGCGTTACAAATATAACGGTGATATTGTGTTTTTTATGTATTGAATCGGCAAGTTTAAGAAAATTTAAGTACGCGTATGGGTCAAGGTTAAGATTAGGTTCATCAAGCACCAGCAGTTCCGGTTTTCTTACAAGCACCATAGCAAGCATCACTTTTTGTTTTTCCCCGCCTGACAGTTCATAGAAACGTGATTTTAAAATTTTCTGTATTTTAAGTTCAGTTACTATTTCACTTATTTCTTTTTTTACCGCCGCTTTATCCATTCCCGTGCTTAACGCGGAATTTTCTATCAATTCCCACGCGGTGGCGGGAAAACCGCGTTCTTCACACGAAGACTGCGGAATGTAGCCGTATAATTTTGTGTTTAAAAAAACCTTACCGCATCCCGGCTTTATAAGCCCCAGCAGGGATTTTACAAGCGTGGTTTTACCGGAGCCATTTGGCCCCACAATGGTTACAAATTCCCCCCGTTTTATTTTAAGATTTACCCGCGACAGTATTTTTTTTGAACCCAGTGTAATACCAAGATTTTCCACCGCGGCGAAAACATTGTTCATTGCCTGCAGTCTCCTGCGGTCTGCTTTATAAGGTTAAAATTGTATCTCCACAGCGCAAGAAAAGCGCTGTCATCGCCGTAGGCGCCCGGAAAATTTAAAAGCACCGCTTTTTTAACTTTCAGTTCCTTATTTATTATTTCAGCTGACGTATCGTGGCTGCCGTTTAAATTGCTTAAGATAACCGCGGCAGACTTGTTTCTGCCCTCTTTAATAATTGATGCTATTTCATTTGCGGTAAGATTTTCCGCCTCCCCGAATAACGTTACAGGGACAAAGCCAAAATATTCCGCCAAATCCTTCTGAACCGCGCTTACAACCGCTTTAACCTTCTTTTTCCTCATACAGCTTATGTACATCTGATCATCAGTCACATTTTCCATAATAGAAAAGACCACAGCCTGCCTGTTTTTTTCATACTGCTCAAAATTCCCCGGAAAATTCCCGTTTAAAAGCGCCGCCATTTCTGATAAACCGTTAAAATACCCTTCCGGCGTTGTAAGCGCGGATGCCTTTAAAACTTCCACCCTTGCTTTTTTATTTATCTTTTTTATCGCCTGCGCCAGCGCCTGCTGATACGGGTGTATTATTATAAGTTTTGCTTTTTTTACCGCAAGGGCGTCCTGAGGCTTTAAATCAAAATGTCCCGGGCAGGCATCCGGCGGGATAAGCACGGTATTTTTTATCCCCGGCGCTATATCCTTTGCCAGCGACGCAATCATGGATGTGCCGCACAAAACATTCTGCTGCGCCGTTTTATCGCCGCACGATGAAAATATTATTACAGCTGCAAGTAAAACAAATATCTTTTTCATAAACACCCCATATAATTAATTTAATTTAAAAACTATGGCTATCTGCAGGGCAAACGGCTCTGCTTTTATTGCATCCGGAAGCGGCGGATAAGGCGCGGCGCGCCATATATTCCGCACCGCTTCTTTATCAAGCATTTCATCACCTGACGATGTTAAAAGCCGCGCGTCTGCCACGGTGCCGTTACGGTTAATGGAAAAAGCCACCACAGACTTTCCCGCAATTCCCTTTTGCCTGGCCTGCGGCGGATAAAAACGGTTTGCCTGTATCCTCTGTTTTACCGCGTCATTGTACGCGTAGACTGAATTCTGTGTTTCAATATCTCCGCCGGCAGCAGCCGTGCCGCCGCCCATATCATTATTATCTGAAGTTTCGCTGCGCGCGGCCGTATCATTTTTAGCCAGTTCTGTTTTATGCCCGGTCTTTGCGACATACGGCATAAGTTCAAGCGTGACATCCACCGGCTGATTTGTAACCGTATGCTTCCCTTTAAATAAAGAAAACATACCGGATGCAGTGCCTATTATTCCGGCGTGCAGCATGGCAGAAATTAATAACGCCGCGGCGGATACGGGTAAAGTTTTATTTTTTTTCACAATTTACCTTCATATTCAGCTGTACAGGAACCTTTTTATTTTCTTGGAAGGCGTCTTTTCAAATTCCTGCGCGTGTATTTTAATGGCAGATACCTGGCTGTAAGCCGGCAGCTGCGTGTTAAGTTTTTTTCTTATATTTTCAATCTCTTTTTCAAGGCCCGCTTCGTCAAGCCCGTCTTTATCCGCGCCGTCCATATCCGGAAAAACAAGCGCTGTTATTTTTCCGCCCCTGTCCACCACAACGCATTCGCTTACATAGCGCATCACCGAAAGTTTTGTTTCTATCTCTTCAGGATAAATATTCTGCCCGGAAGGGCCAAGTATCATATTTTTCGACCTGCCGCACAGCGCGATATTGCCTTCGCTGTCCATAGTGCCAAGGTCGCCTGTCTTTAACCAGCCGTCCACAATGGTATCGCGCGTGGCCGTCGGATTCTTATAATACTCTTTCATCACGCTTTCACCCTTAAGCAGAATCTCGCCGGGGACCTTTGCCGGGTCCGGCGAATCTATCCTTGCCTGAAGATAGTTTATCAATTTTCCAACGCTGCCCTTTTTATGGTCTTTCCAGTTGGCGTAGGAAACAAGCGGGCCGCACTCTGTCATGCCGTACCCTATCGTGAACGGAAATTTAATAGATTTGAAAAAATCATCCACTTCCGGGCTTAAAGACGCGCCGCCTATTACTATTTCCATGAAGTTTCCGCCAAAAACATTCACTATCTTTTTCCTTATAACCGCTTCAATGCCTTTGCCCACAACCGGCACATTCAGTAAAAATCCCGTGGGGGTGCCGTCTATGCTCTTTTTTATCTGATTCCTGTAAATCTTTTCAAGCACAAGCGGCACAGAGAGGATAAGCCTTGGCTTTATCTTTGCAAACGCCTCCACAAGTACTGTGGGCGAAGGCAGCCTGTCAAGATACGTTATGTGGCATCCCGCCGCTGTGGGGAATAAAAATTCAAAAGCGCAGCCAAAAGAGTGCGCCAGCGGAAGAAACGACAGAACGTTGTCGCCCGGTTTTAAAGGCATGTTTTCCATGGCAAACCTTACGTTAATATAAAGGCTGCGGCGGCTTAACACCACTCCCTTGGAAAGCCCGGTAGTGCCGGACGTGTACACAATGGCGGCGGTTTCGCTGTCAGCGATGTCGCGCATAAAAAAATGCGCCGGTTCTTTTTCGGGTTTTTTTCTTGCAAAAATATTTTTAACCGCGGATACGGCTCTCATGAATAACGCGGCCTTTTTATTTAAGTATTCCCGCTCCATCGTGTCTATCCTGTACGCGGCGGCAAGTTTCTCGGTTTCAGTCAGTTCAAGCTGTTCTAATATCTCTTCAGAGGCGAATAAAAGCACGGAGTCTGAATGGTTTATTATGTGCTGAATTTCCGACGGTTTAAAATCCGCCAGAATGGGCACTATCACCGCGCCGTAAGTTATGGCAGACAGGTAAGTAAGCACCCAATTGGTGCTGTTACGCGCGGCAAGGGCTATCTTGTCGCCTTTTTTTAACCCCGCTTCGGAAAAAGATTCGTGCATCTTGGCCACTTTTTCCGCGGCTTGTGCATAAGTTATCGGCTCTTTGCCGTAATCCGAAAAAGCCGGCAGCGCCGCGTTTTGTTCAAAACTCTGCCTGTAAAGTTCCGATAATGTCTCCGCCATAAGTCCCTCCGTTGCAACTGACAAGTTGCAGGTTACAAGTTACAGCTAACAGCTGACAAGTTACAGCTAACAGCTGACAAGTTACAGGTTACAAGTTACAAGTGACAAGTTACAGGTTACAACTGACAGCTTACAAGTTGCAGCTGACAGCTGACAAGTTACAGGTTACAACTAACAACTTACAACTGAGAACTGACAGCTGTTACCTGTTACTTGTCACTTGTCACTTGTCACCTGTTACCTGTTACTTGTCACTTGTCACTTGTCACTTGTCACTTGTCACTTGTCACTTGTCACTTGTCACTTGTAACCTGTAACCTGTAACCTGTAACCTGTAACCTGTAACCTGTAACCTGTAACCTGTAACCTGTAACCTGTAACAACCTGTAACCTGTAACCTGTAACCTGTAACCTGTAACCTGTAACCTGTAACCTGTATTACAACCCTTCCACGTTCATATCTTTCGGATATGTAACTTTTACCCTGTATGTAATTACCTTTTTCGCGCCCGCGCCAAGTTTAAACTTCAGCGTGCATATTCCTTTTTCATCTTTTTCCACGCACTCTTCGCTTGCTTTGTAAACTTCAACTTTAATCTTATCGTGCTGCGATACGGGCATGGGCTCTTTAATTTCCAGCTGTGCCTCTTTTTTGTTGAAATTTTCAACTGTTATCTTAAAGCCGTAATCAGCGCCGTTGTCGCCGCCAAAAAGGCCGCGGTCTCCGGTTTTCTTATCTGTTATTTCCCTTTTTATCTTTATGTTCTCGTCTATGCCAAAGGAGACCGTAAGTTTGTCCCCTGTGTTTATCACTTTGCCAATCTGCTGTTTGCCGGAATAATCGCCGTCAAGATACACGGCCATCTCGCCGGGCATTAAGGAAAGTTCGTCTTTGTTTTCTATTTCCGCGGTAAGGTAAGCCGCGTCGTTCTGCGAAGGCACGGCCGAATAGTACATTCCCGCGGTGTCAAATTTCATATTTTTTAAAAAGACGCTTTTAGGTTCCCCGTTTGACTGAACATTAAACCTTCCCTTCATTTCCACCTTCATGGAAAGTTCATTTTCCATTATAGCGTTGTAAGCCGCGGGCGCTTCGCCGTAAGCTTCTTCAGCTTCAGCCATTACCGCTGTGTCCATTGCCATTGCCGCGGGCGCGGCTTCCGCTTTCATAAGCATCTTCTGAGCCCTGTAAACCTGGCGTTCCCTTAAAATCCATGGCGCAGGCTGTGGGATATTAATATTGTGCTGCTTGTTTCCCGTAGATACGGTAAGTTTTATATTTTTCCAGTCTTCCCCGGACTGCTGGTAAACCACAGCGTTATATGCCACTTCCGCCGATAACGATTCCGGCGTATAATTTGCTTCATAAGACGGGTACCAACCCGCGTTATATACGGCGTACTTAACGGTTATTCCCGCGTCAGTTAACGCCGCGGAAGAATCTATCCTTATAAAAAGCACCTTATTGCGCTTTAGGTTACCCGCGCGCACGGAAGAAAGTTCAGATTCCATTACCGCGGCTTTTTCTTTTAATTCTTTAACTTTCTTTTCAGCCGCGCGCTTGTCTTTGTATGCCTGCTCTAACCCTTTGGACGCGAACTTTATTATGGCGTCAAGATTTGCCACAGACACGTCTTTTGTAACCAGCGCTTTTGAAACCTCATCCGCGGACTTGGCGTTTATTGATTCCAGCGCCTTTATCTTTGATTCATTTGCTTTTATCTTATCTTCAACTGCCGCTATTTCAGTTTTTATAGTTTCAAGAGTAACCCTTAGTTCTTTCTCTTTCTGCTCGAAAACCGCTTTTGAAAGCACCTCTTTGTATTCAAACTCTTTTACAAGAAAAGCGCCTGCCCCGGATTTTTTTACCGAAAGGGTGTTTTCCACCATTCCCACAGGCAGGTCGGTTATCGCAAGAAGCGTTTCGCCTTTGACAAGTGAGGCATTAACATTTCTTTCCACATATGCCGTGTTTGAATAAACAGTAACGCCGGATATCGGCGCCTTAATTTCCGCGGCATTTTCAAACCCCGGGATAGCCGCGTACACTGAAATACACGAAAATAAAGACAGTACCATAATAAGCTTTTTCATATTATTACCTCCAAAAGTAATTAATACGCTAATTTTACACCCGTTAAACCTTATTTTCAATTTAATAATATGCAAGTATGCTATTGCTTTATACTGCGGATAAATTATAATTAAAGATATATGAAATATGTCCGATATATAACAAAGAATCTGCAATAAGGAGCATTAAATTGGCGCTAAAAAACTGTGAAAGATGCGGAAGGACAATGGATACAGGCCAGTCATCGGCAACTGTGTGCCCTGACTGCCT
This sequence comes from Candidatus Goldiibacteriota bacterium HGW-Goldbacteria-1, assembly GCA_002839855.1. NCBI lineage: Bacteria > Candidatus Goldiibacteriota > Candidatus Goldiibacteriota bacterium HGW-Goldbacteria-1. The sequence goes on from PGYV01000004.1 coordinate 193,585, forward strand.
TATGAAAGACGGCATGGACCTTGGAAAAGTGACTTTATACTTGAGAAAAAACCCCCTTGCCAGCGTGTCTCAGGTCTGCAAGGATACCGGCGTCCCCTTTTCAACTGTCAACCGGCTTATAGATAAAGGCACGCTTAAAATTTCAAACAGGCCCAACTCTTCTGTATGCAGGTTCTGCGGAAAACCTGCAAAAGACAGCGTATGCCCTTCCTGCCGCGACAAACTGAAAAATTCCGGCATAATAAAATAAATTTTGCAAAACATCCAAGCCTCTAAGCCTCTAAGCATCCAAGCATCATTTTACTATATGTCCGGTACAGGCAATTCATTTAAGACAGCCGTCTGGGCGGGCGAAAAATTAAAGGAACACGGCTGTGCTGCGTCTGTCATACCAATGGAGAAAGCATCCCTTAAAAACAACCCGCCGTCAGATAATAACCTTACGGGAATATTTACACCCACTCACGCTTTCACCGCCGCATGGCCCGCGATTAAATTTGCTTTTATGATGCCCCGCGTAAAAAAAGCGCCCGCAATTATTATAGCCACCCGCGCCGGCGCTTACTACGGCCCGCTGCCCCTGCCCGGAATGGAAGGCACAGCGTGTTTGATTATCGCGTTAATACTTCTGCTTAAAGGTTATGACATACGCGGTTTCGCGGGAATGGATATGCCCACAAACTGGCTTGCCCTGCACTGGGGAATGACGGAGAAACACGCGCAGTATTTTTACGACAAAACAAAACGCGAAATTTCCGCGTTTATGGATACGGTTGCATCAGGCAGGCGGATATTTAAAGGCATTCCGTCATGGATAATGGGGCTGACGTTTTTACCGGTAAGTTTTGCGTATTTGATAGCCGGTCGTTTGATGCTGTCCAAGGTTATGTTTGCGGATGAAAAGTGCACAAGCTGCGGTATCTGCGCGGCCAACTGCCCTTACGGCGCGATTATAATGAAGGGTGAGAAGATAAAAAAACCTTACTGGACGTTTAAATGTGAAAGCTGCGAAAGGTGTATCGCTTACTGCCCGGAAAAATCCATTCAGGCGGCGCATTCATATTTAGTAATTGTGTGCTGGCTGCTTTTTGGGGCTGTTACAGCCGCGGTTCAGCAGGTAATAATACAGAACCCTGTTTTTAATAACGAATTTGCTTCAATGATTTTTATGTTGATCAGCTCGTTGGGGTTATTTTTTGTGTGCTATTGGGCGCTTTATCTTATTACCCGCTTTAAACCATTCGCGTGGCTGTTTTCCCACACCACCTTTACAAAGATATTCCGGCGCTACCACCAGAGCGACGTAACCCTGCGGGATTTGAAGAACGGGAAATAGAAACCGAGGGACGGATGCACAGAGGGACAGAGGGACAGAAGATTACCGGCAGCTAGACAATCGGTTTGGCCTTGGTAGCCGCGGGCTTTAGCCCGGGGCAGTTGCAGTTGTTCTAAATTGGTTTTAGATTTGGTAAGCGCACCTTTTTAATACCGAGCCCATAATAATATTACCCGGTATTATATGCGGCAGTTGATTTAAAACAACGCACCCTGAAGGGTGCGGCTACCAATACCAAACCATGTTGCCAAGCCTCCAAGCCTCTAACCATCCAAGCCTCCAAATAGCCTCCAACCATAAAATCACTTTTATTCTCCCCCCATATACGGTATATTTATCATTATGATTAACGAAAATACACTCCACGAATATGACAGCGAAACAAAAAACGCGGCGCTTATATCGGCAATGATAGCGGCTTTTTCCATGTCATTTATGGGTTCTTCGCTTAACGTGGCATTACCTTCAATAGGAAAAGAATTCGGCGTAAGCGCCCTTTTTCTTGGCTGGATTGCCACATCCTACCTTTTAAGTTCGGCAATCTTTCAGGTACCATTCGGCAGGCTTGCCGACATTTACGGAAGGCGCAGGTATTTCACCTTAGGAATGATAATTTTTACATTATCATCACTGGCCACCGTGTTTGTTACAAACGTCGTTTTATTTATAACCCTGCGCGTGGTTCAGGGTATTGGAGGGTCAATGGTGTTTGGGACGGGTGTAGCGATTTTAACATCTGTTTTTAACGCCAGAGAACGGGGCAAAGTACTTGGGCTTAACGTTGCCGCGGTTTATACGGGGCTGTCAGCAGGGCCTTTTTTAGGCGGCATTCTTACGCAGAATTTCGGATGGCGTTATATATTTCTGCTTAATACCTCAATGTGCGCGGCAGCTGTCTTTTTTGCCGCGTTTAAAATGAAAGGCGAATGGGCGGAATCGGGCGGCGAATCTTTTGACCTTATCGGCTCTTTAATTTTCGCGCCCGGAATGTTCTTTTTAATATTCGGGCTGTCGTCATTGCCTTCAACGACAGGCGCAGCGGCGCTTATACTTGGCATACTGCTTCTTATTTTATTTGTTATTGTGGAATTTAGAATAAAACACCCTGTTATGAATATGAAGCTGTTTTTTCACAACGCGGTGTTTGCCTTTTCAAATCTGGCCGCGCTTATTCACTACGCCTCTTCTTTCGCGGTCTCTTTCCTTTTAAGTTTGTACCTGCAGTACGTTAAAGGCTTTTCCCCGCAGGCGGCAGGGCTGGTGCTTATGATACAGCCGGTAATTATGATGGCATTCGCCCCCGCGGCAGGAAAATTATCAGACAGGTTTAACCCGGGTAAAATTGCATCATCAGGAATGGCAATGACAGCAGCCGGCCTTTTAATGCTTGTCTTTATTAACGCGCAGACGCCGGTGTATTACACGGCAGCCGCGCTTATTTTTATAGGGTTTGGGTTCGCGTTTTTCTCTTCGCCCAACACCAACGCGGTTATGAGCAGCGTGGAGAGAAAGGACTATTCAATTGCGTCAGCCGCGCTTGGGACAATGAGGGTGACAGGCCAGATGACCGGCCTTGCCATAGGGATGATGGCGCTTTCAATATTCATAGGAACCGCAAAGATAGAACCTTCAAATATGGGCGAGTTTATAAAAGCCGTACAGGCGGCGTTTATGCTGTCAGCCGCGCTGTGTATTACGGGTATTTTCGCGTCATTGCAGAGAAATAAAAGATAAACCTTTAATTGTGTTTCAGCGGGTCGGCAATGCCGGCTTCTTTAAAACCTTTCGCGCGGAGTCTGCACGCCGGGCATTTATTACAGGGCTTATTATTACCTTCATAACATGTGTGCGTATATTTCATCATATCAAGCACTTTCAATTCTTTCGCCAAAAGCACTGTCTGCATCTTGTTTTTGTTCAGTAAAGGAGTATGAATTTTTACAGGGTATTCCATCCCCAGCGATAGGCTTTTTTCCATTGAACGGATAAACTCCCCCCTGCAGTCCGGATATCCTGAATAATCCGCCTGCGACACGCCTATTACGATATTTTCCGCTTTGTTAACATAGGCGTAAGCCGCGGCAGCAGTTAAAAACAGGATATTCCTGCCAGGTACAAAAGACGCCGGCAGTTTTTTGTTTATTTTATCGTGTTTATTAATTGATGATGTCTTATCAAGCAAAGCGGAGTTTTGGATAGCTTCGTACTCTTTAACAACAATAACCGTGTGTTTTACCCCGGCAAGTTTGGCAATTTTAGCCGCGCTTTTAAGTTCTATTTTATGGCGCTGGCCATAGTCAAAGCTTACAGCCATAACGTTTTTGAATTTCTTCATCGCCCAAAAAAGCGCAGTGGTTGAATCCTGCCCGCCGGACAAAAGCACAACGCATCTGGAATTTATTTTTTTCATTTATCTCCGCCTTAAGTGTTTTAAGGATTTTACTATGTATCCCACCCGTGGTCAACACGATTGATGTTTGCCATTGGCATTGTATTTAATGTAGAGACGCATCATGATGCGTCTCTGATTTTGATTTTAAAAAATACGAGGCGCAATATATTGCGCCTCTACGTTATAAAACAAACCGAACAAACTAAAACAAAACCATCTCAACCGCATCTTCATCCGCAGAAGTACTGCTATTTCTTATTTTACCTTTTATTTCAAATCTATCACCAAGCAGATTAAACTCTTTAACCCACACAAAATAATTTTCCATTTTCTTTTCATTGATAGCAAACCTGTCAGCGGATTTATCATACTTCAAACTAACCAGATATCCGGACTCATTGTGATTGCAAACAAAATAAACATCAGTATTTGATGCCCAAACAAATTTCCAGGACACATCATATCGTTCCTTCAAATTCTCAAATTTCTTTTCCTCTCCATTTTCAAAAGGATATGCCACAAACATTTTTCTTGCTTTTAGATCTAAAACATCCACATAATCTGACATATACTCCTCAGGCATACCCATTCTCGGCATATATCTGAGCATACAAATAAATCGTTTATCAGGAGATATCGCAATACTTCTTGCAGGAAAATACATCATTTCTTTTTTCTTATTTATTTTAAACATCGTAAAAACGGCATTTTCATTCGAACCAAACGAATAACCTTTAACTAAAAATTCTTTATCTGTTATCCATATAATATCTTCTATTCTGTCCGTTAAATTTTTAACAATATGCTTTTTAGCGCCTTTCCCTGATAGTTTCATAGTCCATACTGTAAAGTATTCAAGATTGCCTTTTTTCGGCACTATCTGATCCTTTTTATCAAAATACGCAACCATTTCTTTATTCGGCGAAAGTATAATATGCTTTTTCTCTCCCAATCGATCAAAAAGTTTAATTTTAACCCCATCTATTTCCGCATAAACCTTTTCACCTTCCACTATAATCTCTTCACTGAAATTATATTTTGATTGCTCCTCTTCATGCGGTTCATCTTTTGTGTTAACAACAATAATATTTCTGCCTTTTTTCATTTCTTTTATTCTTTCATCTATTGCTTTTTCTTCTTCCTCCGTAAACTTAATATCTGCAGAAAAAACACACTGCGTAAATAATAAAAAAATCACTGCAAGAATGTATTTGTTTTTCACTTTTCCCACCTCATATGGTTTCATTATTAATTTAGCTTGTGCTTTTCGTTCTGGTAGCCGCACCCTTCAGGGTGCGTTGTTTTAAATCTATACTGTCCCTGCTTCTTCTGCCCGTAAACTCGCTTCATCGCAGGGATTTCCGCTGCGCATGCTCGCTCCAACCGCACCTTAAAAGGTGCGCCTACCAGGACAAAAATCTAACTGCCGCGGGCTGAAGACCCGCGTCCGCGTCTACCAAAAATCAATCCTAAATACGCTCTTTTAAATCTCCAAAACAGCCATCACGGGTTCACCGTTATGATTTGTGCCGGTTATTCTTATTCTGTTATTAACCCATTCAAGTTTTTCTATTTTCATTATCGATTTATCAAATATTTTCAAAGTCTTTCCGGGATTCTTTATGTCTTTATGAAAATTCAACACAACCAGCTTATTATTTTTAATGCCTGCAACTATAAACGCCACAGTATCCGGGTCTTTCCAAACAAAATCTGACAGCATGCCGATATCTTCGCTTTCAAATTGATAAACTACAGGTATGGGTTTTTCATCAAACTTTATCTTTTTATTGCCGGTCAGAGATAACAGTTTTACCGCCATTCTTATTGATTCAGGAGCCCCTCTTGGCGGCAATTGTATATAAATTATTTTATCTGCAGATTTCGGCATGCTGAATTTCGCCCCCAACAAACTAAGAAACCTGCTTTTATCCTTTAACCAAGAAAATCTTATCTCTTCATATCCCTTGTCTTTGTCACAGCGGCAAAACAAAATATTATTATTGGGTATCTCCACATCCAATAAATCAAAGCAACTAACCCCGGAATTTACTATAAATTCTAAGCGCCCATTTTCGGCATTATGAACATAAACATCAAAGATTCCCTCGCCTTTCTTCTTTGCATATAATATTTTCTTTTTTGATATCGAAAACTTAATATTACGTTTTTCATCCGTATCATCATTTATAATAACAGTATTTTTATCTTTTATTAAAAGGATTTTGTTATCATTGATAACTAATTCGCCGTCAACAGATTCAGCACTAAGTGGTAAAAAAGACAATCCAATTAAAGCGATAACCGCGATAAGTGAAAGTAATGTTATTTTTTTCATCCCAATTCCCTTTGTTTTGATATTTTATAATTACAAGGATATGTTAGCATAATTTCTTTAAAAAAGCGGTGAGATTTAGGATTTTGAACAAATACAAAACCGAGACGCAATGTATTGCGTCTCTACGTTAACGTTTTTTAAAACAGGCACTTAAAATCCGCAATTACGATTTTCCCGTCTTTTAAAACAGCAAAAGCAATCTCAAAATGATTTTTATCATTATAGTGTACTTTTTTTATCCCCAGCTTGCTGTCACAAACCACATTTATTATACCGGGAGTATTATTAAAGGTTTTAAGCCGGGATAACGCAAGGATAATTCTGCAGAATATTTTTTTCTTTTGCCCTGTCAGCATATTATATTTTAGTAACGCCTGTTCCAGAAAAGATATTAACTCCATCTATTTTTTTGCCGTTGTTTTGATTTTGGAAGGTATTTTTTTACCTGTTACTTCAGAAAAACCTTTGGCTGATTTTAATTTCTCTTCAAAATTATCAAACGCGGATTCAAAGTTAAACGAATCTTCTTTAAGTTCCACAATCCTCATCTCATCCAGCATGGCGCGTTCAAGTAATTTGTGTATTTTATACCCTTTTTCATCGCAAAAGTTCCTGAATTTATCCCTAACATCCTTATCTATCTTGTTTGTAAAGGTCGCAAGTTTCGCCATATCATTCACCCCGTATGCTGTCAGTTTTTGTTTCCATACAAAGTATACCCGCGCCACAATTCAAATTCAAGTACAAAATAATTATTTATTACGTGGTTTTGTTTTTTAGGTTTTAACCCCATAATTTCAAATCTACTGCCGCACCTTAAAAGGTGCGGCTACCAGTTCCAGTTCTTCCAAGCCTCCAAGCATCTAACCATCCAAGCCTCTACTTACCAAGCCTCCAAGCATCTAACCATCCATGCCTCTACTTACCAAGCCTCCGGCTTACAAAGTCCTCGCCGCCGTCAAACATATCACTTTCCCCGCTCCTGCTTTTTTTAACACGCGTGCGGCTTCATTTAGCGTCGCGCAGGTGGTGGCAACGTCGTCAACCAGCGCGATTGGCATGCCCGTAACGTCAGACGAGGCTTTAAACGCGCCTTTTACGTTTTTTGCCCTGTCTTGCCTTTCAAGAAACCTCTGCTGCTGCGTCTCTTTTACTTTTATCAGAGCGTTAATTACCTTATTGCCGCTTAGCTTTGCCAATTCTTTTGCCAGCACTTCACTTTGATTATAACCCCGCTCCGCGCCTGTTAACCTGCTTACCGGGACGGGGACAAAAACAAAACCGGTTAAATCCACATCCGCGTTATTCATAAAATATTGCGCGATTACTTTTCCGGCTTTTGTCTTTTGATGAAATTTTAAGGAGTGTATAAGCGCCCTAAGCGCGCCTTCATACGCGCCGGCAGAACGCGCGTAATCAAAATACCTTTTGTTCACCCTGCACGCGGTGCATGTGTCAACGTGTTTGGACGGTAATGAAATACCGCAGATTTTACAGTAATTTTTGCCGATTGGTTTTATGGAATTGTAACAGGAAGGGCAGACATAACCGTATTGAAAATCCTTTATGTACCTGCCGCAGTTTGCGCATTCAGTGGGATAAAAAAGGCTTATAAGCCCGTTTACAAACTTCATCTCTACCCTCTATGTTTTAATATCTTACAGCAGCGCTTTACACAGCGCTATTATCTTCCCCGCGATTATTTCATTTGTATAATTTTCACTTACGCGTTTGTATCCCTTTTCAACAAGTGAATTAAATAATTCTTTATTATTCTGCAGTTTTTCTATTGCTTCAGCAAGGCCAAAAGGGTTGCCTTCCCTGAAAATAAGGCCTGCGTCACCTATGACATTGGGTATTTCACCGGAATCAGAACCAATCACGGCTATTTTGGAAGCGAACGCCTCTATCAACACCCTTCCAAACTGCTCTTTCCACCCTTCTGTCGTCACTGACGGTAAAATTAGCACCTGCATATTCTTTATACATTCGTTAAGCTGCGCCCTGTCCATATACCCGTGAAAAATAACCCGCTCTGATATATTTAGTTTTGCTGCGGAGTTTTTAAGCGTATTAACGTATTCTTCATTACCCGTACCCACAAGATTTAAATTAATATCTTTTACTTTTGACACCGCTTCAATAAGTGTATCCATGCCTTTTTCTTCTGTAAGCCTTCCTATATATACCGCCTCTTTAATCCCGCTGCCAAAACCGCATGCAGGTGAAAAATCACTGATATTTAAACCATACTGCGGTATTACCTCCAGAGGATTTACAAAACCTTTTACTTTAAGGATATCAGCGGCTTCTTTATTGCCCGCCACTGCCGCGTCCGCGTTTTTAAGGCAGTATTTTTCTATTTTATTGTAGATAAAGTTGTAGCTGCGGTGAATGTTTTCCCAAGTGAAAAATACGGTTTTTTTGCCCGCTTTTTTTGCGGCTTTTATGAACTGCCATGTCACAGCCACAAAAGGTTCTTCTTCAAGATAAACAATATCGGGGTTATGCTTTTTGATGATGTCATAGGCGTTAAGATACAGGTGGAAGAAACGTTTTTTTATCATAACCGTTTTACCGGTTTCGTAAGTTATGGATTGATTACCCGTATATACAGGCGCATCTATGCCGCCTTCGGGCCAGTAAGGCGGGGTTACAAGTATAATTTCAGCGCCGAATTTTTCCGCCATAAGGCACAGCTTCTGCTGGTGGTACTGTAAAACAGAGCTGTGGGATACAAAAAGTATTTTCAAAACGCTACCCGATATCAGTAAACAGGTTCTTATGTTCTTTTACCCAGCCATAAAGTTTTTCCACGCCCTTTTCAGGCGAAGTTTTTGGCTGCCAGTTTAACATCTTTTTTGCCTTTGCTATATCGCAGACAAAAACAGGCTGGTCGCCGGGGCGCCATGGCCCAAACTTTGTGGGTATCTTTCTGCCGAAGAATTTTTCCAGAAATGCCAGAAGCTCCAGAAGCGACATTGTGTTTTTTGCGCCGCCGCCTATGTTAAAGGCCTGCCCTTTTACTTTGTCTATGTTTTTAATCGCCGCTTCATAAGCGTCAATTAAGTCCTCTATAAACAATACGTCGCGCACCTGTTTGCCGTCGCCGTAAATTGAAATTGTTTTGTTCAACATGGCGGCTATGGTAAACCACGCCACCCAGCCCTGGTCTTCTATGCCAAACTGGCGGTAGCCGTAAATGCAGCTCTGCCGGAACACCACTGTCCTTAAACCGTATATCCTGCTGTAATCTATCATGTACTGATCCGCGGTTCCCTTGCTGCACCCGTAGGGGGAGTGAAAATCCAAGAGCCTTCCTTCGCTTATGCCTTTTGGGTAATCCCTATAAGCATATTTGCCTTTTTTTTCAACTATCTTAATATCTGTCATACCGCCGTAAACTTTGTTGGTGGAAGAATAAATTATAACAGGGTCAGACTTTGTGTTTCTTATTGCTTCTAACACATTAAAAGTGCCAAGCGCGTTAATTTCAAAATCTTCGCGCGGGTCGGTAACAGAAGTGGTAACCGCCACCTGCGCCGCGTAGTGCAGCACCACGTCAAAATCCTTGTTCTTTTTAAAGACTTTTAAAAGGTCATTATAAATACGGGTATCGCCTTTTATAAATGTCAGGTTTTTGTGTTTTTTTAACATTGAAAGGTTCCAGTCCGTGCCCCTGCGCGACAGATTGTCAAACACATACACATCATGGCCCTGTTTTAAAAACCGCTCCGCGGCATTAGCCCCAATAAACCCCGCCCCGCCTGTAATTAATATTTTCACATATCACCTCGTATTTTTAATTTTGTCTTTATTGGTTAAACATTACCGCATGCTAATCCCATTCCTGCCGGACAGCGCAGGAGCGCTGTCCCTATAAGGTCTATTGCTTTCGTAGGGGACGTGCTCCTGCGCGTCCCGCTGATCTTCTTTCTTAATTTATTATCTATGGGTTATGGGATAAAAGTTTATGGGTTAAAATCATTCCCCAAACTTCGCCCTTATATACCTTTTAAGCGCGTCGCGCCATCCCGGCATTATGTCCTTGTCAATCAAGCCCAGGTGATAATTTCTTAAAGCGGAAAAAGCCGGCCTTTTGGCGTCCCTTTTCCACTGGCTCTGGTTTACCACTTTTACCTTGCCCGGCTTGTGCATTATTTTTATTATCTCTTCCACCATTTCCACGCGCGAACAATATCCTTTATTGGAAGCGTGAAACACGCCGCACTCTTTTGACAGTATAAACTGCTTTATCAGTTCCGCCAGATCTAATGAATACGTGGGGGAACTTACCATATCTTTTACCGCTATAATTTCATCGCCTTTATTTACGCCGTTTACAACGTAATCCACAAAATGGTTGCGCCTTTCGCCAAACACCCACGCCGTCCTTAAAATTACGCCGTTGCCCAGTATCTCCCTTACAAACCTTTCGCCTGCCAGTTTGGATTTGCCATAAAAATTGCAGGGATTTTCAGCATCAAATTCAATATAGGGCTCGTTTTTTTTGCCGTCAAAAACATAATCAGTACTTATGTGTATCATGCGGGCGCAGTATTCCCTGCAGGCAATGGCGATATTCTTGGGGCCGATTGCGTTTACTTTCATCGCGCGGTCATTATCTTTTTCGCACGCGTCAACATCGGTAATGGCCGCGCAGTTTACAACCACAGACGGCTGTTTATTTGCCATATATTCAAGGACTGCGTCAAGGTCTGTTATATCCACATCCTTGCTTGAAAGCGCGCTTACCGCGTATGTTTCATCGCATACTTTTTTAACATCCGAACCTAAAAGTCCTGTACCGCCAAAAATAGCTACTTTCATCTTTCCTCCGTTTTACTTATATGCTTTCTTAAAATAATCTTTAAACGCCCTGCCTTTTAACGCCGACCACCAGTTATTGTTTATTACGTACCAGTTGATTGTAAGTTTCAGGGCTTCGGTGAATGTGTGTTTGGGCTTCCAGCCAAGTTTTTTAATTTTGGCTGATGAAAGCGCGTAACGCCTGTCATGCGCAAGCCTGTCTTTTACAAACCTCATAATGGACACGGGCTTTTTAAGCTGTTTGATTATGGTCTTTGCCACAAGTATGTTTGGCTCTTCCACATTTCCGCCCACGTTATAAACCTCGCCCGGTTTTCCTTTTCTTAAAACAATTTCAAGGGCGGCGCAGTTGTCTTCAACATATATCCAGTTGCGCACCTGTTTGCCGTCGCCGTAAAGCGGAAGCTCTTTCCCCTCAATTGCGTTGGTGATAAAAAGAGGGATAAATTTTTCCGGATGCTGAAAAGGTCCAAAGTTATTGGAACTTCTTGTGACAATAACCGGCAGGCCGAATGTTTTAAAATAAGCAAGCGCTATAAGGTCAGAAGCGGTTTTGGACGCGGCGTAAGGGCTTGTGGGTTCAAGCATATCTGTTTCAACAGATTTGCCCTTTTTCACGCTGCCGTAAACTTCATCGGTGGAGATATGAACAAACCTTTTAACGTTATGATTTTTTGCGGCTTCAAGCATGTTCATTGTCCCGCGCACGTTTGTGTCTATAAATACACCCGGATCAAGGATAGACCGGTCCACGTGTGATTCCGCGGCGAAATGAACTACAGCATCCATACCCGCAACAGCTTTATCAACAGCACTAACATCACGGATATCGCCTTTGATAAATGAGAAGTTTGAGTATTTTTTGAATTCAGTTATAGTGTCAGGATTTGAAGCGTAAGTCAAAGCATCAAAGACTATGATTTTGTATTTTGGATATTTCTTAAGCATAAGCCGTGTAAAACAACTGCCAATAAATCCCGCTCCGCCTGTGATAAGTATTTTCAAGTTGCCCATTCTCCTTATTAGCATTTGTCCCGTTCTGTCACCTTTCTCCTATCACCTTTCTCGTTCTATGTACTGTTCTGTCACCTTTCTCCTATCACCTATCTCGCCTTATCTCTTTGCTTTTCGCCCTGGTAGCCGCGCCCTTCAGGGCGCGTTGTTTCAAATCAACTGCCGCACCTTAAAAGGTGCGCCTACCAGATCTAAACCTAGCTGCCTAGCTGCCTAGCCGCCGAGCTGCCGCCTTATCTGTCCTTCCTGCTCCAGTCGTACGGTATTTCGCTTCCGTGCGCGGGCAGCCTGAATTCATCCGGCTCTTTGGGGTTGTACGTTTCCGTGGGGGTGTTGATTATAATTGCTTCATATTCAGAGGCGCCCTTAAAACCGTGATAAACATTATTTGGAATCTGCACCATCTGCATATTGTGTTCGCCTATGAAAAATTCATTTATTTCGCCCTTTGTCTTTGAACCTTCGCGTGAATCATAAAGCACAAGCTTTATCATGCCGCGCACGCATACAAAACTGTCAAACTGTTTTTTATGATAATGCCACGCTTTGGTAACGCCCGGCATTACGGTGGTCATATATACCTGCCCGAATTTAATAAACATTTCATCGTCATGACGCATCATTTCGGCAAGGCGCCCGCGTTCATCACACATTACTTTAAGCTGTTTTATCTTCACTCCGTCTATCATTTTATCCTCCGCGTAACTTTATATTTTATTCGCGCCGCTCTTTTTTACAAGTATGTTGGCTTCCAAAAGGGCGTCTTTAGATTCACCGCTGTCCATCCACCATCCGTCAAGCACGTCATGGGTCATCATCTTTCTGTTTATGTAGGCGTTGTTAACGTCAGTTATTTCAAGTTCGCCCCTTTTGCTGGGTTTTAACTTTCCTATTATATTAAAGACTTCCGGGGGGTAAAAATATATGCCGATTACGGCAAGGTTAGAAACAGGGTCTTTTGGCTTTTCTATGATTCTTTTAACTTTACCGTTAACCACTTCGGCCACGCCGTATTCTTTGGGGTTATCAACTTCTTTAAGGATTATCTTCGCGCCCTTTTTCTGTTTCTTAAAATCCGCGGCGGCTTTTTTAATGTTCTTTTCTATTATATTATCCCCAAGCACAACCACCATTTTATCGTTGCCCACAAATTCCTGCGCAGTCCGTAAAGCGTCGGCAATACCGCCTTCGCCGTCCTGATAACCGTAATGAAGGCGCTTTAACCCAAACTCTTTTCCGTTGCCCAAAAGCCGTAAAAAATCCCCGGAATTGCTTCCGCCTGTCACCACCATGATATCCTCTATCCCGGCGTTTACAAGCATCTGAATAGGGTAATAAATCATCGGTTTATCATAAACCGGCAATAAATGTTTATTGGTAATTCTTGTAAGCGGGTGAAGCCGTGTTCCAAGCCCCCCGGCCAGTATTATCCCTTTCACACATACCTCCATAACCGCATTATTGGCTGTATTTTCATTGATTATAGCAGATAGGCGATTTTTTGCAAATGGTTAAAACAGGGGGATTACTATCTTTAGAAGGGTTTATCTTTTTGGAGTTTCCTGCGAAGAACTGATTCGATTTGATATATCTAAAAGTCGCAGTTTTATTAAGACTGCGTCGAAAAATAGAAAAGTCTCAATTCTCGAGAGCTTCAACTTCATAAAATCAGCCGTGCCTGACCTTGAAAGTAGAAAGTAAAACCATTTTCATAAAAAACCCGAACCCTTTACCTTATAAAAACTGATGTTCCCTCTATCACCTGTTTTGCGTAAGTGCCATTACCTTCTACTTTCAGGATCCGGTACCTGTTTTTTCCTTTATTTAATTCCCAAAAATATGTTTGATAAGCATTCCGACTGCCAGTGACATGCCTATTACCACCGCCGTTATCCCGGAAACTTCCAAAAATGCCTTTTTATAGTCTGTGTTTTTAACCACGGACATATAAAAAGTAAATGCTGTCAGTATCACCGCAACCGCGCAGAGCGAGTAAGAAAGCGCGGCCAGATGATTAGCAACCAGAAAGAACGGCGTTACAATCGCGGCTGTTACAAAAATATAAACTGTGCCGGCATATATCGCGGCCTTTAGCGCTTTTTTATCGCCTATATCTGTTTTTTGCGAGAGGTATTCGGAAGCTGCCATGGCCAAAGTGGCTGCCACTCCGCTTACAAGTGCGGTTTTACCCACCATAATTGAATTTGCCAGGGCAAAAGTTAGCCCCACCACTATGCCCGTGATCTCCTGTATGGAATTATTTACAGCCAGTATCATTGACCCCATGTGCTCCACAGCGTCTTCCTCCAGCTGCTTTACCAGGGCTTCTTCATGCTTTACTTCATCATTTATTATTTTTCTTATTCCGGGAAGGCTGTCTTCGGCGTTTTCATAATTATGCTCTGCTTTCACTTCGCCGTTCTCCATCATTTTCACGGAAAAAGTCATGCCAAACAGCGCGGCGGTAACAGTGTATATGAATATCCTTAGCCTGTCAGGCTTTGTATCTGTCCCGGTTATTTTTTTAAAGTAATTATAATGCGTCATTTCATCTTTGGATATCTTCGTTAAGACTTCCCTGTTCTTTCCTTTCGCCCTGCCTGCCATAAGCCCGTAAACTATGCTTTCCGTGATTTCATTTTTCTGATAAAGAAGTATCCTTTGCATTGTACCGCTGTCCATGTATCCTCCTGTAATAGTTGATATGCATACGACAAAACCAGTCACAAGTAAAAACCCGGTACTGATTTTCCACTAGTGAACTATAAATAACTTTCCCTTATATATATGTTTGTCCGGCGTTTGTATGACATAGTAGTATATACCAGGCGATACCCTGTTTCCATATCTGTTCTTTGCGTTCCAGTTTACAAACGTAGTAACAGCATCCACGGCATACACAAGTTCGGCCGAGAGCGTATATATGTTCAGGCGCGAGCCCGGCACCATGTTGCGTATTTTAAGAGCGTTGTCAATAGCCGTATCAGGATTAAACGGATTCGGATATACGCAGGGCTCGTCAACCGGATAAAAGACACTGTTTGAACTTATAGCCGGATGTTTTGAAGGCGCGGTATAGAAAGCGTCATTGTAATCGCACCAGGCGGTATTCTGTATGGGGTATCCGCTTATAAAAGTACGCACTGTGGCCATTATTTCTACCCGCGCTATTTGCCCGGGGTTAAGAACAGGAATTGTAAAAACCACATAATTGCCTGTAACCTGCGGCGCAATCGCGGCCGCATATCCGTTATAGTCCAGCTGTGAAGGCAGAGTATCCCAAACTATAAGATTTGTGACGCTTTGCAAAGTAGTATTACTTACGTTTATGGAAAAAGTCACATTAGCGCCTGTTTCAGGCTGGTCTCCGGTAACGGATTTTTCAATCGTAAGTTCCGCGGCCTCTATGGCATTTGTTGGTGTCACAGTCGCAGTCACAGTCACAGTCGCAGTCGTGGTCGCAGTCGTGGTCGCGAGAATTGGCGTGGTTGTATGTGTCAACTGCGGTGTAATTGTATTTGTCGTCGTGCATGTTTCCGAGAAAAAAGCTGTCTGCGTGACAGTCTGCGTATGCCACATGGTTGCGGTATTAGAAGCTGTTACCGTCAGGGTAGGAGTATCTGTTTCCGTGACCGTCTGTGTGAATACTTCGGTTTGTGTCTGCGTAACAGTATTTGTCTGTGTGCAAGTGGGGGTATTTGTATGTGTGGTGCATACACCGAACTTTTGCACCCTGTTTGCACTTAATGAAGAATCAGTAACATATATATTTCCGGCATTATCAAAGGCAATAGCTACAGGAAAAAGAAACTGCCCATCGCCAATACCCATAGTGCCCCAATCATACTGATAAATTCCTGCCTGATCAAAAACCTGAACATTGCGGTTTCCGGCGTCAGCTACATATACAAGTCCGGCGCTGTCAACAGCTACTCCAAAGGGATTTGAAAACCCTCCCCACTGCAGTATATAATTGCCTGATGAATCAAACTTCTGCACCCTTTGGTTTGCCGCGTCCGCCACATAGACATTGCCTGTTGAATCACAGGCTATTCCATAAGGGTTCAAAAACTGCCCGTCTCCGGTTCCATTGCTGCCCCATTGCAGGATATAATTTCCGGATGAGTCAAATTTCTGGACCCTGGAATTACCCAGTTCTACAACATAAATATTACCCAAAGAATCAAGTGCAATGCTTGTCGGCGCGTGAAATTGCCCGTTCCCGGCGCCGGATCCGGAGCCGACATCAGATATATATGTGCCTGCAGCGCTAAATTTCTTAACCCGGTCATTATCAGAATCAACCACATAAACAAACCCAAGAGTATCACAAGCCACTCCAAAAGGGGTATTTAACCCGCCCCACCCTGATATATAATTCCCCGAAGTCCCATATCTCTTTATCTGGTCATTGCCCTGGTCAGCAACGTAAACATTGCCCGAATTATCCACGGCAATCCCATAAGGCCCGTTAAAAACCCCGCCGCCCAAAGACCCGTCCCATTTGGTTATAAAACATGGCGCAGCAGCAAAGGACAAAACAGCCGTAAAATTCAGCAACAAAACAATGACAACAATTTTTTTTAACATTTTCCCCTATTCCCGTTATTTGGTAACCAATCAGCCATACCAGACCTTGAAAGTAGAAAGTAAACCCATTCTCATTAAAAACCTGAACCCTTTATCTTATAAAAACTGATATTTCTTCTATCACCTGTATTGCGTAAGTACCCTTACTTTCTACTTTCAAGGCCCGGCACCATTTTCCTTCTTCTGCTGCAATCAAAAAATACTTTCTACTTTCAAGGTGGGCACTAATTTCTTACCCTTTGAAACAAGCTTCAGACTCCGCAGATTATTTTCCTATCTTCTAATTTTTATAGCCGGTAAAACTTTTCTATAAATTACTTCTTTATCTTTAAAAAGAATAGCACATACTATATAAGTGCCGTTTGCTAAATTTTCCGTTTTGATACTGTACTTCATTTCAGGAATAGCATCAAATTCTTCACCGCAAACAAGTCTTAAACTCACTGTATAGATTTTTATTTCCACGCTGTCCGCTCCTGAATCATTTCTTAAAAAAACCTGCATCCGTTCATTAAACGGATTAGGATAAACCATCATCTCATTTTCAGAGTATAGGCTTATCTCCGGTGTAACCGTAGGTGTTTGTGTTATGGTACTTGTAGAACTTGGCGTCTGCGATACAGTAGCCGTTTTAGTCACTGTAATAGTCTCTGTAATAGAAAAAGTCGGCGTGATTGTTGTTGTAGGTGAAGATGTATGTGTTTCTGTTGCAGAGAAAGTTTCTGTAATTGTAAATGTGGGCGTCGGAGAAAGAACAGGCGTGTCTGTTGAAGTTGGCGTCCTTGTCCCTGTTGTTGTTCTGGTGGGCGTGATAGTTGCCGTACAAGTTCCTGTACGTGTCGGCGAGCATATTGGAGTCACGGTTTGAGTCGGTCCATTCTCAACACAAAAAGCCGCAAATCCCCAGGCATTATGATATGTAGAACGCCTGAAATTTCCGCCGGTAAATAGTTTTTTTCTGTCCTGTGAAATTGCTATTCCTCTGCACCAACCATCAACAGGCGGTACAAAAGAATGGTCAATATAATTATTATATATATCAGCCCTTGATATAAAGTATAATCCGTCTCCGTTATCATTATTAAAAGAACCGCAGTAATACAGCCAGCCGGCGCTTGTATCCAGTTCAACATCCTCAGAACTATTTAAAACCGGGAAATTCGGGTCAAAGATACCTGTAATCCAGTCATATTTTCGTAATTTACTTGATCCCGACGAATAAATATTAGACCCATCAAACGCTATTGTATCTCCCGAAACATTCGGATTATAGGATGTATCTATAGCACCTGTGATCATACTGGCCTTTCTTATTCTACTCGTGTTTATGTCCCCATAGTAAATGTCGTTGCCAATAATAAAAACATTCCTAACAGAACCAGACGCTCCCTGATTAAATACAGGATCAACTGCACCTGTGATGCCATCAACTTTTGCAAGATAACTTCTGGTTATCCCCCCTATGCTGGTCATATCTCCACCCATATATAAATTAGTACCATCAAAAGCCAATCCATACACTTCATTACTGCTGACCCCTTCTATAATTCCCGGAAAAAAGGACGCATCGCCATTGCCTGTAGCAGCATCAAGTTTCGCCACCATTCTTCTTCCATAACCTCCCGCAGAATAAAATGCACCGCCTACATAAATGTAATTATCTGCAAGACATATAACATTTACACTACTTCCCATTTTTGCGTCAAATGAGGCATCTACAAGCCCTGTAGATATATCTATTTTTGCTAAAGCCCTTCTTTGTATCGCACCAATACTGGAAAAATAACCTCCAAGAAAAATATTAGCCCCATCATTTGCAATTGTGATAACTTGATGGCTAGCATTAGGCATAAAGGAATTATCCGGAATACCCGTTGTTTTACTAATTTTCGCACAAGCCAGGCGCGCAGTATTGCTTACGCTTACAAATGCTCCCCCTATATATAAATCAGAACCCGACGGCGTTATAACAAAAACTGAATTATCCGGACCAGCTGAAAAAGATGTATCAAGCGCGCCGTTTATCTGATCTAATTTAACTATAAATTTTGCCGTTGTGGCATTCACAGAAGCAAAACGTCCGGCTATATAAACAGAAGCAGCATCAACGCACACATCATAGACAGCATCATCATATAAACTCGCACTATTAACGTCCGTAATAAAAGAAGTATCCAAAATCCCCGTCGAGGCATTTATTTTAGCAATTCCTCTTCTTATCTGCGAAGGTTCATTCACCTGAAACGACCCTCCTGCAATATAATAATTAGTCCCGTCACCATCAATATCAAGCACCGTACCAGCGATAACCGGGTTAAAAGCAGGTATTCTCGCTCCTGTTAACGCATTAACTTTTATTACCGATCCATATTCTATTACACCATTACTAAAATGAGAACCTCCAAGCACCAGATTTGAGCCATCCGGATACATTGTATTTACAGCAAACCCGCCAAAATTGTCAGTTACGTTAAACGTCATATCAACAGCACCTGTTACCGGATTAAGTTTTGCAATAGATGATCTTCCACTTGAATTTATATTCATAAAATTTCCTGCCACATAAAGACTGCCACCATACAATAAAAGTTTCTTAAACACCCCGAAAGCAGTTGGCGAAAAATCAGGATCAAGCGCTCCGTTCGAATAAATGTGTGCAATACTTTGCCTGCTTATACCTGCGACATAATCAAAATCTCCCGCAACATACCATCCGCCAGAGCCGTCTGAAATAGCGGTATTAATAACAGTTCCTGATACTTCAGGAAACCCGGATATTATTTGACCCGTCACACTATTTACAGGCGAACCATTTCCTGTTCTTGGTCCAATTATTCCGAAATTACCGCCTATATACACGCTGTCCGCTGTAGCAGTTACACTATAAACCACTCCATTTACAACCGGAAAACTAAGCAAACTTAAATATCCACCCGGAGTAGGTGTTATAGTACACGACGGAGCAGGTGCTCCATAAACTGAAATGCTAAAAAAAATAAACAAAATAGTTAAACAAAATAAGTCCCTTTTCTTCAAAATACTCAAAGAAACTGCCTCCCTGATTTTAGATACCATTTCAAAAATATTAATATTTAACTGTTATTAATAAAATAATCAGTGCCCAACTTTGAAAATAGAAAGTAAAACTACTGTTTTTTAAAGAAATCAGCCGTGCCAGACCTTGAAAGTAGAAAGTAAAACCATTTCCATAAAAAACCTTAACCCTTTATCTTACCTTTAATTAATTCTTATCTTCGTAAAAACTGATGTTTCTTCTATCACCTGTATTGCGTAAGTACCCTTACTTTCTACTTTCAAGGTCCGGCACCGTTTTCCTTCTTTCAATACCTGTTTTACTGCTTTCCAGCATCCTTCTGTTCAAATATCGCGGCAATGGGATCAACAGCTTCACCGACTATTGTTCCTGTTTCCCAGCCTGCTAATCCGCCTCCAAATAATCCAAGACATACCGCAAACACATCAATTATCGGCACTATCAAAGCCATTTCGCCATATGCGTATTTCGAATTATTAACACATATCCAAATTCCCCATGTAAGGCCGGCAGCTGCACCGGCTACTGTAAAAATCTTAGCTGTAAGGCCGTACGCATCAGAATCTTTTTTCTCGTCATAATACAAAACCGACGGCAGCAAAAGCCCTGCAGCAGCGCATGCGATACCGGCATCTGAATTCTTAAAAACAGGCACTGCAATAAGCCCTGCCGCCAGCCCTCCCGCAAGTCCAATCCCCTTAACTTTTAACCTGTCAAGCTGCCTGTCAGCTGAATATTTAATTGTGTTATTTTTCTTTTCAAATTCATCCTGTTTGTCCTGCAATCCCGGAGTGGTTGCACAGGAACACATAAAAATAGATACTGCACACAACAGAACAACCAAAACCCTTCCGGATTTTTGTCTTTTGTTAAAACTCCGGCTAATTAATGACTTGTAACTACTTTTTAATCCCAAGTTAAAATTCATCTACGCTCCCGGCGCCGCTTTACGGCGTAAAATATCAATAACCAGTACCATAACCACCTAATATCCTCGACAATTGCTTATTCAAATTTAAACCATCAAAAATACCACTTACTGTCAACCACAACCTGTATAACTTCGAAATCTTTCAAGTATCCCGTTTCCTGTTCAGGTAAGTCCTGGTAAGAAATATGTTTTACGGCAATGTTGATATCACCGTGGTCCAGCTTATATCCAACACCAAAATTTATATTTAACATCCCCATATAAGACTTACCCTCTCTTACATAAGGAATCAACACATCATCTACATCCGAATATTCTTCTGAATAAATAGAATACCCGGCACCGGTTCTAAGGGTAAGTTTTTCTGTCACGCCCCATTCAACCCCCAGCTTTCCTTTATAATAATCCATTTGCCGATCATATCCCTGATTATCATACAGATTATTGTAATTTATATTTTCATAATTAAACTCAACAGGTATTAAGATATTACCCGGCGCTTTGGCAGACGATCCTGCCGAAATGCTGTATCTGGTGTTTTTACCGCCATTTTCATCTGAACGCATAAAATACCTGCCGTCTATTCCAACATTAAAAATATCAAGGCTCTTTTTCAAAACCGCCTTAACATCAAATAATAGCGTGTCATCAAAGATGATTTTTTCGTATGTTCCATCAAACCAATTTTCTCTATATTCCGCATATCCTAACCCCACCCCTATATTAAACAAAAACTCTATGTCTTCGGGGGCTGTTTTCGATACCGCAGCACTTAACCTTAATGTTTCATCATTTATAGTTTGCGTACTAAGTACATCATTATTATACGAGTATGAAACCGCAGTTTTATTTCCAACAGCCAAAGAAAACAGCCAGTCAGTTTTGTCCTCCGGCAGCAAAGACAGAGAAGCATGATAAAAAGATTTGCCGACATTTTGATGTATTTGCGTATCATCGACGAAATAATAAGACCCGCTGAAACCCGCTGACAGCCTTCCGATTATTCTTCGGGCAATTTCAACAGCCCCGCCTAAATGTTTCTCCCTATATGGAAACCCCGCGTATGGTTTAACCGAAACAACCGTATCTTTATCAAACCAATACACTATTCCAATGTCCCCTGTATATATTAAAGTATTTGCAGACATTTCCTTTTTGTATCTAAGATGCGTTTCCCATCCAAAATCAACAGCAATAATATTCTGCATAGGCCTGTTAAGCAACGATGACACATATCCTGCGAAATAGCTGTCATTCAACCTGCTCTGGCCCGGTATGGCCGTGCTTTGATCCCCCAGCGCCGAAATACGCGCCGCCCCGCCGTCATAATACGAATCCGCAAATACGGATGTGCTGATAATAATATAAGCAGCTAAAATTAATATCCTTCTCATTTTCCCTCCGGTTAATTTTCACTACAACAAAACATCAAACCCCTACATCCACTGTTCCCCGCAGTCTTTACAAACCATCTTAGTATAAGTGAAATTTGCAGATTTCACTTTTCCGGAGCCGCACGAAGGGCAGTAAAACCCGGCATATTGTGCGGCTGATTTTTTTAATATGGCGGTAAGCGCTATGATTAACGGCGCGAGAAGCGCAAGCAAAAACAGGAAAATAACCGCATTAAATTCTTTGTTTGTCATCGCAGGTACAATTACCGCAGCCAATACTCCAATCACCGACATCACCAGATAAATTATAAGAATTATCCTGCTTATTCTGCCGCCTTTGGCAAAAAAGAACAGAAGCAAAGCCCATATAATCAGCTGGCCTATGTTTGATGTTGGTTTTCCGTTTAAAACCGCAGACCCAAACAAAGCAAGCACAAAAATCCCGGCGCTTATAAGTACCGTTATCACGCTTCCCGGCATCCTGCTTTTTATTTCATTCTGATTTTCCATACCGCCTCCCGAATACTGATAAAATCCCATATTGCTATTCAACAAATTAAAATTATTATACGCCTGACAAACGGAATTTGGAATATAAAAAACGGCATTGGGGTTACAATTGAATTGCAGGATTTTAACGGAACTTTACACCCAGATAACCTTTATCTCCCCTTCCACTTCCTTAAATTCCTTATCCCCTGTCAAAACCGGAGCTTTGTGTATCTTAGCCAGCGCCGCCGCGAAACAATCCGCATATGACATTTTTTTATGCGCTTTTATTCC
The DNA here is from genome assembly GCA_002839855.1 of Candidatus Goldiibacteriota bacterium HGW-Goldbacteria-1. Taxonomy (NCBI): domain Bacteria; phylum Candidatus Goldiibacteriota; species Candidatus Goldiibacteriota bacterium HGW-Goldbacteria-1. Next base: position 216,248 of record PGYV01000004.1, read on the forward strand.
GGCTGCGGCTATTGCAGTATCAATATCTATAACCTCTATTTCAATCGAAGTGGAAGCCATAATGCCACGCAGCGCTTCTGCAGCTTCAATGCCTTTTTGCCTTAATATTATGTAATATAACTCCCCAAAATTAACAGAACTCATTATTAACTTTGTCTTCTTTGCCTGCCATTCTTTTATATATGCTGCAATCTTAGCGCTGTTTGGCTCGCCAAACATAAGCGATGTCATTGCATACGTATCAATAATTACTTTTTCCATTTTTTTGCCTTTCTTTCCATTTTGCCATACTCTGCGGCACGTTCTTCAAGCAGTATCTTAGTCAGGCTTTCCCCGCCGGAAAATATACCGATAAGAGAATCAACATATTCAGGAGTCTCCGGCCTTAGTGTAATAGTACCGCCCTGTAAATCCACGTGTATTTTTGTACCCTTTTTAATCTTCATCTTTTTGCGTATTTCCGCGGGTATTACAATCTGCCCTTTTTCAGTGGCCGTTATTGTATACATTTTTATCCTCCGTCTTACTTTATTTAACCAAGTATACATAATTACATAATGTATTACAAGTCTGATTTCAGAAAATTCGGATATCATCTACGTTTGATTTACAGCCTGATATCTTCTTCCCTGCAACTGCAAATAGCAATGTTACAAATCAGGCTTTGACGCCTCTTCTTTTTATCCTTTTCAGAATGAACTCCTGCCCCGGGGCAAGAACATATACGCGGGACGGGTTGGTTACAAGCCCAAGCAGTTTCTTTGGGTCTGCGTTAAAGGGGGTAAAGTCCGGCGCGTCCACCGACCCCCAGTGGCATAGTAACAGGTGCGTATCCGGATACGCGTTTGCAAGCTTTACCGCGCCTTTTATCCCAAAATGCCATTCGTTATCCGAAAAATCAAAAAAGATTGCATCGGGCACAGGCATATGCAGATGCGATTTTAAAAGGCGAGAATCCCCCGGCGCCCATATTGTACCGTCAGGTGTCTCTATAAAAAATCCGCACGCATCGCTGTCTTTAAACCGGCGGGTATTGCCCGGCTGTTCGTTCTGCCACGCGTGATCAACCGGCGTTAATTTTATTTTCACCGGCCCCACGATAAATGAATTGCCTATTTTATGCCCTACAGAAGGCAGCTCTTCTTTTTTCATAAGTGAAGCACCATATATTGTTGAATGAAACTTTTTTGTTACGCCCTTCAGCGCGGCGCATGTGGCAGCGCTGTAATGGTCGTTATCACTGTGCGTTATTAAAACCGCATCAAGGCGCGGGACTTGTCTTGCCTTTACCGGCATATCAATAAGCAGCGGCATATCAAAACCCTGCAGGACAGGGTCCAGCATAATGTTTGTGCCATGGCAGTTAATATGAAAACCGGCAAGCCCCAGCCAGCGTATGGATGTTTTATCGTAAGGTTTAAATTCTTTTGCCCCAAAACGCATGGCCTTAGGCGCTTTGGCCTGGTACTTTTTCTTGCCGGCTTTTCCTGTTTTAACCGCTTTACCCCGAATACCCAAGTATTTTTCCCCTTTTCATATTAATGCTTATTATTTAAGCACTCTTCCTATTATATATAATTAAACCTAATTGCCCCTTACAAATATTTTCCCTCTGCGCAGCAGTTTTGAATTCTGCCCCTGTTCATATATCAGATAATAATAAATTCCGGAAGAGACTTTATCACCCCATTGATTCAGCCCGCACCAGAAATCAGCCGTGCCAGACCTTGAAAGTTGAAAGTAAAACTATTTCTGTTAAAAAAAATGCACCCTTTATCTCATCTTTAATTAACTCTTTTCTCCATAAAAACTGATTTTTCCTCTATCACCTGTATTGCGTAAGCGCCATTACTTTCTACTTTCAAGGTCCGGCACCGTTTTCTTTTCTTCTTCTCTTCAATTTATACCCCGAAATTATATATCCAAAAGAACCTGAATGTTTTCTTATTCTACTCCCACTCTCCCCCGCAGTCTTTACACACCATCCTGGAATAATTAAAGTTTTTAGATTTAACTTTTCCGGAGCCGCATGAAGGGCAGTAAAACCCGGCATATTCTGCGGCTGATTTTTTTAATATGGCAATCAGCGCGGTTATTAACGGCGCAACCACAACCAACAGAACTATCAGCAAATTAATTGTGAATTGATGATTTGTTACAGCAGGCACAATTACCGCAGCCAATATGCCCAGAATTGATAATACAAGATATGCCGTAAGTATTATCCTGCTTATTCTTCCTCCTTTGGCAAAAAAGAACAGCAGCGATCCCCAAATTAAAATCTGTAACACAGCCGTCAGATAAACCCCGCTTACCGCTGTCACCGCAAGCAGCATAAGCACAAAAACCCCGCAGCTTACAAGAACAGTTATAACGCTTGTTGGCATTTGTTTCTTAATTGCTTTACCATCATTCTGATTTTCCATACCGCCTCCCTTGTATTATCAGCATCCCGATTCCGTGATATTACCCTATCAGTATACTCCCGTGCTTATATATGTCTGATTAATAAATTCTATCTCTGTTTCCGTCAATTCAGCGTGGCCTGGTTCGTAATAGCATTTAGACTCTACCCGCAGAAACGAAACAGGCTCGTACCGTCTTAATATTTCCCTCTTTTTATTTGCCCCTATCGTAACTTCAATATGCATGATGTGGTTATCGAGGTTATCATATTGATCTCTTGCTATCATCATATAATCTGAATTATACGTAGTAATACCTTTCCCCAGATACATTCCGGTCAACAAATAAAAATCCTGTTTTGTCAGTTTTCCGGCCATGTTATAGGTATACAATACCTGAAGCGGAAATACCGGGACAACCTCATGCTGTTCTCTTCTATATACCAGCCCTGCCGAATCAGTCTCGTAATAATTGGTTGCAAAAACATTACCGCTGTTATCCCTTTGAACAGTGGTTCTAATCCTGCCTCCGGGCCAATAATTAAAATCGGACTTCACAGATAATAGACCGTCTTTAAAGTAATCAATTCTGATAATTTTTCCCAAAACGTCATAATAGTATTTATATGCTTTATCAAAACCTTGTATGGTGTCCTGTGCGGTGCATGATACAAGCTTGCCCGCATCATCATAATAATAGCGTTCATAAAAACTTACGTTTTTCAAATAATCATACCCCTCCTGATAAAACATCCTTTCCTCCACTTCCGTTTCAATTGACGTGGGGCATTTATGCTTTGTGCAGGAAGCAATAACCAATAATGTAAAAACAAGCACAATTCCCGTTATTGATTTTTTCATTTACCCTCCGGTAAAAATCATCACATTCCCGTACTGTTTTTAATAAATTAAAATTATTATACGCCTGACAAACAGAATTTGGAATATAAAAAATGGCATTGCGGTTAAAATTGAATCGCAGGATTTTAACGAAACTTCACACCCGGATAACCTTTATTTTATTACTTCAACTCTCCTCTATTTTTCACGGGCGGCAGGAAATTCTCACCTGTTACAACTCTTTTACCGGTCTTGCTTTCAAGTTCTTTTCTTGCCCTTTTCGCTATTTTTCCACCCTTTTTACCCGCAGTGCCGTTCTGTGCCATTCCTTTCGCCTTCATTGTCTCGGCTATCTGCCGTGTTGATAATTCGGCAAGCGCGGTAAAAATAAGTTCGGCTTCAGTCATATGGTCACGCAGGTTCTGCTGCTTCAACCCTTTTAACCTTTTATGTTCTTTAACTTCCAAATCAGACCATTCTTTATGAATTATATTTGTCAGGATGGCATATTCCTCATCTTTTTTAATCTCATTTTTACTCCAGTAGTCGGTCAGCTTATTCCTTGTTTCCTGCCCTGTCATCCTCTGTTGTATCCATTTTTCGCTCCTTCCGTGTTTCTGCCAGTTTTCTCTAGCCCTGTTTAAAGACCTTTCAGGGTCAGCCATCTCCTGCATGCGTTCATAGCCCACCTTCGCCAGCCAAAGTTTGATGGGCTCGGCTTTTGGGCTTGGAACAGACTGTATCAACCGGAGGATAGTTTCAGGATTCGCAGCATCCGTAATCCTCATTTTCCCGTCTTCCGCGGCCATTTTCAAACGGTGACAATTTGTCACCGTTTGACTGCCTTCACTTTTAAGACGTTGTTTCAGCTTATTCCAATATTTTCTTGCCGTTTGAAAATCAGGCTGCTGTATCAACGCTCTTACGATATCAACAACAGAAAAATACCATATTTCACTTTTTTCATCATACTGACGCCTTATTTTGTAATTTTCAAAAAATGCAAGTGAATTTTCCATAACAGTTATAACCCTCCGCTTTTGCATTTAAAAATATTTATCCCTCTCCCAATTATGTTTTGCATTATACGCTTCAGATAATAATACGTCAATTTTTTAAATATTTTCAGTATAATACAAAAATAACCCGCACCACACCTTCTACGTTTATGATAATGTGTTGTAAAACATTAAATTGCAGGATTTTATCGGAACTTTACACCCAGATAACCTTTATCTCCCCTTCCACTTCCTTAAATCCCTTATCCCCCGTCAAAACCGGAGCTTTGTGTATCTTGGCCAGCGCCGCCGCGAAACAATCCGCGTATGACATTTTTTTATAAGCCTTATACCTTGCCGCCATAACAACTTCTTCTTTTCCCGCCTCTACAATTTCAATTGGAATGCCGGCAAGCATACTTTCAAGCGACTCTGCCGCTTGCATTCCTTTTTTTCGCAGCATGAAATAGTATAATTCTCCAAAATTAATTACTGACATCAGCATCCTTGTCCTGTTTTGACGGAACTTGTCAATATGCGTGAATATCTCTTCATAGTTCTTTTCGGCATTAAGCAGCGCGGCAATGGAATACGTATCAATTATCACTTTTCCCATTTCTTAAACCTTTTCTCTGACTCACGTTTTTCCGCCGCGCGTTCTTCAAGCAAAAAATCCGTCACATTTCCGCCCTTGCCAAAAATACCCACAAGCGACTGCAGGTATTCAGTTGTTTCAGGCCTTAGTGTAATAGTGCCGCCCTGTAAATCCACGTGTATTTTTGTCCCCTTTTTAATCTTCATCTTTTTGCGTATTTCCACGGGTATTACAATCTGCCCTTTTTCAGTGGCTGTTATAGTATACATTTTTATCCTCCGTCTTACTTTATTTAACTAAGTATACATAATTACATAATGTATTACAAGACTGATTTGGGTAAATTCAGATGAAACCGCTTAATTCCTGTTTGTTTAACTTCCCTATATATACAGCATTATCCCCTGCAAATAAAAATCATGTGGTTACAAACCAAGTTTTTATTTAATACAATTTTAAACCTAATTACCCCTTACAAATATTTTCCCCCTGCGCAACAGTTTTGAATTCTGCCCACGTTCATATATCAGATAATAATAGATTCCGGGGGAGACTTTATCTCCCCATTGATTCAGCCCATACCAGTAAATCACGGGTTCCTGCGGCCTTGCCGACCAGACAAATTCCGCGCTTATTGTATATACTGCCACCATTGAATTAGCAGGCACATTTTTAAATTTAAGGGGAACACCGGAATCAATATTAAACGGATTCGGGTAAACCTGAATTTCGCCGCCCGGCCATACTATTGTGGCGGTTACAGTGGGAGTGCAGGTGGATGTCCGCGTAAAAGACGGCGTTAATGTAATTGTCCATGTTGGGGTAAACGTCGGCTCTGCGGTGTGTGTCCATGTAACCGTCAGGGTAACAGACGCGGTCAAAGTGCCGGTCATAGTCTGTGTTACGCTCTGTGTCGCAGTCTGTGTATTTGTTAATGTCTGTGTCGGCGTTGCTGTCTGCGTCTGCGTTATTGAATACGTGGATGTCGCGGTTAAGGTTGCCGTGGGAGTAGGCGTTAAATCGGTTCTCCATTGAAGAAACGACACGCTGGAACCAGACACCCATGCGCCGCCGGTCCTGAACATAACACCGGGCCTGCCTGTATTATCCAGATCTAATGATGTCCCTACCCCGCTGCTGACAAACATTCCCGCGGCAAAGCCGTCCGGGTCTGTCCATGCTGAACCGCTCCACTGCGCGTAACGCACGCCAACAGGAGAATCCGCGACATTATAAAGGCTGCTTGTCCACGCCATACACGGTGTACCAAACGCGTCAGTATCAAGGCATAAATAATCTGCAGTATTCATAAAACCGCCGGAAACGACAATATCTCCAATACCCGTGCCGTCCACATCCACCCACGCGCTGCCGTTATATTTAAGATAATAAACATCCCTGTTATAAGCGCCGGGCAAATTTATGTCAGACAGCCACGCCACATGAGAATACCCAAAAGCGTCAATATCAAGATCCGGCGTTACAGAATTATATGTGTCATTTGAAATATTGATACCGGCAAGCCCGCTGCCGCTTATATCAACCCATGCAGAAGAGTCCCATTTAATATAATAAATTTCATTTGGGGCAATAATGCCGTTTGCCTCGCTGTATACTATATGCGGGTTGTCCATCGCGTCAATTTCAATATCAGGATCAGTGGAAATATTGGATGAATTGCTTACATTGCTTTCTCCCGTGCCCGTGCCGTCCGCGTCCACCCATGCGGCGCCGTCCCATTTAAGGTAAAAAATATCACTGTATGAGCCGTTTTCTTTAACAAAGACAACATGCGCCTGCCCCAAAGAATCAAGCGCAAAAACGGCATTTGATTCAGTATCCGTGCTGTTAGTGATGTTTATTTCACCCGTGCCCGTGCCGTCCGCGTCTACCCACGCACTGCCGTTCCAGCGCATATAAAAAACGTCATTATTTAATGTCGCCGCCTCATAATTTATCCAAAGCACATGCGCCCTGTCCGCGCTGTCCAGCCTTAATTCAGCGCTTTCACCCGCGCCTATCATCATATTTGACTGCCCGACACCGTCGGCATCCACCCACGCGGTTCCGTTATATTTTAAATAATAAAGATTACCGGAATCGCTCCAAAGCACATGCGGATAGTTTAAGCTGTCATATTTCATGGAAAAAGTTGATGTCATTACAAACGGAGGATGTATAAGCACCTCCGCCGTCCCCGTGCCGTCAACATCCACCCAGGAAGAAAACAAAGCATAAGGAAAAATCATAAATAAAACCATCACAATTAAAAGCCGTTTCACTGATTCTCCTCTTCTGACTTACAAAAAAATTTCAGCATCAGAAACTGTTTTTTTACCATGCCTGTTATTGTCACTTACCGGATAATAACACATATATTCAACCCGCCGCCACTAAATTACGAATCAGGCAATAACACCTTGCCCCGGAGAAAGGTCCTTCCTTATAATACCCTGCTATACGCAGGAAATATCATATTCGCCGTAAAAAAACTGCCGATTTTTTTCATTTAATATTTTACTGTCTAAGTAATCTACGCGTGACGTTTTCAGGTTATAACAGGAAATTGAAGCCGGTTATAATTTCATATCCCGCTTCTTAAATTGACATATTACTATTCTCTTCCATTAAATCACATTTCCCGGCAACGACCTGCCTGTTACCATATTCTTAAACTTTTTTGCCCTGTACCCAAAAGCCGCGGCAGCATAAATCTTTTCGCCTTTTTTAATGCCCAGCGCCTTTCTTACAGCCGCGCTTTTGTTTATAAACATATTATTGCCTGTAAGGTTTCTGCACCCAAGCCCAAGGGTTCTTGCGTAAAGGTCCATATTGTAAAGTATATACTGCGCGCTTTCAATTGTAAGCGGGGCGCTGCCGCCTGATACAAGGTAAACTATCGCAGGCGGCCTTGATTCGTACGACCTGCCAATTTTTATTGAATGTGCAAGTTTCGGTTCGCCTTTAAAATACTCTTTTTTAAGCGCGCCCGGCAGAAGCGATGTAAGCAGAAAACGGATTACCGGATTTTTAAAATAGTTATTATATATGCCTTTTGTTATCTTAAAAAGCCCGTTGTCAACAGCGTCTATAACCGCGTCATCATACGCTATAATGGCCCTGAAAGTATGCGTGTGCGACGGCGCGTAAGCGCCTATATTAATAATATCATGCAAAATATCCACAGGCGGTTTTTCAGGCAGAAAATTTCTGTCTGTGCGGCGGGACATTAAGAACTTTTTCATCTGCGCCGCGTCCACGCTGCAGTCAGCGGTTATTTTTTCCGGCGCCTTTTCATCCCACCAAAGCGCCCGCGAAGAACAAATCGCAACACACTGCCCGCATTCGCTGCACGCATCATAATCTATAGTTATTTTTTTACCCGACAATTTCATACAGCTTTCGTGGCAGATTTCAACGCACTGCCCGCAGCCGGAGCACATTTCAGATTTTATTGTCACCATACATATAACCCCTTTTCATTGACGGCATTTCTTTCGGCAGCCGTAAAATTTCGCATACATAACAGCTTACAATACACAAAACTTTTTATTTTACTCCCGGCGCTTTATAAACCCCGCTTTTAAACTTTTTAACCGAATCCGTTATCATAAACGCAAGAGTCGTGATGTCTATATCTGACAGCCTGCGGATATAAAGGCACGCCCTTCCCCTTGAATGTTTCCCAAGCTTTCCAAGTTCCACAGGATAATCATCAATATTGGGAAAAATATACACTGAAATTTTGCCTTTTCTTGCCGCAAAGGCGGTTTTCATCCAGTCGCCCTGCCGTCCTGATTTATAAATGTAATGTACTTTCCCAAAACCCACAATAGACGGCCCCCACATAACAGGTTTCTCTCCTGCCGCCTTTTCCATTATAGACGCCAGCTTTAGGCAGTCCTCTTTAAGCTGAATATCCTTTATGGAGTTTATGTATTTCATTGCGTCTTTCTTTGTGGGCTGTGTCTTATTTTCCGCCATTATCCCCTCCCTTTAATATCATCCTACTTGTATTTGATTTATACTATTTTAATCCCCTTTTTTTCTATGTTGCCGATTAGTGCCAGATTTTTTCTGTCTTTATACTCTTTTTCGGTAAGTATATACCCATTAAGGACATTTCCATACAGTTCAAGAAAATCCGCAGAAAGCCTGTCTATTATATCCATAGCTTCTTTCTTTTTATTATTATCTTTAACCAGCACAAACACATCAATATCGCTTGTATCTGTTTCTTTTTTTACCGCAACAGAACCGAATATCTTTATCTCTTTTACATCTGCATTTTTAAAAGCCTTTTTCAGCCTTGATGCCATATCGCCAAACGGTACATTTTTTTGTGCAGCCGAGTCTATTATGGGTTTTAGAACGGAATATGCGTAACTATTTTCATTTACCGCCCATACATTTGAATTGCCAACGCCTTTTACTGTGGTAAGGTTAATTTCCTTAAATTCAGCAAGCGCCCTGTTTAGTTTTACATTTGAAACCCCAATTACACGGCTTAATTCCCTTTCACTCATGTCCGGAAACTTTTTTTGTCCCAGCATGAATTTAAGGATTTTTATCTTATCCTCTGAGCTTAATACCTTTAAAACTCCGGAATTTATTTTCATAACTCTCCTGTGTTACATATTTGTAACAATTGTAACATAAAAGCAACTTTCATTCAATACCCGCCATACCTCTTATATTACATTTAATAATTATTAAACCCCCGGAAGTTTTACACAGTTCATCTTTGTTAAATATAATTAACAACTGTTAAATAAATTAAACAGGGGGATGCAGCTGCATCCCCCTGTTTATAACAGATTTAATTTTATATTTTTAATACGTGAACTTCTGCACCCTGTTATTATAAGCATCCACTATATAAAAAACATTGCCGGTTATGTAGATGGCTCCCGGGATATCAAACTGCCCGTTTCCCGTACCGGCGCTTCCCCACTTTGAAAGATAATTACCTGAAGAATCAAACTTTTGTATCCTGTTAGTCATATCAGATACATACACAAAACCCCTTGAATCCACCGCAATTCCATAAGGAGTATTAAATTTACCGTTCGTTGAACCCGCGCTTCCCCAGGTTAAAACATGCGTCCCGCCGGCTGTAAATTTGTGCACCCTGTTATTAAATGTATCTGCCACGTAAAAATATTGCGTGGTTGTTTTATTGTCCGGCGCAATAGCGCACGGATTATTAAACTGTCCTGTGCCCGATCCCGCGGTTCCAAACTGGCTCTGCTTTACATTGGACAAATCCATCTTTTTAATCAAATTATTGTCGGTATCAGGCACAAAATAAAAACTATCCGATGTCACGGTTGCCATTGTGCCGCCCCAGGCGCCGTTTGATCCGCCGCCAAAACTTTCAGCGCTTGCTCCGTAATATGTAGGAGTTGTTCCGCCGATTCCAAACTTTTTTATTTTTGTAGAATCCGTTATAAACACAACGTCTTCCCCGGTTCCGGCATAACCGTCTATTCCCTGCGGATTAACAAAAGTGGTTGAATCTCCCCACTGCCTTACATATCCGCCGGCAGTTGTAAACTGCTGAATCCTTTTATTATTCCTGTCGCAAACATAAACATTTGAACCTATAACTGTAATTCCCGCGGGCAGGTTAAACTGCCCATTTCCTGTGCCAGAAGCCCCAAACTGCGAGCTGTACACAGGCACCGCAACAGCGGTCTGGGTTGCAACAGCGGCAACGTGTGTTTGTGTCGCATTTGGTGTATTGCTTGAGGTATGTGTCAGCGTTACGGTATTGGTTATCGTCCTTGTAATTGTCCGGGTGGCTGTGCGTGTGAAAGTGGCAGTGGCAGCCGGAGTCCTTGTGCGGGTTGCCCTGCGGGTGGCTGTACGGGTAGCGGTGCATGTTGACGACGGCGATAAAACCGGCGACGCGGTTTGGGTAATTGTGGCGGAATCGCCGGGCGTTATTGTTATTGTGGCAGTTGCCGTAAGTGTGTCTTCTGCCGCAGGAATCTGCGTGGGTTCAGCCGCCGGCGCTGTAGGATTGTTCTTTTTACATCCAAAAATAAAAACTGTAAATACCATAATTACCCAAATAAATAGTACGCCTTTTTTCATGTTTTCTTCTCCCCTTAATTTTTATGCAGCCGCTTTGCAGGTATTTTATTAAACATAACAGGCAAAACACAGGCAAATTATCCGGTTTATCCCCGATTACATCCCCGTATTGCGCAGCCGCACGGATAAATATACCATAATAATACTTTTAATTACCACATAAACTTACCCAAAAATTCCCATTCAGCATATACATTAAACATAAATTCCGCTGATTATTTTTTCTTTTTACGTTTAGGCTTAACTTCACCAAGTTCATTTTTTGACAGCTTAATAAGCGTGCTTATCCATTCCCTTTCTTCAAACCTGTCCTTAATGTGAAAGTACATCTTTGCGCCGGGATAAGGAGCACCGAGCGTGACTTTATCATCTTTAAGTATGAATTCTTCCCCTGCTTTGGTAGGTTTAACGAAAAGTTTATCATCGCAGATAAGCGCGACAATTACCCCGTCTTTATAAAGGCCGTATTCCCCAAACATCTTTTTTGCGGTAACCCCGCCTGCCCCCTGCATCTGGTCCACAATAAAATCCGCGAAGCTTTTGTCAGTTGCCATATTCTACTGCACCGTATTTGCTGTCTTCTTGTATATATAAACCTGAACTGCCTTCGGGTCAGAATTTATGGCGTCCCCATCCACACCCATCATAAGCATGTGCTCTTCAAGCATTTTTGCTTCCCTGTTATCTGTGGCAACATCCCAAAGCCAAAGGTCATTCTTTTTATCAACTTTGTGTTTTTTGTAAAGCGCGTCTTCCGCTTTTTTCGCAATCCCCACATACCAGTTGCCGTATCTGGGGCTGTGGTCTGTAATGAATTTTAAAAACTCCTCGCGCAGCTGTTTTTCATATTTTGCCATTTCCCCTCCGCTTATCTGACTTTTTTACCCTTTCATAACATCATTAAAACCCGTCCGCCGTGTTTCTGTCAACATTAAACTCTCATTCCCTCCGCATTCAATGTGCCAGTTTTTATCGGTAATCGCATTTAAAAACTTTATGTCATGGCTTACCAGAACTACGGCGCATGGGCATTCCTTAAGCGCGGTTTCAAGGCACTGAATTGATATTATGTCCATGTGATTTGTCGGTTCATCCATCACTATAATATGTGGGGTTTTCATTATCCCCATGGCAAGCATAAGCTTTCTTGTCTCACCGGGGCTTGGCGAAACACTCTGCAGAAGCTGTTTTGGGTCCGAACCAAGATTGCTGATAATCACAAGCACGCGCCCAAGATCTGCCCCGTTCATGGCGCGGATCTGCTTCCAGATTTTATCTGACTGTACTTTTGTTATTTCCTGCGGAATATAGCAAATGTGCCCTTCTTCGGTATTTATTCCCTGCATCATAAAATTAATAAACGTGCTTTTTCCCGCGCCATTACCGCCTGTAACCGACACCTTTTCATGTGTATCAAGAATCAGCCGTGGAATAACAAGTGTTTTATTACCCATGCCAATAACGTGCCTTTCCGTTTTAAAAATATAGTTTCTGCGGCTTTTAGAGCCTGGCAGGAATATTACATGCCTTTTTTCCTTTATATATTCAATCCTTCCCAGCTCATCCGAAACCCGCAGTACTCTTTTTTCCATTTGTTTCTGAAGCCTACCCGCTACCGCGTCTTTTCCGGTCAGCCTTGCAAGGTCTATTTTGGCACGCCCGTCAGAATCATGCCTGTCAAGGTGTTTCTTGGAGCGTTTCGAATCCGCCTGCATCGCTTTGTTTTTTCTATTCGTTAGCTCATCTGATAAACGCCGAAGCCCGCGCTGTTTTTCCATGAACTCTTTCTTTTTTGAAGCATTAATAATATCCAGAGTTACCAGAGCGTCTGATATGCCTCTATTATGCGCCGTTATCCTATTGCCGTCAATAATCAGGCACCCACGGCAAAGTTCATCGGACGTTTCCCTGTCATGGCTTACAAGAAGCCCAATACCCGCGTACCCCTTAAGCGCGGAAACAACCGCCTGCTTTGCCGCGGCGTCAAGGTGATTAAACGGCTCGTCCACGCATAACACGTCCGGATTCATCCACAGCGCGCACGCAAGCTGAAACTTTTTACGCTCGCCATGCGAAAGTACCTGCCAGTTATCAAACCAGCCGCGCTGTACCCCCAATTTTCGCATGGCATTTTCCGCGCTGCCGTTATTATCATCAATCATCTTACGTGATATTTCAGGCGGCGTGTCCGTTCTCTGCTCACAGTAATAGACACTGCCGGGTATTGTGACAGTTCCGGAATCGGGCATAATAATAGCTGAAGCCAGTTTTAGAAAAGTTGTCTTACCCGTGCCGTTAGCACCTGCTATCGCGTACCATCCGGGCGGAAAGGAATGCGACAATTCCGCGATAAGCGGAGCAGACATAGAATCGTAGGAAAAAGTGACTTTATTAAAGTTTAGAAACTTTTGGAACATAGAGGCCTCCTGCCATTTGATTGTTGCCGGCAGACAGGCGCTGCGTACAGAAAGATTACGGGCGCGTTTGCCGGTTTTAAATATTTCCGGTTGATATTATTCGCATTCCCGTTCTCCTTTGTTTTTATTTACCGCATTAATAATATATCAGAAAATAACCGCTTAACGCAAGTGCCCGCGTTAACATTTCTTTACATCTTTACAATACCCCTGAAACCCCTTACAGAATAGTATGATTCCGCGCCGTTGTGGTAAATAAAAACCCTGCCAAAACGGTTGTCGCCAAACAGCGCGCCGCCTAATTTCCTTACGTCATCAGGGGTCTTTATCCAGCTTGATGTCTTTGTGTCAAACTCCCCAAGTTTCTGTAGCGCCATATATTCCTCTTCTGTTAAAAGTTCAATTCCCATATCAGATGCCATATCAACAGCGTTATTTTTTGGCTTAAACTGCTTTCTTGAATTTAGGGCTTCCCTGTCATAACACACGTTTGTGCGTGCTGCGGGCGTCTGGGCGCTGCAGTCACAGAAAACATACGCGGTTTTTTTCTTATCAATATTTATTACATCCGGCTCGCCGCCGGTTCTTTCCATTTCATTAAGCGTCCATAATATGGCCGGTTTTAACAGAAGCTTCTTCTGTACATCCGCCCATTTAATGCCTTTGTGCCTGTACAAGTTCTTTTCAAAACGCTCTTTTAAAATTTCCAGAACTTTTTCCGCCTGATTCTGCTTTAATTCCGCTTTTTTCATTTCCCCCTCCACATCTTAATTGGATTTAAAAATTCCAGCTGTGCCTGTATTTAATTATATACTAAAATATACAAATTTAAAGTATCACTTTAAATTTGTATATTTTAGATTTTTTACAACAGTCACCTGTTTCGGGCGGATTTTACTCCCCGCCCAAAACAGGCATTAAAAAAGTTTTACTTTTTCACCGCTGTTTTTGAAGGGTGTACAAGTTCTTCAAATGTATCCTTTCCTTCGTCAATAATTTCCCCTGTCTTTTCCCCTATCCCCTCAATGAAAACCCTTACTTTTCTTCTTGTTTCCTTGCCGGGCTGCGTCGCATAAAAAACACCAAGGCCCGCGCCGATTACCGTACCCAAAAGCAAAGCTAATACTGCGTCTCCAGCGTTATGTTCGCTCATTTTTTTCCTCCTTTAGCGGTTTTTCCCAAAAAGCCGCTTATTTTTTTTACAATTTTAGCAACTATCCCTTTTCCCAAAAACATCAATTCAACAAACGGAGCCGCCATGTTAATAATTTCAGCCACGCCTTCAAGTTCTTTGGCTGTCTTTCTTACCTGCACCATGGTAATTATAAAAAATACCGTCCCTGTGGTAATAGCCGCAGTAGTGACTATTACACACACCACAATTATCATATCCATTGTTTCCCCCTTTTATTTCTTTTTTTCAGAACTAAAATCCATCTGCCTGTGCGCGTCCCGTATTATGTAAAACACAACAAAACTTATTACAGCCGCGAAAAAACACCAGACTGACGTAAGGCACTGCATATAAAAAACAGCCGATACGGCAAACGAAACAGCCATAATTATTCCAAGTATGTACATCCTTTTAACGCCCGAAATAAAGAGCGGAAGGACAGTCACCGCCAGATAAAGTATAAGCGCTGTCCAGCCTAAATCGTCCTGAAATCCGCTTTGATAAGTAAGATGCCTGGAACTTACCTCTGCGTATATTCCATGAGCGATAAGCAGATACGCATCGTATATTCCTACGGCGCATCCCATGAATGCCATCACATAAAGAATTTTTTTACGTATGCTGTTTTTTTCAAGCAGCAGTACGGAAAGCGGTATCATTACCGGCCACAATATCTGCGCCATTATTATAAACATATACGTGGCCGCCGTACGCACGCCCTGGTAGCCTTCCCGCGCTATCGTCAGCCATAAAATACCTTCCGCAAACTGCTGAATGGCAAAAAATAAAGGAATGGACGCAAAAATTAACTGCGCCGGTTTATGCACTTTTTTAAGCGTTTCCACCCCTATAAAAGTCAGCAGCACTCCTGCTGTAAGGCTTGCCCCTGCCGAAAAGCACATCAGCGGTAATCCCGCGTTTTATTGGGCATATTCACCATACTTTGACTTGCCGCTTTAATTCTGCCGTGAATGCCGTTGCCATGCTTAAAACTGTTCTGCACGGGAATGTCATCAGGCGCCGTGCTTACAAGCCCTGCCCGGCTTTCCTGTGAATTTTTAGGTTCTTTTTTCATCCATAACAAAAATTTCTTTCTTATCATCTGCAAACCTCCATTGGTTTATACTTAAATCATACCTGATGAAAATCTGCCGCGTTATGCCCCTGTTCCGCTATTTATTGACTTAATTCATTACATCAATAGCCGTATCCGGCGGGGCTGCCGCCGCGTGTATAACCACCCTTAACCCGCCATTCTGCGGTGTCATAAGTTCAACAATATTGCCTGCCGATTCAGCCAGCCTTTTTACCACAGCAAGCCCCAGACCCGTGCCCGTATACTCTTCCTGCTGTTCTTTTGATAAACTGTAAAACGGCTTAAAAACGCTTTCAATTTCAGATTTTTCTATTCCCGGCCCGTTGTCTTCCACGCAAATTTCACCTTTGTCAGCCGTGACTTTAAGCACAACCTTTTCTTTGTCGGAAAATTTAAATGAATTTTCAATCAGTTCTTTAAGGACCGTTTTCTGCCACTTTTTTAAGTCTGTCAGCGCGCTGTTTTCTTTTAATTCGTAATTTTTTTTATAGACTGTTTCAAAAGTTTCTGCCATCTGCTTTAAATCAAGGGTGCTTATACTGTTTCCTTTATACCCGTCTTCCCTGTCAGCGTAATAGATATCATCCATCCCGGCAAATTCAGTCATTCTCATTGCCAGTTTTTCGGTCAGTTCCGCATTGCGGACAAGCGCAAGGGCCAGCTGGGCAAGCTGTTCTTCGGGAGGATGCGCGGCAATAAGCCTGGAGTAGCCGTTGATAACCGCAAGCGGCGCGCGCAGCCGGTCTGATATAAGCGAAATAAAATCCCTTTTCATCCTGTTTCTTCCATATTCTTCCGATATGTCCCTTATGACAAAAACAAAAGCCTCTGTTTTCCCGCTTTTTGACGTGGATTTCGCGAAGCGTATAGAAATGTAAGACATTGCTGTGGTATTAACAGCCGGTATTTCCATTATAAAAGTCCCTTTTTCGTCGTTCTTATCAATAACGCGGCCGTACTTTTCCGCCAGAAAAGAGGCAAAATTACCCTTAAATTTATTAATCTTCAGCAGCCCGTCAGCAAGCGCGTTTGAATGCATAATATTGTAATTTTCATCTGTTATTACAATTGCGTCAGATACCAGTTCTATCACGCTTATAAGCTTATCTTTTTCATTTATCTGCCTTCTTAAGACTGACAGTCCCGCCTGTGTTTTGACCCTGCTGACAAGTTCTGTTTTATCAAATGGCTTGGTGATAAAATCATCAGCCCCCGCCTGTATTCCCCTTATTACGTGTTCTTTGTCATTAAAGGCGGACAGCAGAATTACCGGAACGGCGCCGGTTGCGGGATTTTTTCTTATCTCTTCCAGCACCTGATAGCCGGACATACCGGGCATAAGAATATCCAAAAGGACAAGGTCAGGTTGAAACGAATTTAAAAAACTTACAGCTTGCGGGCCGTTATTTGCTTTTTCAACCACGTAATCTTCCGGAGCAAGCAGCGCTTCAATAAGTTCAATATTTTTTGGTTCGTCGTCAACAAGTAATATTTTTATTTTCATAAACTGCAGCTCCGGAAATTTTTTTACGCTTAAGCCTTGGCAGGCTTTATTACAATTTTTTTCTCTACAATTACCCGCAGGCCGCCATACTTTGTAATTTCCAGGCGGGTTTCCAGTCCGGCAGTTTCAGCCAGCCTTTTTACTATGGAAAGGCCAAGCCCAACTCCTGGAGTATTGCCGGAGGAGTTACGGTACCCCTGGTAAAAAGAGTCAAATGCTTTTTTGCGGTTTGTTTCGGACATGCCGGGGCCGTTATCCTCTACAATAAGGCTTTTTTCAGTCACCTTCACATCCAATTCAAGCGTGGGCTTATCATTAAACTTAAACGCGTTGCTTATAAGTTCTTCAGCCGCCATCTTCTGCCAGTACTTCACGCTCATCTCGTCCTGGTTAAGGTTTAACTCATAGGGTTTTTTGAATTCGGCGGAATACACATCCATTATCGCCCTTATATCAAGAAGCTCGTCAGAACCGTCCCTTGCCCTGTTTTCTATTTCCACAAAATAAAGTATCCTTTTTATAAGATTTTCCATCGTCTGACTGCTGCTTACTATCGCGTGTGCCATGTCCTTTAACTTCTCGTCAGACGCGAATGATTCAAGCATTTTTGAATAGCCGCTTATTACCGTCAAAGGCGTGCGCAGTTTATGCGATATAAGGGATAGAAAATCCGTCTTCATCCTGTTTCTGGTGTGCTCATCTGTGACATCTTTAAATACAAACACACAGGAACTGCCTTCCCCATCCCCCCCTTCCACCCTTCGGTATTCAATAGAAAAGAAAAACGACGGAGCAGATGTGGTTTCGCCCCGTCCCGCAACAAACACGCTGCTTTCCGGAAATTTTGTTATGTCGTGCCCAAATTTTTCCAGTATAAATTTGGCAAGGCTGCCTTTTAACTCTTTTAACTGCAGCATATCAAGCGCCTTGCTGTTTATCTGCTGTACATTAAAATTTTCATCGGTTACCGCCGTGCCTTCAAGCACCAGATCCATCATGCTGTAAAGTTTTTCTTTTTCGTTTATCTGCCTTCTTAAAAGCGACAAGTTTACCTGTGTCCTTACCTTAAATACCAGTTCGGCTTTGTCAAATGGCTTTGAAATAAAATCATCCGCGCCCGCGCCAAGGCCTTTTAACCTGTCCTCCCTTTCCTTAAGGGCGGTCAGAATTATAACCGGCACCGCCTTGTCCGCCGCGCTTTTCCTTATTTCTTCCAGCACGTCAAAACCCGACATGCCGGGCATCATCACATCAAGCAGTATCAGTTCAACGTAATTATGCGAAAGGTACTCCAAAGCCTCTTTCCCGTTTTCCGCCTTTACCAGCGTATAATTTTCCGGTTTCAGCAGCGCTTCAAGCAGTTCAACGTTTTTTGGTTCGTCATCCACAATAAGAATTTTTGCTTCCATTTTTTACCCCTTAGCACTTTAATTTTTCGTATATCGCCTCAAAATCTGCGGCGTACTCGGTAAATACTCTTAATACAGAAGGGTCAAAATCGCCGGGATTGGTCCTGCCGTCGCCTTTTACAATTATGTCAACCGTTTTTTGGTGGTCAAAAGCAGGCTTATAAACCCTTGCATTTCTAAGCGCGTCATACTGGTCTGCTATTGTGGTTATGCGGGCTTCAAGCGGTATCTCTTTTCCCGCAAGCCCTTCAGGGTATCCCCTGCCGTCCCATTTTTCATGATGGCTGGCCGCAATCCTGCGGCCCATTGAAAGCCAGTCCTGGCTTCCTATTATTTTTGCCCCAAATACCGTGTGCAGTTTCATGACTTCAAATTCTTCAGGTGTTAAAGGGCCTGGTTTTCTTAATATTTCAGATTTTATGTGTATCTTGCCCACATCATGCATCTGCGCCTGCATCCGTATTTTTTCGGTAAAAGTTTTATCAAGCCCAAGCCTGGCAGAAAGCATAGCAGCGTACTCTCCCACCCTTACAATATGCATTCCGGTATCTTCGTCATTTGCTTCCGCGGCGCGCGCAAGGGTTAACACAAGATAATCATAAGCCTGTTCTGTTTCTTTTATCTGCTGCGACACGGAACGCAGAAACATAATCTGCATGGTAATGGCTTTAAGTATCACCGCATCCTGTTCATTTACGTTTTTCTTATATCCGTACGCCGCCGCGCATAAGCCCGCGCCTGCCCGGCAGATAAAATTCCCGGCGTTTATACCCGCCTTTGAAAGAACCCCGGAGACCTTAACCGCTTCATCCTGCGGGTGTTCATATTCGCCTGAATAAAACATCCTTGTATTGCCTTCAAGCAGAAACGAAAGGTTATTCCCGGGAAAACTTTTTCCCGGCTTTTTGCTGAACCCGGAATTCATATCATAATGCAGCCACCCTATTTCATTAGTGCCAATAAGCATGCCGCGCGGCCCGCGTCCGTTGGCAGACGCAATCCCCGTCATAAGTTCGTCAACTTCCGTGAAGAAATTAAACCTGCTGTTTTTAAGCAGTTCGGCTGACCTGTTTCCCCTGTCAGCCAGCCCTGATAAAACCCCAAAGAGCGAAACAATCTTTGAATTTTTTTCGGATATTTCAAGCAGTTTCCTTATGCGGGTCAGCACTTCCGCTTTTTCAAACGGTTTTGTAATAAAATCTTCAGAACCGGCTTCAATACTTTTAATCCTGTCTTCCCTGCCGGACAAAGCCGTTATCATTACCACAGGCACACCTGATGTTTCCGGCGAAGCCTTGATAAGTTTGCATACATCATACCCGTTTAACCCCGGCATCATGACGTCAAGAAGCACCAAATCTATTTCTTTATTTTTCAGAAGTACAAGCGCCGCGCTGCCGTCTGCCGCTTTTATTACATTGTAGCCGGCAGGAATAAGTATGGCTTCCAACAGTTCAAGATTAAGCGGTTCGTCATCCACGCACAGTATCCTGAATTTATTCACATAACCGTTATTTTTTGCCCTGAAATTTTCAATAAATTCTTTGTATCCTGAAGCGCTGACAGGTTTTATCAGCACAGCGTCATATATTTCCTCTAAATTCTTAACCTCTATTTTAGAAAGCCCGGGCTGTGCCAAAGCCGCTATTTGTAACGGATTCCATTTATCTTTCTGCCGCAGGCGCGAAATTATTTCGGCGGCTCCGGTTATTGCTGTTTGAACATCCATAAAAATTATTTCAGGTTTGAACTCTTCGGCTTTTTCAGCCGTTTCTTTTTCATCCCCGGACAGTTCCACTTCACAGCCCATTTCAAGAAGAATTCCGGCGGCAAGCGCCCTGCTTTGGCTGTCTTTATCAGCGATAAGTACTTTTATCCACATGATACAGCCCGCCTTTTATTTTTTTTACTGTTCATCTTATAAAGCCCCTTATGGTTTTGGCAAACGTACGCGTGTCTATAGGTTTTCCTATAAATCCTGAATTTATAACACCCCTTACCTCTTCAAGGCCCTCCTCCATTACGGAAGCCGTGACAAATACTATCGGTATTCCCTCTGTAAGCCTGTCCTGCCGCAGTATCATAGCCGCGTCAGTTCCCCGCATATCCGGCAGCCTTACATCCATAACTATTACATCCGGATTAATTGACCTGGCGGCTTCAATTCCGCCTGTCGCGTCCCGCGCGGTAAAAACTTCAAAACCGTCAAGTTCCAGAAGGTCTTTTTCAAGCAACAGGTTATTCTTATTGTCGTCAACAACAACAACTTTATTTTTCATTTTTTTACGCTCCATTCTGATACTATCGGAAGTGTAAACGTGACAGCAGTGCCTTTATCCAGCCCTTTTGACTTTACAGAGAGGTTTCCGCCGTGCAGTTCCACCATTTTTTTTGACAAAGGCAGGCCCAGCCCGGTACCTTCCGTCACCCTTGAAAACGGCGTGTCCACCCTGAAAAAACCTTCAAATATTTTTTCCATGTTCTCCGCGGCAATACCCACTCCGGTATCCCATACCGTAACTTCCACGTTCAATCCGCATTTTTTAGCTTTCATTCCTATCTTACCGCCTTCCGGCGTGAATTTAACCGCGTTTGAAAGCAGGTTGTATATTATCTCTTTTACCTTAAGTTCATCAGCTTCTATGTCAGGCAGCCCCGGCTCTATATCAAGCTGTATGTGCAGGTTCTTTTTTCCGGCAAGGTCGGCCACCAGCAGTGATATTTCATTTAAAAGAGTTTCAGTGGGAAGCAAAACAAGTTCCAGTTTCATTTTTCCGGATTCCACTTTCGCCATATCAAGTATCTGATTTATTAAAAGCAGCAGGTGCTTGCCGCTTGTAAGGACATTATTCACATATTTTTTCTGTTTTTCATTTAAAGGCCCAAAAGATTCGTCATAGAGCACTTCCGAAAAACCATTTATGGAATTCAACGGCGTCCTTAATTCATGTGACATGTTTGCCAGAAATTCCGACTTCGCCGTGGCCGCACGCTCTAATTCCGTGGCCAGGTCTTTTAATTCCTCCCGCGCCCTTTCCAGCCCGTTTTCTATATCCCTTCTCCCGGTAATATCCTCAACAGATAGAAGTATTATCCTCTCTTTTCCCAGAACCCTTATAATCTGACGCGCGTTTAAAAGCATTATGCGCCTGCCTATTGTGGCAAAATTATGTTCAACCTCGTAATTGTCAAATGTGGCCTGCTTTGGAAGGATTGTTTCAAGAAGCTCTCTAAGTTTTGGAATGTTCCACTGTTTGTTTCCAAGGTCATATATAAGCTGCCCCACGGTCTCTTCGGGTTTTACCTTAAAAAATTCGTAAAATGAACGGCTTACAGAAACAACCCTTAGGTCCTGATCAAGCACAAGAAGGGGCTCGCGGATTGTATTAATAACACTCTCTGAGTATTCACGCGCGGCGTCCTCTGATATTTTTGTGGTTTCCAGTTCCTTGCGCGCTTTTTCCAGCCCGTTTTCTATTTCCCTGCGCTCCGTTATATCTTCAATTGCCAGCAGTATTATACGGTCTTTGCCCATTACCCTTTGTATCTGCCTGGCGTTTAAAAGCATTATACGCCTGCCTATAGTTGTAAAGTCGTGTTCAACCACATAATTGTCAAAGGTGGCTTTTTGCGGCAGGATTGTTTCCAGAAGTTCGCGCAGTTTTGGTATGTCCCACTGTTTGTTTCCAAGGTCATATATAAGCTGCCCCACTGTCTCTTCGGGGTTAACTTTAAAAACTTCGTAAAATGAACGGCTGACAGATACTACCCTTAAGTCCTGATCCAGCGAAATCAACGGTTCGCGGATTGTATTAATTATGCTTTCCGAATACTCACGGGCTTCATCTTCTGACCTTTTTATTATATCAAGCTGCTTTCTTGATTTTTCAAGCCCCATTTCAATTTTTGAACGCTCTGTAATATCCCTAAACACAAGCACGGCTCCGGCCACTCTGCCGTCACGGCCGCGTATGGGCGCGCAGGAATCTGCTATAACAAATTCAGCACCGCCGCGTGATATAAGTATTGTGTGGCTTCCAAGCCCGTGCACCGTTCCATGTTCCAGGGTTTCTTTTATGGGTATAAAGCTTGGTTTGCGCGTTTCCTGATTTATAATATGGAAAACTTCTTCCACAGGATGCCCTAAAGCCTCTGAAAACTTCCATCCGGTCAGTTTCTCAGCGTGCGGATTTAAAAGTGTTATGTTTCCGCCTCTGTCCGTGGCTAAAACCGCGTCGCCTATGGAATTAATGGTGACCGCAAATTTTTCTTCGCTTATCTGAAGCAGCGCATTTATATTCAAAAGTTCCACGTTTAAATCTTCCTGCATACCCAAAAGGCGGGACGTTTCAGCCGCCATAGCGTCTTTCAGCCTGTTTTTTGAACCGCGGTAAACCATCAGCGCGTAAGAAACCGCTATCACCATCATTATCAGGCCGGCTGCCATAATTATTATAAACATATAGCGCATACTTTGCCTGAAAGCGCCTTCCTTTTTATTCAGGCTATCCTGTTCAATCTTTTTAAAGGCATTTAACTGCAGCCGTATGGAATCCATAAGCCTTATGCTTTCACCGGTGTTTAAAAGTTCCAGGGCCGCTGTTTTTTCGCCGGCTTTGTAAAGATGAACAGTTTTAGCCGCTAATTCCATCTTTGCTTTCACCATTGATATCATGGCTTCCAGATATTTACGACCCTCCGAAGAAGGTGTACTATTCATTAAAGTTTCAATGCGTCCGGGCGTCATTACGGCTGATTTACCGTAATTTTGAAGAAAACTACTGTTTCCTGTAAGTAAATATCCGCGCATGCCGGTTTCAGTTTCCAGCAGTTCAAGGTAAAAATCGTCAGCCTGATTTATAACAAGGTTAATGTGCTGCCTGTCTTTTTCGCCTTTCTCTATCTTCATAAACTCCCGGATTGATATTGCCGCCACAATTAAGGAAAGGCTAAGCAGGATCACGCCTGCGGATACCGCGGAAAATTTACTGCTTTTTTTCAGATTTTTTTCATTTTCTTTCATTAAAAAACCATTCTTTCTTCCGGTTTAACGAAGTATTTTTTTCTGCATACTTCATATTTAAAAACAGCGGCAGGGTATATGGGGTGAAAAAGCTGCCGGGCTTTCTTTGCCGAATATTCTGAAAAAACTGTATTCCAAAAAGCGGTTTTTTAAAAGACATAATTCCCTCCATTTACAATAAGAACTGTAATTCTTTCCTTAAACAAGCATACACACAGTAAATACATTTAGTTATGCCATGATTCCCTTTTTTATTGACTTTTATCAGATTTAAAAACCCAAATATAAAATTTATTATTTAAGGGCAATATTCAGTTTTTTCATACGTTTTTTATGGGCTTTCACAGAAGCTTTGGCATAATAACGGTTTTCTTTATCGGGTATAAACGCCGCTGTTTTTATATACAGCTCTTTCGCGCCTTTGGTATCGCCCATTTCCCAAAGGGTGTCAGCCAGAAACATCCCCCCTTCGGTGTCTGCCGGATTGGCCTTTAAAAACTCTGTAAGATAGGACTTTGATTTATTTTTATCCGGCCATCCGAAAAAAACCGGTATGTTGGGCGACATATAATGCAGCCTGCCCAGTATCTTGCAGGCAAATGAACCGCTGTAATTTTTATCAATGCGGTAAAGTTCTTCTCCGTAAAACTTTATTTTTTCAGCAACATCCTTATTGCTGTTGTCCATCACATTCTGGGTTATTTCCCCCCGCCTGCCCCAAAGCAGCGCCATAACATAGTTATATTCCGCGGTTTTTAAAAGCTTCTTATCAGAAGATTCAAACCGTTTTATCAGCGCTTCATAGGCTTTTTTCTTATCAGAAGATTTTTTGGTAAAATAGCGGTGTTTAAAATCGCAGGCGTCAACATACTTAACCATAATGGCAGGATTTATTTTTCCGCCGCCCAGCGCCTTATCATAGGACGCAATAGCGGAATTTATGCTTTTTATGGATTTATCAGCGCGAAAACTTGTTTTGCCGGCGGTAAAATATTTATCTCCGTCAATTTCCGCTTTTTTCTGTTCAGGATTAACACTTCCAAAAGCATACCCCGTTAAAAAATATACCGCAGCAAAAAAAATAAGAATTTTTTTCATAAAACCTCCGGCGCGGCTTTTTTTCCTGTGCAGCATCAAAATCCCGCTTATATTAATGATATACCCGCGGACGGCGCTTTGTAACAGCCGCATTCCCCTTTTTATCTTCTTTTATCCAAAGGCCATTTATAAAAAAAATTTAAATTATCTTAAAAGATAACCGTAGACAGGTGCCATAATTGAAAAACCCTATGATTAATGCTTACCTTCCTGCATATCCTTTTAAAAGATATGCAGGAAGTATCCCCCCTCAAAAAAACGCCCTGAAGTTAATTAAACCAGAATCTTATACCCAGCCCGCCGCCGCCGGTAAACCTTACCGCCGGAACTACGCTTATGCCGGGTTCAATCTGCAGAAAAACATCTATCGGAGCATCCCTTGGTATCCAGGCTATTCCAAGCGGAACCTGTATTCCTGCCGCCAGCCCGCCGTGCGCCAACGCTGCCCAGCCTTTTATTCCAAAATAAAGCGGGAATTTATTGTCATCCGCCCTGATGATGCTAAAATCATGTATCAGGTATGCGGCTCCAAAACCCACGCCGCCGTAATTAAGGTCCCACGTTGCGTCAAACTGAAACGCTGTATTTCCACTTGTCCAATTCTTGACGCTAAGCCCGTTTACCACACCAAGTACAATTCCCAATCCAAGGCCCCTTGAACCCGCGTACGCGCCGCCCGCGGCAGAATGGCCAGCAATGCTTACATCAGCAGAAACAATTGTTACAAAGGCAAAAAGCGCTATAACTGTCATCAACAATTTTTTTCTCATTTTTTCCTCTTTTTATGCACTGTTAAGCGCTGTTTTTAGAAAATTAAATTAACGCCCACGCCGATGTTTATACCCGAAAAATCCACTTCAACCGGTTTTCCTTCGTTATCACTGAACGGGTCGTCTGACGGAATTACGTAAAGCCCGTAACCCGGCACTTCCGCGCTTACGCTTTCCACATTTTTAAAGCTTGTCATTTTGGCAAACCTGTAGCCGCCATTTAAACTTACAGACAGGAATGGAAGGATTTTCATTTCAGCTTTCGCGGACAAATCAGCCACAAAACCGTTTGCACCGTAAAGCGTACGGACATCCGGGCTGTTATTGTATGAAGTAGTCTGTTCGCAGTACGCAAGTCCCCAGCCCGCGTATACTCCCGCGCTTAATGCCACGGCAGATTCAGTGCCCAGCGGCATATAAAAGTTTAAGCCCGCCATAACAGGTATAAGGTAATTGGCAATTGATGTTTCAGTGTACATCCAGGTCAAAGGCGGAACATTTATAAGCCTGTATCCGGTATATGTTGACGGAAATATGTACTGTACGCCCGTCCTTATGCCGGCCATGATATTGGTATCAAGATTCACGCTAAGGTCAACGTTTCCAAATATCCCGTTGCCATACCCTTTCCAGTTTGCGTTTGACGTTGTCGTGTAGGCTGCAGCGTCAGTTTTAATAGTTTCCCAGTACGAATTCATACTTTCCATTGAAGAGTAAGAATACCCGCCGCTAACCGAGATATTAAAAGCGGCAAAAGAAGCAGAAGCAAAAGCCAGTGCAATTACGGTTAAAACAAATAATTTACGCATAAAACCTCCCTGTATTTCAATTTTAAATCAAATTTAAGTAATACCTTAAAACATAAAACGCCACATAAAACCAGCTTAAAAAAGCTCCTAAAATACACCACAGTATGGAATGATGAACCTGCCACATAAGAATAATGGCGATAACACTTCCTACTCCTATTCCTCCGAACGCATAATCAGACCTTCTCATATCTGCCCCTCCTTTCTGTTTTTTTAATATTAGGTGCCTTATTTAGATACTTAATTTATTAAAACTTCATTAACCTTCATGTGCCTGCCCGTCATCCCTCCAGTAACCCTGCCTTTTGTAATGCAGGTGCAGCCTTTCTTCATAATTTCTGTCAGGCATTGTTTCCGGGGTATATTCCGGAGATTCTTTTACATCATTCATTTTAAGGTTAAGGTGTACTTTAAGTTCTTCAAAACTTACGCTTTCTATCCAGTGCGGGGACACAAGAACTTTTTTGTCCGCAAACCACTTGCCCAGGCTTATTACCAGATAACGTATCGCCCAGACCTCATCATCAATGATAAAATCTTCAACCTTTCCCATTTGTCCCTCTTCGGCATGTACGTTGTAGCCGGTGACATATTTTGTCCCGCGAAGGTTCGGATTCCAGACCTTATTGGTGTCAGGCTGTGATTCCGTATTTTTTTCCGCATTGTCTAATATTGAAGAGCCGTTCCAGTAAACCGGCCAGCCAAAAAAATGGTAATAATCCTCTTCAAACTGCCGTGTTACGGGTTTATCCGCGTCCACAGAAGGCGCGTCTTCAACCTGCTTTTTCGTCAGTTGTATATATATATTTTTATCTTCCCTTGTAACTTCTTTTAAAGCACAAGGTGATATCAGAACCTGCTTTTTTAAAGAATCCTGCCCGGTTGAAGCCACCAGGTAGCGTACAACCCAGAACCTGTCGTCAAAATAGAATTCATCCACTTCGCCTATCTCACCGTCAGTACATTTCAATTTATAGCCCTTTAAATTTTTTACGCTGTTAAGCATTTAAAATACTCCTTAGGCTGTGCGGCTTTAAAGCCTGTTATTTTCAATTCTGCAGCTTCATTTTTTTTAAAATATCTCCGGCTGCGGACAGTTTCAGGTCAGGCGCGGTGGACGTTTCCAGATCTTTTAAAAGCGCCTGCAGAAGTTCATCAAATTCCGGGTCTTTCTGGTTTGTCAGCACGTGATATACCCCCTGCCTTAAAAGCGGCGAATTTTCGCCCCTTTCAACAAGCATTTTAAGCAGAATCGGCCACGCCAGTTTTTTAAATTTTTTTAACCCTTCCGCTGCCGCCCACGCGGTATCCGGAAAAATATCTTCCAGTTCCATCACCAGATGCTTAATCACTTCCGGATGATTTATAGTGCCTAAAGCCATTACAGCTTCCCACCTTATCTCTTTGGTGGAAAATCCTTTCAGTGCCCTTCCAAGATGCCCTATTGCCGGCGCTCCAATTTCCACCAGCGCGCGCCTTGCCCGCTGACGTATTGTCATGTCGTCATTCCCGATTAAACCGATAAGCGTTTCCACATCTTCCATTTCTTCATCCTGCGCGCACATATTTTCGCTCCTATTATTGCCCGTTTTAAACCTTTTATCAGAACCCTGCATATCAAGAATAACCTGCATGATGAAAATTATGAATAGCGCATGTCCGCTTTATATGGACTTATTTCAGCAGGTTAAAGCAGCCTGTTACCTTATCTTTTCCACCTTTACAACCGCTATCAGCGGCAGATGATCCGAAGCTGCTTTTTCAAGCGCTGTGCGCGGCGTTTCTATCGTCTCTGCCTTTACGCCTTTGCCAAGAAATATATGGTCAACAAGCCCCAGCGGAAAAACACTTGGAAATGTCTTAAGATGGCCAAAACCCGGGGCGTGAAAATGTATGCTGCTAAGGCGCTTTTCAAAAGCACAGTATATCCGCGAATTTATCCGCGAATTAAAATCCCCGCATAATATAACCGGGGACAACGCGCCTATGGCGCCAAGCCATTCTTTACCAAGCAGATACTTTGCCTGCATCATGCCTTCAGGCGCAAACAGGCTTAAATGTGTGTTTAATACCTGTATTTTTCTGCCATGCGCGTTTATTTCCACCCAAAGGACGCCGCGTTGTTCCAGAAAAGGCGTCCTTATAAGTGCCGGAAGCGAACCTCTCTTTATAAGTTTCATGTTAAACCTGCTTAAGACTGCATTGCCGTGAAAACCGGCTTTAAGCATTACGCTTGAATGGTAATAAAAATTCATGGAAAGAAGGCCGGCTATTATTTTTGCCTGCTCAACATTGTCACGCGTATCAATTTCCTGCAGCGCGATAATATCAGGATTGTGCATGGCTATAACTTTGGCAATTTGCTCCGGGTTTACCTTCCCGTCACGGCCCCTGCAGGAATGAACGTTGTAGCTCATAATTTTTAATCTCAGTTCTCTTTTATTCGGAGCTTCAATTTTTGAAATCAGCGACGCCGTCCCGTTGCCGCGGTTAAGCGACCTAAACACAGCAGCGCGTATTGCCTGGTTATCAATATCAGCAGTATCAGGCAGGCTTATATCCGGCGGAAAAATGGCAAACCCGGAAGTTTCATTGGCTCCCGGCCCTCCATGGCTTCCGCGTTCATTATAAAAAGTGACTGTTTTGCCGTCAGGTTTCATCCCGCATAAAATTATATCCCCGGCATCTTTATGTCCGCACAAATCCGCCAGGTCTTTTGCGGTTCTTTTAAGAAACGGATGGCTTTTGCCAAGCACGGCTGCCGCGTTTTGCGGAAGCACGTGTTTCCCGGTTTCGTTCCAGACATAAGCCCTGCCGCGCCCCGCCCGTATAAGCACCATGGGTATTTTCGCGTTCGCGGCAAGCGACTTTGCTATTTTCATTTTTTCTTTCATTTTTAATTTTGCCGGAGTATAAATATGCCCCACAGGCCCAAGCGCGGTTATGGCAGCGTATCTGGAAGTTTTAATATTTTCCTGCATTTCAACGCGCTGCATTTTTTTCATTCTGCCTTTATCCATCTGATTCAGCGGGTATCCGCCGGGCGGCTCCGGCTGCGTATTAACACAGTCAATTGATGTTTCAGTTTTAATTACTTCATTAACCGCTTCCTGCACAGGGCGCCCATGCAGTTCCCCGTAATAAGATGCTTCTTCCTGCCCGTGGTCAGAATAAACAATCACATCATAATCCCTTAACGGCGAGCGTTTGGCGGCTTTCCAGATTATCCTTATAACGCTGTCTACGGCGCGAAGCGACCAGTGCGCAAACCGTGATTTGGGCCCGCGGTGGTGGGCCTGTTCGTCATAACCGGCAAAGTTCATGTGTATCACCCTTATTCCCCGGGCTATATCTATCTTGGCGCCCACGCCTATAACTTCCCGCATAATCACGCAGGCAATTACCCTTAATGGGATGTATTTTATTTCATGAAACAGGTTTTTTCCAAGCAGGGAACCCCGTATAGAATCTATAATTGCAAGCGTTAATTCCATGGCTGCCAGGACAGCGCCCCTGAGTATTATATGAAGGTGCATCAGCGTAAAAATACCTATTGCAACCGGGTTTGCCGCCGAGAAAAGAGTTTTCCACCCTATGGCAGAAACACAAAAATGCGCCTCATCTGCGCCCCCGGTAAAAATATTTCCATAGGCGCTTCCGCCCTTAAGAAGGGGGATGCCTTTATTCCTGATTCGTTTTTCCACCTTCACGGCGTGCGCGGGATTAAACATATTAAATAAAATCCCTGTTTTTTTATCCTTAAAATTGAACGCCGGAACGCATGTTTTCACGCCGTAAAAAAGTTCCCCCTGCACGGCAGGCGTGCTTGAAGGCTGCCCGCTGTAATGTTTATACTCTTTGCAGCCTTCCCTTTTTAAAAGCATTTTCAGGTGCGGCATTTCGTTGTGCTGCAAAGCCCTGGTGAATTCCGCATGGCTTAAACCGTCTATCTGTATTATCACCGCTCCCGGTTTTGCCGACTGTTCTTTTATCACGGACAGCCTGAGCAGTTTTACCATCCATGCGTCTATGCTTAAAAACCGCCTTATCTTTGCCCAGCGTGTATTAACCCTGAAAAACATTTAATTCCCTTTTGCCGCTAAAATACCGTTGCCTGCAATATTTTTATCCGGCAGGCCGGTTATTAACAAAAAACATCACGCCGGTTCCGCCCCTTAAACTGCCGGAACACAGCGCAATGCGTATTTGTTTTACAGTTTCTTTCCGCCTTTCAAAAGCCATACAATAATTAGTATGACGGCAAGGACAAATAAAATATGTATTGCCCCGCCAAGCGTATAAGAAGTTACAAGCCCAAGCGCCCATAAAACAAGAAAGATAATACCTATAGTAAAAAGAGTGTTCATCGTTTTTTTATCCACCTTTTTTATCCCCCTGTTAATATAATATTCTGAATCCAAGCCTTGCTGATAAAGTCCAGTCAATGGCCGGGACAAGAATAATCATGGGTGATACTTCTAAAAATATTTCCAAAGGGTCTATAGGAAATAACTGCAGCCCTACAGGCACCCTTCCGCCAAAATGAAAAGTATTTGGGGCGCCTCCCGTAATTGCAGCGTAGCCGCCTATGCCGATATAATAGGCAAGCCTTTCCGCAATAAAGTGATTTACAAGCCAGGCGTCAAGGCTGACGCCTATAAGCGAAGCTTTGGGCATAAAATTCCACTCTATTCCCAATACGGGAAACTGTCCGTACCTTAAAGTTAAGCCTGCTCCGCCTCCGGCGCCTGTACCGTTGCCGGCAAGGTTTCCGTAAAAGCCTATTCCGCTATTGTAAGCAGCACCGGCAGGCACTGCTGACATTAAAAATAAAACAGCCAAAACTATCACTATTTTTTTCATATTTTTTCTATCACCTTGCGTATTTCCGCCTTTGATTTACCAAGCTTTTTTTCCAGTTTTCCAAGCAGTTCTTCTTCTTTTCCTTCAACAAAAAGAAGGTCATCATCGGTTAAATTCGCGTACTGCTGTTTTAATTTTCCCGCCAGTTCTTTTAAGCTCCCTTTAATTTTAAGTGGTTTCATTTATCCTCTCCTTTTTTATTATCGTGGGCGCAGCTTTAAGCTGCGCCCACACAGGCAGTACTAAAACCCCAAACTTACCCCTACACCAATATTAAAGCCGCTGAAATCATAAGCCATATCTGTGTTATCTGAATCTTTAAGTACATCTCCCTTTTCACCCGCCGAATGTGAAATACCAAGCGAATCGGTATAACTTACATCCTTAGACTGCTTAAGCTGCATAATTTTTGCAAGCCTGTAGCCTGCGTTAATGTTAACATTGATGCCTGATACCATTTCGTAATTTACTTTTCCCATTAACTCGCCTACAAATCCCGCACCGTCAAACGGCTGTACGGATTCCGCGGTCACTCCAAGTATGTCATATTTTGTTTCGTATGACGCTAAAGCAAAACCATACCCGCCGTAAATACCGGCCATTATGGAAATAGGAGTTGATGCCATGCTGAAATTTGTAATTACGCCTATTTCAACCGGTATAAGCCCCGCGTTTATGGTCTGTTTAACTGTTTCAAACAGGTAATCAGCACCTGCCGGAAGGCAGTAAATATAACCGCCCCTTAACCCGACCATAATAAACGGAGCCATTGCCGCGTCAACATTCAGCATCATCGCTATTCCCGCGTTCATTTCTCTAACATTACTTCCGCCGTCGTTTAGCTGCGCGTTCAACTGATTCATGGCGGGCATTGTGTAATCAATGTCTAAACCCACATTTATAGTCTTGTACGGCTTGTCTTCATTGTTTACTGCATCTTCCGCAATTGCCGGTAAAGCAAAAACACATACAATCATTGCTGCTGCTAAAAATTTTTTCATTTACTTTTCTCCCCGTTTTTTTTTCCGGGCGGGGTAAAACCCGCCCGGTACACATTTACTATTGTTTTACTATTGTTGCCTGATCCAAAGAAACCTGCCCTGCTGCCGCTCCCTGTACCATAGCCTGGCCGTCAAGCCTTGCACGTGTAAGTAATGATATGGAAGTGCTTGCAATAAGCGTGCCTTTCATCTTGCTGTCTGTCCCTAAAGTAATGGCTGAACCTGCCACCCAGAATATATTCTTTGCCTGCGCTCCGCCGGCAAGTACAACTTCGCTTGTACTTTCAGTGGTGATGGATGTGGCGCTGCGGAATACAAATATTCCGTTAGAATCCCCCTGCGCGTCAAGGTACAGAAAACCGCCCGGTGATATTTCAATTGAAGATCCCGATTCATACAGTCCCGGAGCAAGCGTAAGCCCATTTAAGTTGCCTGATATGGATGTGGGCGTTCCTCTTCCTGAATCTACCGCGTCATTATACGCGGCAAGCGCGTCTGTCTTGGCCGCAGTCAGCATATTTGCCACCGCAAGCGAATCATCCGAAGCGTAAATCCCGCCGTTTACTTCCGGAGCTGTAAGTCCGGAAATATCCGACCTTACACCCGGGCTTAAACCCACATCTCCCGTAATTGAAGAACTTGGAATATTGGTTATTGCCGAATTTGAAAGTATGGCATATACCGAAGCTGTTCCAAGTATCACTGCCGCCTGGCCTACCGCGCCTGTGGTTGTTGCGATAGGCGTGGGTATTACTGTTGCTGTTGCCGCCGGTGATGACGGATTTGAACTGTTACATCCTGCCGAAAATACTGACAGTGCGATTGCAAGCGACAATCCCGCCGCCGTTAAAATTATTTTTTTCATTTTCAAGCTCCTTGTTTTTTTACTTAATTATTCTAAGCATTACTTTTCTGTTCATTTCCCTGCCTTCTGCAGTCTTATTGTCAAAAGCCGAACCGCCCTGGCCTTCACTTACAATTGAAAGCCTTTTTTCTGATATTCCTTTTGATACAAGGTATTTTTTAACAGTATTCGCCCTGTCCCTTGAAAGTTCTATATTGTAATTACTGGATCCCACATAATCCGTGTATCCCGATATCTCCACTTTCATTTCAGGTTTTTCTTTCATCAGTTTAACCGTTTTGTTAAGCACGGCGTATGACTCCGGCAGAAGGGTGGATTCATCAAAAGCAAAATTGACCCCAACCAGTACCAGTTTGTCATTTGCAAGCGAAAGAATATACCTGTCAACCACCTTGCTGTTGTATATCAGGCGGTCCCTTTCCTGTTTTGTCATTCCGTCTGCCTGTCCGTCTCCCTGTATGTATGACGGTCCGCACTTTTCACACAGTTCAGATGGTTCCCCTTTTCCAAAGATAAAATTAACGCCGATTGTGAAAGTAAGATGGGAATCCTGAGCGTTTACCTCTCCCGGAACTATGGTGCCGTCAAGCGATGAGCCGTCGGAAATATGGTATCCAAATTCGGTTGTAAGTTTTACATCCTGCGCAACCGTAAAATCCACGCCAACGCCAAGATTAAGCTGGGCTCCCATGTCATTTTCATCCGGTATTACAGTCTGCGGATTGTTTATCATCTTGTAGCTTGCCCCAACTCCGCCTAAGATATAAGGCGATATTTCTTCGCAGGGCACGGGATAGAACAGCATATCAAGGTCACCCGTTATCAGATTTGTTGACTGATTAATAAGCTCTGCTGCCAAATTTGTGTAACTGCCTTCCATGTGCGAAAATGCCCCTTTTAACCTTAATCCAATATGTTCAGAAAAGTTGCGCTGTATTGAAATATACCCCTTATAATTGACGTTTTCCGCGTCAATGTTGATAGAGGCAAATCTTGGATATCCAATTCCAAGCCCCAAAGCCCAGCTGTCGCTTGCTATGGGTTCCTGCGCAAAAGCCATTGATGCCGCTGCGGCAAAGACCAGTGTTAAAAGTGTCTTTTTCATTTACTCTCTCCTTTTTTTTTATTTTCCGGGCGGGATTTTTTTCCCGCCCGGATTAGGTTATTACGGAAGAACTATAATGTTCTGCGAAAGCGAAATCTGTCCGGCCGAGGCGCTTTGAATAATTGCCCTGCCATTCAGGTCTGCCATGTTCAAAAGCGAAATGGATGTTGAAGCAATCAGAGTGCCTTTCATTACAGAATTTGTACCAAGCGTGATTGCTGAACCTGCCACCCAGAATACATTCTGCGCCTGAGCGTTGCCTGTCAGGACAACCTGACTGGTGCTTTCTGTTGTGATGGTGCTAGCGCTTCTAATAATGAAAACCGCGTTTGAATCGCCCATTCCGTCAAGATAAACAATTCCGCCCGCTGATATTTCTATGGACGAACCTGATTCATACAATCCCGGAGCAAGCGTAAGGCCGTTTATATTGCCTACAAGTGAAGTGGGTGTTCCTCGTGAAGCATTTACGGCGTCAAGGTAAGCCGCACCCGCATCATCGTAAGCCTGTGTAAGCATTGCAGCTGTTCCTGCCGGCACTAAATCATCTGACGCGTATATTGCGTATCCCGAAGCAACCTGTCCGTCGCCGTCAAGCAGCCCTACGATGTTTGATCTTGCTCCGGGGCTTATGCCCACGTCTCCCGTTATCGAACTTGAAGGAATGTTAGTCAGATCCGAAAACGAAAGTACGGCAAAACGCGCCGATGTTCCAAGTACCGGTGTTACCTGCGCGACTCCGCCTATAACTGTAGCCAAAGCGGTGGGTATTTCAGTCGTTGTACTTGTAATTGTTGCCGTTGCTGTAATTGTTTCAGTTGCTGTACTTGTTACTGTAATTGTTGATGTAACAGTAACCGTTGGTGAAATTGTTACTGTCTGCGTTGCGGTCCGCGTTGCGGTTTGTGTCGCAGTATCCGTTAAAGTTCCTATTACAATTTCAGTGGCAGTCATAGTATATGTATTTGTATTTACCACAATATCTGTTGCCGTATCGGTTGGCGTGGACGTATTGACTGTAACAACCTCTGTTGATGTTCCGGTATAGGTGTATGTTACAGACACAACCGGTGTGTTAACTGCGGGAGATGTAAGACCATCCCTTTTTGAACAGCCTGCCGCTATAGTGTACAGCATAGCCGCGACCAGCATAAATCTTAAAAAGTTTTTCATTTTCATCCTCCTTTAATTTTTTATTTCTACTGCCTGATTTTTAAAACACTTCATATTTCTTCTTACTGTGCTGTTATTACTGTGTTTACAAGCGTTACCGAAGCGCCAAGGCTTAATGCCCTTCCGTTTAACACTGTTAAAGCAGCGTTTCCTGCCGTTGAAAAAGCCGCTCCCGCGTTGCAGATAATTGTGCCTTCCATAGTTCCGCCGCCTGCCGCGTTGATAACCGCCGAACTTCCAACCTGCCAGTAAACATTAGCTGCTTTTGCATTGTTTATCAGTATTATGCTGCGTGGCTGTGCTGCCTGTCCTACTGTAAGCGTTGTTGCCATCTGGAATACAAATACCGCGTTTGAATTGCCCTGCGCGTCCAGAGTCAAATCACCCAGCGTTATTCCAAAAGTTCCGCCTGCCGCCGTGTATGTTCCCGGTGCCAGTACCAGATTTCCAAGTTCTCCCGCTCCCGGATCAGTCCCTGCCGGTAAACCCGCAAGGTAACCATATGCCGTTGAAGCGTCATCCCATGCCTGCTGTGCAATTACAAGTTTATCCGCGCTGCCCGGTGCCGGTACATCACAGTAAACCAGACCTGATACCGCCCCTATATTAAGGGTTGTTTCTGTATATATATCAGCGTTGCTGTCATGAAATCCTGTGACAAGTGTTGAAGCGCCTGTTGTGCCCACATCTCCCGTTATAACTGTGTCAATACCGCTGTTTGTAGTCCCTGCGGTTCCTCCAAATACAGCGAAAGCGGATGCGGAACCTAATTCAACAACCGGATAAACCACTGCCGTTGTGGAAGTTGAAGTAGCCGTGGCTGTCACTACTTCTGTTGCCGTTGATGTGGATGTTGATGTGTCTGTTGCTGTTGCCGTTGAAGTGGAAGTCGATGTGTCTGTTGCCGTTGAAGTAAATGTTGATGTGTGTGTTGAAGTACTTACAACTTCAGTTGAAGTCTGTGTAAACGTCAGCGTGTTTATCACCTGTGTTGACGTATGCGTGAACGTCGCTGTGTTAATTGTTTCAGTAGGCGTGCTTACAGGCGCCGTAGGTGATTTCTGGCAGCCTATTGCCGCCGCTATAACTATCAGCGGGAACAGCAGTACTATAAGGTTCTTTTTCATTTTTATTCCTCCCGGAAAACTTTCAGTTTTAAAATAATCTTTTTTGCTTCTTACTTTTCGTACAATTCTTTACTTTTTTTTTTGAGCTTTTATCCGCGTCAAGCCAGACCTGCAGCTCGTTGCCAAGTACATACCCCCTTTTTTCATAGAGTGAATACGCAAATTCCCTTGCCTGTTCAATTTTTCCCCATGCTTTTCCCTTTGGCAGCTTTTCAACCGCTTTTATTACTTTCTTGCCGTCTTTATTACCGCCCATATTTTTCACCTGTCCTTGTTTGTATGACAAGCATACAGGCGCGGCGCATTTTAGGGTATGTCGGCAATCCACTGTTTATAGACTTAATTCAAGGCGGGTTTTAACACGGCAAAAGGCGGGTGTATTTAAAAAATAATCATGCCAAAATCGAAAACAAAACTAAACGCTTAAAAAAAGGCTTAAAAATTACCTTTTACTGTTTAGTTTTTTTACGAATTTGCGGTAAGTTTTGCGTTTTAGATTTTTTGGTTTGGATACTTACAGATGGGTTTTAAATCTTATGCGGCAATTTACTGCTGTCCGGCCAGCATGCTTATCTTTCCAAGAAGTTTTACAACGTCAAAGGGCTTATTTAGTACAATGTCTGCAAACTTAAGTATCTTTGTCTTTTCAGCGTAGCTTAAGTCATCTTTATCCGGCAGCGTGGAACCCAGTATGCTGCCGGTTAGCACTATTGTTCTAATCGTGTTTTTTTCGGCTTCAAGTACTTTTAAGACATCAAAACCGGTCATGACAGGCATTTTCAGGTCAAGAAGCATTACATCTATTTTATGCTTTTTTATAAGATCAATGGCTTCACGCCCGTTGGCAGCCTGCATAACCATATATCCTTCACCTTTTAAAATAGTGGAAAGTTCCTCGCGCATATCTTTTTCATCATCGGTAATAAGCACTGTTTTTTTAACCATGAACCCTCCTTAAAGGAAGCGTCACGGTAAAAGTACTGCCCTTTCCATACGTGCTGACAATTCCAATTGTGCCGTCGTGCATTTTAATCATATCCCTGCATATCAACAGCCCAAGCCCTGTCCCTTTTGTTTTTCTGGTAAAAAAGGGCTTGAACATTTTTCCCATGTCTTCTTTACTTATGCCTATTCCGGTGTCTTTTACGCTTACTTTTATCCGCCTTCCGGAAATCAGCGCAGCTTTTACTGTCACTTTCCCTTCTTTGCCTTCTATTGCCTGATACGCGTTGGTGATTATGTTGGTAAACACTTCCTTAATCTGCAGAGGATCCGCCCACATATAAACTTTTTTTACCGTGCTCATCATCGCGCTTATTTTTATTTTTTTGTCTTCAAAATGCCTGCTGACATTGTCTATACTTTCAGAAATAAGGGTGTGAATGTTTACCATTTCAAATTCCGGCATTTTCATCCTGGAATAAACCAGCAGGTTGTTTATTATCTGCCCGCTCTCTGTAACTTTTTTATCAATGCTGGCAAGGTGCTTCAGCAGGTCTTTGTCCTTTACCTTTTTTCTGATATTATACGAAGCAAGGTTTATCACGCCCAGCGGATTTCTAAGTTCATGGGCCACTGTCGCCGCAAGCGTGCCTAAGTCTGCCAGGTGTTTTGAAGCAAGAAGCTCGGACGTACGGCGCTGCACTTTTAATTCCATGTGGGTGTAAAGTTTTTTAATTTCGTTTTCTGAATTTATTTTCTTTGTAACGTCCACCCCGTAAGTGCGTATTGTTTCTTCCGCCGGTATATACACCATAGTCTGCAGATAATATTTGTTGTTTACCTTTATGTCGCGCTTTATTATTTTTTTTCTGCTGCCTTTAAGGTTTACAAAAATTCCGCTTATCCCCTCAAACCACGGGTGCTGCAGGGTATTTTTAGCGGCGTCCGGAAACATCTTTTTAAAAGCGGGGTTTATATAGTAAAGTTTTCCCGTGGAATCTATCTCGCTTATCGGATTCGGGTCCAGTTTTGGAAAAGCCGCTATTTTTTTCACTTCAAGTTCAACAGCCGTTTTCTCTTTACGCATTCTTATCATTATAATGCCGTAGGACAGGTCATACGCCAGTTCTTCAAACAATTTCACTTCCGCGTCAGGATAAGATTCCTGCTGCGCCGAATACACCATAAGCACGCCAAAAGTTTTATTATCAGACTTAAGCGGTATTGCCATAAGCGAAGCGAAAGAATGTTTTAACGCTTCCGTGCGCCACGGGGCAAAATTAACATCATTATTTATATTAAAAGTCAGCACTGTCTTTCCCATTCTTACAGCCATTTCGGCAGGGTGATTTCCCTCACTTATGTTTGTCCAGGTTTTACCCAGTTTTTTCAGATAGCCGCCCTCATCCCCCGCTTCTGCCATGGGAATCAAAGAACGCTGATTATTGCCGGAAGTAAAACCCACCCATACCATTTTCATTCCGCAGTCATCCACTATTATCCTGCAGACTTTATTAATATATTCCTGTTCGCTTTTCACGTGCATAAGCGCCTGATTCGTATTACTTATAGCCCTTAGCGCGTTATTGAATTTTGTAAGTATGTACTCCGAATTCCTGCGCTGTGTTACATCCTCAATTGCCAGCAGTATTATGCTCTCTTTACCCGCCGCCCTTATAATCTGACGGGCGTTTAAAAGCATTATGCGCCTGCCTATAAAGTCAAAATCATGTTCAACTTCATAATTGTCAAATGTGGTCTTCTGGGGCAGAATCCTTTCCAGAAGCTGCCTTAATTTTGGTATATCCCACTGTTTATTGCCAAGGTCGTAAATAAGCTTGCCTACCGTATCTTCGGGCTTTACCCGGAAGAATTCATAAAAAGAACGGCTGACCGAAACCACCCTTAAATCCTGGTCCAGGGCTATCAGTGGCTCCCTTATGGTATCAATTAGGCTCTCCGCATATTCCCTTGCCGCGTCTTCTGATATTTTTGTAGCGGCAAGTTCAAGCCGCGTTTTTTCAAGGGCCGCGTCTTTCTGCATGCGCTCTGTGACATCGCGGAAAACAAGCACGGCGCCTATTACCTTCCCCTCGCGGTCCTTAATAGGCGCGCATGAATCGGCTATATCCCGTTCTGATTTATCTTTTGAAATCAGAACAGTGTGATTCGCAAGCCCCTTCACCGTCCCAAATTTCAGCGTTTCCATTATTGGTACTGCTGCCGGCTTGCGGCTGTCATAGTTTATAATATTAAATACTTTATCCACCTGTTTTCCAAAAGCATCCCGCTGTGTCCAGCCGGTCAGCTCCTGCGCGACCTGGTTAAGTATGGTGACACAGCCGTTTGTATCCGTGGCAAGGACACCGTCCCCTATGGAATTAATGGTAACCGAAAACATTTCTTCGCTTTGTTTTAAAGCTTCAGCTGTTTTTTTTAACCTGGTTATGTCTAAATTTACGAATATTATACCCTTGGGTTTGCCGTCGTCGTCACGGTGAAGTATCGCGTGGCTTGAAACAATCACTCCGGTTCCGTCGCGCTTAAACTGCGACAGCTCGCCTGTCCAGATATAATTTTTTACGGTCTCCGCGATAAATTCATACATTCTAAGGTGAAATTCAGTTTTAAAAAGCTCATACGCGGTTTTTCCCACCGCCTCTGTTTTTTTCCACCCATACAGCAATTCAGCGCCGCGGTTCCAGGAAACTATGACGCTGTCCGTGTTTATTTCATAAATTACATCCTGTTCAAGTACAAGCTGTTCCATATCGGGTTCTTTACCGCTGCCGCTGACCATATTTTACGCTCCAATGACGGGTTATTTTTTTTTCTTTTTCACGGAATGAATAATTTTTTTCCCAACCTGCCTGTCCCTGAACAAAGCCGGCGTAAAACCCGTTATTTTTTTAAACGTCCTGATAAATGATTCGGCATTCGCGTACGCAAGCTTATCCGATATCTGATTCACGTTAAATCCCTGTTTCAATAATTCCCGCGCTTTTTTTACCTTAACAGCCGATTTATAATCACTGAAACCCGTGCCGGCCAGGTCTTCAAATACCCGGCTTAAATACTTTGCGCTTAAACCCACATAATCAGACGCTTCTTTTAAGCTTACCTTTTTATCAAAATTACGTTCAAGAAAATTTTTCACCTTATCTATTTTCGCCTTAACATTGCCCGTGTCAGGAATACCTTTTGATTCCTTTTCACCCAGCATTTTTACAATTATCCGCCTTGTCTCTTCCACGTTCATCGGTTTTTCTATGTATTCATCAGCTTTATTCTTAAGGCTTTCCACGACCACATCTTTTGACCTGTTGGCCGTAAGCATAACTATTTTTATATCGGGCTTAATTTTTTTCATTTCCAGAAGCACTTCATTTCCTTTAATACCGGGCATTTCTACATCAAGCAGCACAAGGTCTATAGTATTGGGTTTTTTCAATATACTAAGCGCGGCTTCCCCGTCTGCGGCCTGTGTTATATCATATCCTTCAAAACAGTCGCAAAATTCAAACCTGAACGCTGCATCGTCGTCCACAAGCAGTAAATTGTATGACATAACCACCTCTCTTTTACTCCGGGATTTTTATTTATTCCCGTCACCCATTAAAACCACCAATTATCTAAAACAACTATATCAGCACAACCCCGGGTTATAGAGTATTTAAATACCCAATTAACAGACTTATTTCCACCTGTCCGTTATTGGACTTTTATAAAAACACTCAATCACTTGATTTATATTGTTTAAGTTTAAGGAAATCTGCGTGTTCCGGGAAGAGTATTTAAATGCCATCCGCCGTAATTTTGGCATTTATCAGCGCTAAAGAGCGCCTTGTATATCCGTCAAAAGGGTGTGATTTACTTTAAATATTTTGCGTATTAATATTATACACCTTAATCAGCACATAACAAAACTTATATTTAAAAGCGGCTTTAACCCTATAAGCCCCCAAGTACAGCTGCCTTATCACCCGTCAATAGGTTTTTATCTTCTTATTTACACTGTATTTCCATCGCGCCTTTTTCCCCTATGTCATAGCCGCCCGGCAGTTCCGGTTTTCTGCCGAAAGCGGAAGCATTTGACCCGTTGTAAATACAACTATTTTGCGCAGATACTTTGCTTACGCTGTCTTTATCGGGATAGCACATATAGATTACGCCGCCTTTGCTTTTGGCGGCAATGGGAGTTAAAACTTTTACAAAGCGGTGCTCCTGAATACCTGTAATTGTGACTCCTTCCGGATTAATACCCACAAGATTTTTACCAGCGTAAAAATTATGGCTGCCGGCGCCTATTTCAAGCACGCTGTCCGGCATGTAAAGGGTATCTTCATCAGCGTATATGATACCTACAGAAAAATTATCGGTAATAGCCCTGATATTGGCCTGTTCTTTTATGGAATAGAATACCGCATAGTCTATTCTGTTAATGCCGTTAGAACGCAGATATGACAGTACAGTATTCTTCAAACCCTGTGATACTTTGCCTTCATCACATGCAAGCACAAGCATGGCGGAGCCGTCTTCAAGCCTGTAAAAAACCGAATTTATCCCCTGCGCGGGTATGTAGGATGCGGCAAAACCCGTTTTCGGCACAGCCGAAATAATATATACCGCCATTACTGTTATAATCATAGAATGTTTTAACGTAATTTTTTTTACTTTAACTTCCACATCAGCGTGCGGAAGCGCCAGAAAATAAATGTAATAAAGTATCACCGCCGCAGCCGGCAGTGATTTTAATGATACCGATGCAAAGGGCATCTGCCCCATTATCGCGGATGATTTTGTCATAATTTCTATTATCAGCCACTGCGCGGCTCCAAACGGCGCCGCAAGAACCGGCGCAATTGACCCAAAAAGCCACATGGCAAAACCCAGTATGGTGGCAAACCCTGACAGGGGGACAATGATAAGGTTGGCAAATACAGAGATAAGCGAGAACTGATTAAATGTATTTATCATCACCGGCAGCACAAAGACCTGCGCTGTAATTGTGGCTGACAGCGTTTCAGATACCCACTTAGGCAGAAAAATCAGATATCCGGAGACCTTCTCATTTAAATATATAATTCCAAACGCAGCAAGAAAAGACAGCTGAAACCCGGCTTCAAACAGCGCCTGAGAATCAAATAACAGAATAAAAAATCCCGCCGCGCACAGCGAATTTAACGCATCCCCGTCGCGCTGTATCACGTATCCAAAAAGAATAAACGAAGCCATTATAGCAGCCCTTACTATGGATGCTTCACCTCCGGTTATAAGGGCAAAACACCAGATGCAGAAAATTGCGATAAACGCGGAAAGTTCTTTCTTTACCCTTAGAATTTTTAAAAACACAAATACAAAAACAGTAATAAGCCCGGCATTCATCCCTGACACGGCAAGTATATGGGCTGTGCCTGTTTTTTTAAAGTCATCATAAACATTGGCAGGGATGGATTTTCTGCTGCCAAGCATTACCCCTTCCAGTATGCCCGCCTGAGGGGCAGGTACGTACGCGTAAATAAGCGCCAGTAATTTTTCCCTTGCGCCGTAAGAGACATTCCCTACAATATTTGTTTTGCGGCCGATTTTTACAACTTTAAAATCAGACGCGTATGCCGTATATGATATCCCGATGCGTTTAAGATAAAGCGAATAATCAAACCCGCCTTTATAAGCTGCTTTCTGCGGTTTTTTAAGTTTGGCTTCTATTTCAAGTATGTCGCCATGGTCAATTTTAAGATTCGCTTTTCCGTCAACAGTAACCCTGACTTTTGCCGCGCGCAGTCTTGTTTTTTTAATATTTTTACTGCCGGTTTTTATCCCTGTTATACTGCCGTCAAAATACGTCCTGCCGCCGGAGCGCTCCGGCATTCCCGACACCCTTACTGTAAACGCACTCATCTCCGGAAGATATTCATCAACCGACGCGCTGTTGGTTAGAAAAATACTGACAGTTACCACAACAAACCCGCAAGCAGCCGTGATTAAAAACACCCGCGTCCTGCCCTTTTTAAAGATAATAATACCCGCTGCCAGCAGGCACAGAATAATTATAACTGCCGGTAAATAATTATTAACAAATCCGCCGGCTGCTATCCCGCAGGAAAAAAAAGCGATAAGCGCCAGAAACGGCCTGTTCATTGGACGGTAACAAACCTTTTTATTTTTAGATATTTCTTACTGCCTATCCCTTTTACTTTCTGCAGCTCTTCAGGCGACTTAAACCCGCCGTTTTCCTTCCTGTAAGTGATTATTTTATCAGCGTACGAGGGGCCTATTCCCGGAAGTTTAACCAGTTCTTCCGCAGGCGCCTGATTAATATTTACAAGCAGCTGTTTTACGGAAGATTGCGCCTGAATTGTTGTGGTTTTTGGATTGATAAAAGCAAGGATAAGAATTCCCGCTATAGCCCCTATAAGAATAGTAAAAATGACAGACTTTTCCTCTTTGGTGAATGTTCCCATCTCTGGCCCCTCTGTTTTCCGGTTACCCGTTTGTATATTGAATCAGTATTTTATTTTTATCCCATAAACATCTATCCCATATCCCATAAATAAAACTTAAATCTAAACAACGCGCCCTAAAGGGACGCGGCTACCAGATCTAAATCATTTCTCTGAGCTGCTGAGCCGCTGAGCTTCCGAGCTGCTGCCCTTATACGTCCTTAAACCTTCCCGCGGATTTTTCGTAGCCAAGCGACGCGAAGTTATGTACAAAGTCCTGAAGGTTATCAAACTTTTTTTCAAACTCTTTTGTGTCATCATCCGTAAACGGACCAAGCACATAATCCACAACCATACTCTTTTTTTCCGGCCTTCCCACGCCAAACCTTATCCTGGGATATTTGTCTGTCGCAAGATTTTCTGTTATTGATTTAATTCCGTTGTGCCCGCCGTCGCCGCCTCCGTTTTTTAGTTTAACCGTAAAAAGCGGAAGGTCCATATCATCGTGGCATATAAGGATGTCTTCAGGAGAGATTTTGTGTTTGTCCGCGAAAAACTTTACCGCTTCGCCGGAAAGGTTCATGTATGTCAAGGGTTTGATAAATAAAACAGAAACGCCGCGGATGCTTTTTGTCGCATACGCGGCGTACTTGTTTTTCTCTGTAAACGAAAATCCCAGCTTTGACGCCAGAAAATCCGCGAACATGAAGCCCACATTGTGCCTTGTGCCTTTGTACTCTGTTCCCTTGTTTCCCAGGCCGGCTATAAGCTTCATGGCTTATATTGTTATTTTTTCTTTGGTGCAGGTGCCGCTTTCGCCGCAGGTGCTGCTTTTGCCGCAGGTGCGCCTTTTGCTCCCGCTTTTCCTGCCGGTGCCGCTTCTTCAGCCTTTGGCGCGCCTTTAATAACTTCAGGTTCTTTTGCCGCTTCAACGCCCGGTACTGCCGCTCCCGGTACTGCCGCAACTTCCACCTTAATTCCCTTAACAATTACAACAGGAAATTTTGGGTTATCCATTATTTCCACGCCTTCTTTTAACTTAATATCCGACACCTTTATTTCGTCGTTAATCATAAGCGCGGATACGTCAAGGTCTATCCTGCTTGGAAGGTCTTTCGGGAAACATTTTACGTTAATGTGCCTTGCAATGTGTTCCAGGACGCCGCCGGCTTTAACGCCTTCCGCAAGCCCTGTTGTAAACACGGGCACTTCAAACCTGCCTTTTTTATTGTCAGTTACAG
Source organism: Candidatus Goldiibacteriota bacterium HGW-Goldbacteria-1 (assembly GCA_002839855.1). Classification (NCBI taxonomy): domain Bacteria; phylum Candidatus Goldiibacteriota; species Candidatus Goldiibacteriota bacterium HGW-Goldbacteria-1. Next base: position 261,245 of record PGYV01000004.1, read on the forward strand.
CGTGCAGGTCAGCATGAATAATTTCATCCGTAACAGGGTGCCTTGAAACTTCTTTGATGATTACAGTCTTTTCTTCTTTTTTGTCGTGGTCGGTAAGCTTCAGAGTGATAAGAATAGTCCCTTCCTGAAGTGTCTTAACCGTTTTTTCGATATCCTTAATCCTTATCTCTATCGGCATGGTCTTTGTTTCCTTGCCGTAGATTACAGCCGGAATCTTTCCTTCTTTTTTCAATTTCTTTACTGATGCATTTTCCTGTCTTACTTCCGCCTCTATCGTTACTTTTTCCATTTTAAAACTCCTCCTATCGGAATGTTACGCTGTATTCAAGGTTGTGTATTACCTGAACAGCTCACTTATGGTCTGCTCGTCGTGTATCCGCTTTATTGCTTCGCCGAATAACTTTCCGACTGACAGTACCTTTATTTTTTTAACTTTTTCACGGTCTGCCTGGGGAATGGTATTTGAAACCACCACTTCCAGTATCTCTGAATCATTTATTTTTTCAACTGCCTGTCCGGAAAATATCCCGTGCGTCATGCATGCGTATATTTTTTTCGCGCCTTTTGCCTTTAAGAACTTTGCCGCCTGCACAAGCGTGCCGCCTGTGGCAATCATGTCGTCCGGTATAATTACATTCTTTCCCTGTACATCGCCTATTATGTGCATGGCCTCAACTGATTCAGGGCCGCTTCTCTTTTTGTCAACAATTGCTATCGGGGTGTTTAATTTATCGGCAAAGTACCAGGCGCGTTTTACGCCGCCGATGTCAGATGCCGCCACAACAAAGTCATCCTTTTCAACCATCTTTCTGAAATAATCTATAAACACAGGCGCCGCCAGAAGGTGGTCCACCGGTATGTCAAAAAATCCCTGTATCTGGTCAGCGTGCAGGTCCATTGTCAATATTCTGTCCGCACCGGCTACTGTAAGTACATTTGCCACAAGTTTTGCCGTGATAGGCACCCTGGGCTGGTCTTTTCTGTCCTGCCTGGCGTAACCGTAATAAGGCAGTACAGCTGTTATCCTTCCGGCAGAAGCGCGCTTTAAAGCGTCCATCATTACCAGAAGTTCCATCAAATTATCATTTGTAGGCATGCAGGTGGACTGAATTACAAATACATCCGCGCCGCGTACATTGTCATTTATTTTTACCCTTATTTCACCTTCGGGAAACCTTCCTACAAACGCGTCCGCAAGTTCCACGCCCGCGTATTTAACAATCTCTTTTGCAAGGTTAAGGTTGCTTGTCCCTGAAAATACAAGCATCCTGTCTGTTCTATGCCCTTTTTTTGCCTTTTTCATTTGGTCTTTCTCCTCTTTTTTACCCAGCCGGTTTTTGTTTCCTGCCTGGGCCTTGCAATCGCCAGAGAATCATCCGGCACGTTTTCCGTTATAACGGAACCCGCGCCAATTACCGCGTTCTTTCCTATTTTCACCGGCGCCACAAAAACTGAATTGCTTCCAACGTACGCGCCGTCTAAAATCACCGTTTTGTTCTTTTTCACGCCGTCATAATTGGCGGTAATGGTGCCCGCGCCGATATTGACGTTACTGCCAATTTCAGAGTCGCCTATGTAGCTTAAGTGCGCGACATTTGTATTATTACCTATTGTGGAGTTTTTTACTTCCACAAAATTTCCTATCTTGCAGTTATTTCCTATTACAGCGCCCTGCCTTAAATGCGCCGAAGGCCCTATGCTGCAGCCTGTGCCGATTTTTACGCCGGCTTTAATTACCGTAAAGGGGTGAACCGTTGTATCACTGCCAATTTCCACGCCTTCTTCAATGTAAACCGTGTCAAAATCAACAATAGTTATACCATTTTCAGAAAGCTTTTCAAGAACTTTTTTGTTTCTAATCTTTGCCGCCTCCGCAAGCTGAGCCCTGCTGTTCACGCCCGCAAGCTCCCTGTAAGGGACATCCACGGGCACAAGCGGCCTGTCTTCTGCGTACATTAAAGCCGCGATATCAGTCAGGTAATACTCGCCTTTTGCCTTGTTTACCTTTATTTTTCCAAGGTTTCTTTCAAGGCTGTCTTTCCTTATTATATATATACCGCCGTTTATTACCTTAATTGTCTTTTCGCGGTCATTGGCGTCTTTATCTTCAACAATTCGCATCACATAATCTTCGCTGTTTCTTACAATCCTGCCGTATCCGGCCGGATTTTCGGCAAAAGAGACACCAATTATACCACCGTCACTTTTCTTTGTAAACATTTTAATTAGAAAACTGACAGTATCCGGTGTTATAAGCGGAGTATCCCCGCTTAATATCATTACCCCGTCTTTTAAGGGAATTTTTGCCTTAATTACCGAACTTACGGCGTCTGCCGTGCCAAGCTGTTCTTTCTGCAGTACAAATCTTATATTTATGCCGTTATACCGCGCTGCGGCAAAACTTTTAAGCTGCTGCATATTGGCGCCGGCTACAACGGTGATATCAGAGACCTGCGCTTCAAGGCACGCGTCAATAACGTGCGCCAGCATGGGCTTACCGCTTACTTCATGCAGGACTTTTGTTTTATCGGATTTCATCCTTGTGCCTTTGCCTGCAGCAAGGATTACCGCGGAAATTCCGTTTACAGGTTTCATTGTTTTTTCATTTTTTACGGCCGCGGCGCCGGCAGCATTTTCAGCGCGCTCTTTTCCGGAAAAAAACGCCACATCAATTTCCATGTCTTTACCCAGCGCGTTTTTGCCCACTTTAAACTTTTCATTATTCCGCGTTTTTTTCATCCTGTTATTTACCGCACGATCCGTCTTTTGAATGCTCACAGGCAGAGCAGGACTCTTTGCTTCCTTCTTTTATGTTGTTTTCTTTCCTTTTATAATCGGTCTCATAAAAACCGCTGCCTTTAAAGATTATTCCGCTTCCGCGGCTTACAAGCCTTTTTATCTTACTGCCGCCGCAATTGGGGCATTTTTCAAAAGCATCATCTTTAATTGACTGTTTGTGTTCAAATACACCGCATTTTTCGCATTCATAATCATAAGTGGGCATCTTTTTTTCCTCCGCTACCTGAAACTTTTATGTTCAAAATCAACGCATTTTTTGGAATTGGGGCGCTCCGGGTGCGCGCAGGTGGAAGGGTGGTTAAGCCTGCATACGTCGCACAGAAAACCGTTATCCAGTTTTATTAAAAGCTTCAAAAAAGCATTTTTTACTTTTTTTAACATTTGTCCGCCTTATCTCTTTTGAAGGATTATATTACATACCGCCCAAAAGTCAAGAGAACCATAAATATAACCTATTTTTTCAGCAGCAGCCAGAACATTGCCGCCAGAGATACCGCTATAAGATACGGTGTGATACTGTGTATTAAATGCACGGCATCATGCGCGGGTTTTTCAAAACTTAAAATAGCACCGGTGGCAAATAAGGCAGCTGCAAATATGCCTGACGCCGCCATAAGAATTATTATTACGGTTTTTAAATCAAAACCTTTCTGCAGCTGTACCGCTGCCAGTACGGCAAACACAACCCCTGCAAGCGCAAGCAGTTTATGCACCGTAAAAATTACCGTATTTAACGGCCTGCCTGTACCGCTTACCCAATAACCGGAAAGTACAGCCAAAATTAATAATACTGCCGCCGCTATTATCTTTGCATTCACGTTTTCCCCCCTGACGTTTTATTTCTTTAATTTTTCATTTATCTGTTTTACCAGTTCTTCCGCCATCTTTCTGTTGGCTTCCACATTGGGATGCCAGTCACACCCCATTAGTTCCTGTGGTACGGATGATAGCGTCACAAAATATGTCTTTTTATCTTTAAATCTTTTTATGATGTTTTTTATGTATTCCGGCAGCGGCTCACCCATTACAGGGCCTGCCACGCAGAATATGTCCGCCTGCGGATAATAACCGCGCACGGTATTCAGGATTGAAAGATAACCTTTTTCAAAAAGCTCCCTGTCCGGCTTTGGCTCCGTGGATAAATCATTTGTGCCGAGGTTAATGACCACTATTTCCGGTATCCACGATTTAAAATCCCATTCAGAGGTGTCTATGTTCATTAAGGTTTTTTTGTAATAATAACCAATGGGCTTATCTGTTGGAATCTTTGATTCCCCATAATTTTTAACCACACCGCGCCCGGATATTGCAATCATATGCGCCTGTGCGCCCAGCACGCGCGAAGTGATGGAGGCAAAAGAGAGAAAATTATTCTTGTATTTCTTCTCGCTGCCTTCCTCACAGGTAACAGAAGGGCCTTCTATACCATAACCCACGGTAAGCGAATCGCCTATAAACTCTATTTTCTTTGCGGGCTTAACAGGCGGGGGCAGAACTTTTGCTTTCTTATCAAGAATGAAACCTTTAAAAATACCTACACCGTCGTATGTTTCAGTCCTTTTGGTGATAATTACCGAATGCGCCCCGCGGTTAAGATTTTTTGCTATGACATATTTTTTAATTTTAGCGTCAGCCGTTATAACCGGCATGCGTGTTCCGTCAACAAACACATTATAATGGTTTGCCCCGTCTTCAAGCAGTACAGCGCAGTATGAGCCTTCAAAGTTAAGCGCTATTTCAATTCCCGGCCAGTCAAATTTTGGCGCGTTTTTATCGGTAAAATCAATGCGGCCGATATATGATATGCCCGGGTCAGACGGCAGAACAGTTCTTACTGCGTTTTTAAAGCCGTAAAAAATACCGCCCGCAAAAGCAGCGGCGCCGATTACAGCAAGAAGCAGTATTTTTTCCATTACTTTCCCCTTTTCTGTTTCTTTTCTTTTTTCTCCGCGTGAAGTTTTTCCGCGTACACTTCTATCAGTTTATGCACAACACTTTTGCCAAGGTATTTTTCCAGCTGTTCGGCAAGTGAAAACGCCGCCACCACATCCATTTTTCCGGAAACGCATCCAAGCGCGCAGGTCTGCTGTGAAAGATAATATCCGTTATGCCCGCAGATGGTGGTCACAAATATTTTTTTATCCACCTTTATAGTTTCAAGCGGCCACGAATAGCACACCGCCGGTTTGTATTCAGTGCGTTTTAAACCCTTATTTATTGATATTAAATCTACCAGGCACAACAGCGCTTTGCCTTTAATAACGGAGAGCATGCAGCTGCCGTCTTTTCTGTGATTAAGGTAAATACCGCTTTTATCTTTTTTAAAGACTTTTTCTTTCAGCACCCACGGATATTTTTCCGCGAATTCTTCTTTGTTATCTTCTATGAATTTTTCAAGCTTTTTTCTTTCTTTTGGCTCTATATCCACCGTGTAATCAGTGCAGCAGCAGCCGTGATATTTTTTTCCTTTCAGTTTAAGGCATTTTGAAGAATCGCATTCGTAGGTGGTGTGAAACAGGCTGTATGTGTCAAAAATGTAATTGTCAAATTCCACCAGCCCGCCGTTCTTTCTAAGGATGCTTATGTACTGTTTTAATTTTGCCTTGTTGTTGGGTATGTGAATAATTGTTTTCATAAAACCGCCGTTTTTATTATTTAACAAATTTAAACACGCATATTATAACAAAAAAACGGGCGGAGCGCACGTAAGCGCGCCGCCCGTTTTTATCAAAACTTTTTATTAATCAAAAAGCATTTTTTTCTTTGTAAGCAGAAGGATAAGGTCAATAAGCGTGCCTATTCCGGCAAATCCAAATGTTAAAAGCCAGATTATGCCCGAAACAATCTTTCCGTTATAAAACCTGTGAAGCCCCGCAAGCCCGAAAAAACCCACACAACAAAGTAAAATCGTAATTGTTTTCCTGTCTGCTGCCATTTTTACGCCTCCTAATTTTTTTATTAATGAATGTATTATAACACCTGTCTTGTGTTTTTCAACCCTGTCAGTTTTTTAACGGCGCCAATATCCGCGGGCGCAAAATCATACCGGGTAAGGTTTGGGATTTTAACCCATTTAGAATCTTCATGCACATTAAGAGTAAGGTCACCCGATACTATTTCACATAAAAACGAGGTCAATTCTATTTTATCCACGGCGGTTACTTCAAATAAATCCCCCACCTTTATTTCAAGGTTAAGTTCTTCTTTTATCTCCCTTTTCAGGCACTTTTTTAAAGTTTCGCCTTTTTCCGCTTTGCCGCCGGGGAATTCCCACTTTAAAGCGTGCGCGTCATCTTTGGCGCGCTTTGTTATAAGCACTTTTTCGCCCTTCATAATAATTGCGGCCGCCACTTTTATCATTTAATAAAACCTTTATCCGCGCATTCTTCTATAAGATTCCGCGCGTATTCCCATAATTCAGCCGAACCATTTCCAATGTGGCTGTTTACTTCAACCACCCGTTCTTTGCTTATTTTATGTTCTACCCACGCGCCGCCGTTGTGGGCGTGGTTCTGCATTATGGGTTCCAGCCTGTCTATGGCCGCGGCAAATTTGGCTTCAGGGGTTTTCTTTTCCTCAAATTCGCGCCACAGCGCTTTTAATTCATCACCCATAGGCGCCGGCACCATGCCGAATATTTTATCAGCAGCTTCATTATCTTCTTTGCTTATTTCACCCTGTTTTTTGTTATACACCATTATATCGCCGGAATATATTTCCGGCAGGTCGTGCACAAGCACCATCTTAATGACTTTATTTACGTCTATTTTGGTGTTTGAATATCCTGACAATATGACCGCCATCATGGCAAGGTGGTAGGAATGTTCCGCGTCATTTTCATGGCGGGAGTTATCAAGGATGCGAGTCTTTCTGAATATTGATTTTAATTTATCTATCTCTTTAATAAATTCAAGCTGTTTATATAGTCCGGAATTTATCAAATTCTTATTCCAGCGCGGCAAGATAATCTTTTGCTTTTTCCTCGTCATTAAAAACTACAAGGTTTTTTCTTCCGGTAAAAGCCACAACGCCTTTAAAAACCACTTCGGTTATGCCTTCCATCCCTATTATAGCGGAAGCTTTTATATAAGGGGTATTGTCTTTTACAAAGTCTTTCATGGCAGCCACTGCCGCCCTGTCATATTTTGTCTTACTGATATTTACAAGGGCAAGAACGGAGCCCTTTGGCCGGCTTGTAATTATTTTTTTTGCTTCAGCAAGAAGCCCCGGCAGCTGTGCCGGAGTGCTTTCGGAATAATCTTCATATAAAATCTTTTTTCCTTTATGCTCAAAAAAACTTATGCCTGCCATAGAAACCTCCTGATAATGGTTTAATTACACCATAATAACATCAGGATTATTTGAAGGCAAACATTTTTCAGTTGTTTTTCCACTCATTGTACCAGCCGTTTAACAGGGGTACAAATTCAGACACGGCTTTCTGCTGGCCTGCCTCGCTTGGATGGTTATCTGTGGAAGGATAATACAGCGTGTTCCGGCTGTTGGCCACAATATGCCGCTCTGCGCTGTTAATTACCATGTGGTGATTGTCAGGGTGTGTCAGCACATTGTAATAATCATAAGCGTAGACGTTACCGTGAGTGTAATTTTTAAGCCAGCCGTTTTGCCTGTCTGCCAGCCAGTTGGATATTTCCCGTGTTAAAAGCGGGTCTTCAAGCACCTGTTCCGGCGGCGGGATGATAAGGATAAAAAGTTTATCAGTATGCAGCGCCGTATATGTAAGGATATTATTATAAATCGTTTTCTCATCATCAATAGACCCTTCCACTTCGCTGTTAGGATAGCACGACTTAAACATTATTATTTCATTTTCACCCGCAGGTTCGGTAATTGTATTTGTGTAGCAGCTGTTTGCGTCTTCATCATAGACGTACGGCATTACTTCATCCCTGAACCAGTCAGGCCAGTCTTCGGTATCAGTATAAGACCCCTGGTCATAACCCGGATCAGACCAGCCATAATTTGTATCGCTGACAAAGTAATTGTTGGTATTAAGCGCGGTTGCCAGCCCGCCGTAAGATGATTCCAGCCAGTGCTGCCCGGTGCTGTGGTGAATGAATATGATTTTTACCGTTGATGAAGGTGCGGCGGTGTTTAAATTGCCTGCTTCAGGCACAGGATCAGTAACTGCGGCAGGATTTTTTTTATCAGAACACGATAAAGAAAATACCACAACAAGTATAAGTATTAAAACTGTAAAAATTCTGAATTTCATAAAAACCCCCTGTTTTTTACCGCCCCCGGTATAACAGTTGATTAATTATGACAAAAATAGATTATAATAGTTCCGCAGGTTTTTTATCTTATTACTGCTTATCGTACCTTAAAACCCTGCTTATGTTATACCCCGTGTGGTAATCCGTAAGATACATATTTCCCTGACTGTCAAACGCCACATCCTGCAGTCCGTTAAACGACTGATTCTCGCACGAGAAACAGTCATTAAACATATAAATCACCTGTTCACCGCTGAAATCCTTAAAGATTAAGGAATTTGAAATCACCTGGACCACATTACCGTCACTGTCACACCCAATACTTTCAGAACTGCCCAGCCATACAGGATTAACTGGCAGAGCCCCGTCAGGATTAATTATGTACGCGTACTGTTCACAGGATACATAAACATTATTGTTATTTTTATTAATTGCCAGCCTCTTATTTAATGCTGAAAATTGCGGATGCCCCGTTGACTCACTTTCCCATTTTGTCACAAAGACACCTTCGGTTGTATATTTAAGAATTCTTGCGTTGGAACCGTCGCTTATATATACATTGTCATTTCCGTCTATCGCCACATCAACCGGTCCGTTAAACTGAGTGTCGCCGGTCCCTTCAGTACCCCATTGAGCCACATAAACACCATCCTGCGTGAATTTTTGTATCCTGTTATTTCCTGTATCCGCAACATAAATATTATTTGAACTGTCAGCGGCGATTCCCGTCGGTGCGTCAAATTCTCCGTTGCCGTTTCCGGCAGTACCCCATTTTCTTACAAAAACTCCGTTTGAAGTAAATTTTTGTATCCTGTTGTTTCCCTTGTCCACAATGTATATGTTGTCAACGGAATCGGCAATAATGCCTTCCGGCGCATTAAAGTTACCGTCTTCATCGCCGGGAGCGCCCCATTCGTCAACTTTTAGAAAAGCAGTGGAAGATACGGGAATAGGCGTCGGAATCGGCGTCGGAATTTCCCCGTCATTTACAGAACCGATTTCAGATTTCGGCTCTGATACATCCATTTTTTTGGAACATGAAGATATTATAAACACGGACAAAATTACAATACAAAACAATGTTAATATATGTTTCATAAACCCTCCAAAAATTATTATTTTAAACAAATAAATAACCATCCCTTACGAACGGCTATTATTATTATTTTAATACATTTCGTACTCTATTGTACCTTCTGTTACCGTAGTCATAACAATTCCCATAAAACTGTTTTCCATAGTTACTTTTATATAAGTTGGCAGATCAGCTTCATTATACGCGTAAACCATTGATTCAGTGCTTGTATCTCCGCTTCCGTAATCTTTAGGAATAATCACGGACAGAATATTCCCCCTGCTGTCACAGGTGACCGGCCCATAACCCATAGGTACGTCAGCAGCACTGAATACCTCAATCCCGGAATTAAAACCGAGCGCGTCAAAATAATAAACCGTGTATGTAGAAAGCGTTGACCCCATATATGTGTTATTTCTTGCAAGCTTACCCGCTGCATTATAAAAATATTCCGTGGCGCCTTTCTGAATACCTCCCTGATAACTTGCATCCCTTGTTTTCTGTCCCGCGGCATTATATTCAAATACGTCAGACTGCATAAGAACACCATTTTCATCATAATAATCAATCCTTGTCTTTCTGCCCATTGAATCGTTCTGGTAAACTTCCCGCTTTTCAAGAATCCCATCTTTATCATAATACTGAATTTCCGTCAGCTTGTCCGACATAACAATTCCCGTAAAACTGCTTTTTAAAGCTCCGGTACTGTCATTTACAATTCCACTTATTGTATTTCCTTTATCATCAAAAATAATATTTCCCGTGGTATCAAGAAGCCCGTCCGCATAGGTTGCCACTGTAAGCCCTGTCTGAATTGCACCGCCAGCAGCATAAATAAAATCATATTCTATCCTTCTTAGCTCCAGCATAGAGTCATCAATAATAAAAGTATAGCTTTTCACCCTGTAATTTGTGCCTGTGCCTGTTGCCGTGGCGACAGCGGTAAAAGTGGCGGTTGAAACGGATGTGCTTGTATACGTTTGAGTATAAGTATGCGTGAACGTATTAGACGGGGTGTTTGTGCTGATAACAGTTACTGTCCCCAAAGTGGATGTGGCTGTTATTGAACCTGTCGGCACAACCGCAGGTGTTTCGGTGGATGCAGCAGTTAGAACCGCTGTTAATACGGGTGTATTTATATCCGGTTCTGTGACAGCAGCCGGAGATACATGCCTTGAGCACGCGGAAACTAAAATGATTAACGAAAAAACGTAGATTGCAGCAATTGTTTTTTTCATAATTCCCTCCGCAAGTAAGATATATATAATATTAACACATATTTTGCGGCTTTGTATATAAAAGCCCTTATAATCTGTTTTTGTACTTTGCGGCAAGCGCCATGGCTTTTTTCAGCGAGACGCCGCCGGTGCAGCCGGTCTGCGTCACGGCAAGCGCGCCGCAGGCTGAGGCAAATAATATTAAATCAAGGAGGGTTTTTTCATCTTTTATCTTTTCTTTTATGGTTTTGCCTTTAAGCTTTGAAAGTTTTGCAATTAACCCCGATGTGAATGCGTCGCCCGCGCCTGTGGAATCAACGCACTTAACAGGCAGCACTCCCATTTCATATGTTTTGCCGTTGTAGGAGAAGACAGTATTATCACCGCCGCATGTAATAACAGCAAACTTAAAACCTGACTTTACCAGAAAATCAAGCGCCTGTTTGACGTCTTTTTTGCCTGTTATAAGCCGCGCTTCATAATCGTTAATGTGCAGTATATCCGTAAACTTCCCGCACTTAAGCAGGTTGCCGCCGAATTTATCCGAAGAAATAATGTAATCCAGGACAGTAATCGCGCCGGATGTCTTTGCGGTTTTTAAAATACTGTCAAGCCCGCTTTCTACATTAGGCATTGACGGAGTCTCGCCGGCGTAAAAAACAGCCGGTTTAATTCTTTTTATCAGTTTAATAACTTCGCCGGAGGTATAACAGTCGTTTGAACCTTTATCGCCGATAAATGCCCTGCTTTTGTCTTTAAACCCAAGAATAAAACATTTCGCGGTCTGCCCGTTTTTTATAATTTTAACTTCACTTTTAATTTTATGTTTTTCAAGATACCCGGTCAGCATCTTCCCGAACATGTCATCCCCGGCTACACTTGCGCAGTATATGTTTTTCATACCAAGTTTTGATAAATCAACCGACACATTTAATACATTGCCGCCGGGATGGTGCGAAATCCGCGATTTAAATCCGGTATTGGGTCCAACAACAGAATCCAGCCCTTCCGCGAAAATATCCACCACAAGCGTGCCGATACACAAAATTTTTGTCATTTTTGCCCTCTTTTTTATTATTCTTTAAGCCCCGTTCTGTTTAATTCCATAAAAAGTTTTGAAAACGTGCTTATGATTTTTTTTGGCTCTATCTTGGGGTAATCCCGCGCGGCGCGCAGCAGAAATTCCTTGTAATCGCGCTTTATTGCCATAGACGCTATTTCCTGCAGGGTAAAAGTTTTAAAAATAGCATTAAGCGCCCGCGCCGCAAATTTCAGGCTAAGGTCATTACCTATAAGAAAACTTCTTATAAACATCGGGCTGTTTATTTTCATCTGGCTGACAGTTTTATTGAAAATGGCGTCGTTCATATTTTTTAAAATGTCCGCGGCAAGGTAATGCAGTTCATACCCCGGATACCTCACGGCAATTACATGTTTTTCATATTCAATCTTTCCTGTTTCAAACCCTTCATTAATGCATTTAGCAAGCAGCTTTGCCTCCTGCATCGCACGCAAAAGCCCAAACCCGCTTGAAGGCAAAGGGGATGACACGCTGTCGCCGCAAAAAAATATCCTTTCACTGCTAAAGTGTTTTCTTTCCATCAGTGGAATATTTCCGGATATTATGTTTGTCCTTTTTCCTGACACGCCAAGAAATTTAATATACTTGTTAAGGGAATCTTTCATTCTTTTTCCGCTTTTATTATCCAGTTTTTCAAATGAAAAACACCCAATTAAAACGTCGTGCTTATTATAGGGAAGAAACCAAAAATAATCTTTACCCGGAAAAGCCGCGTCAAAAATAAGCGCTTTTGAAGTATCCTTTATGCTTTCTTTTAATTTCATTTCAACCGCATAGCACCCCATGTGGTCATTACGTGCCATATTGCCGCTTAATTTACGCTGTTTTTTTGAATTCCAGCCGGTAGCATCCACACAATATCGCCCGCTATAGGACGCTTTGGAGGTTTTGATGCCTACCGAACCGCTTTTCTGCCTGCAGCTTAAGTACACTTCTTTTTCTTTTACTTCAACGCCGGAGTTAAGCGCTTCTTTTTTCATTTTTAAAAGCATTTTCTTAGTGTTAACTATTACAGAGTCTGATTTTTTAAGGTCATATTTGCCGCCTAAAAAACTGGAAAACGTAAGGGTGTCAATCCTGTTAACGGCTGTGTCCGCGTAACCTTCTTTTTTAAGCCCGTCATACCAGGTTATCCAGCTTCTGGGCGCACTGCCTATAATACCTTTTTCTATCAGAAGAGTTTTTAATCCTGTTTTGGATATTTCACGCGCGGCAGTCAGTCCCGCCGGCCCCCCGCCCGCCACAATAACATCATATTGTTTTATAACACCCACCATTGCCGAACTTAATCCTTATCTTTTATATCAGCCAAAGCATCCTGTACCATCAGCTGATTAAAAAACATGGGTATTATTATAAGCCTGTGAAAGGGACGGATGAAAAAAAACTCCAGTTTTCCAAACCATGTATTATATTTCACCGTTGTTGACTCTATTATTCTGTAAATACCCGCTTTATCCGTGTTTTTATCCAGCAATACAGATAACCTGAAATCCATGTTTTTATCATCCAGCCCCATTATCACTTCATTTTCCAGAACCTGAAAAACCATAAAGCCGCCAAACTTATCGCCCTGTTTAATTGAATCAGGCCCCCCGGATTTCATCTGATTCTCTTTTGTATAAAATTCCTTTGACCCTATCAACAGTGCCGCTTTGTCCCTGATTTTCTCAAGAACTTTCATCCACCACGGGTCCATGCTTCCATCAAGGACCTTTATAAGCGCTTTTTTAACATCTTCTAACGTTATCTGCCTTCCCCACCGGGCAAACACGCATTCATAACTCTCTTTATAACCGAATGATTCCTTCTGCGGATACAGAGCGGATAAAGGGGTAAATGGTATTTCTTTTATTTTGTAATCTTTCCTCATTAATCTCCCTCCAAAAATATCCGAATACGCCGCCGTCTCCAAAAAAAACGCCTTTTACACCGTCAACTTCCCTGATAAACAATCTGATAATATTCGGATTTTCTTTATATTTTAGTTGTTAAAATAAACCTAAACTAACTACAACTGCCCCGGGCTGAAGCCCGCGCCTACCGGAACATTACAAACCTGAACACAAACAGGATGCAGCATTAAAAACCCATGTCTGTCAAAACATATTATAAACAATCGCTCCGGCAGCCGCGCTTTTTAAGGCGCATTGTTTAGATTTCGCTTCTGCTTAATTGCTTATAGCTTAACTCTCTCTTTTTTAGCTTAACTTCAGCAGAAAAAATTATTATTTTAATTCAAACTTTACCATCACACCCGCTGATATCTTTACAGTCCCCGCCGATAACGTGCCGCCGCTTTCTGATTCCGCATTGACGCTGTCCATCATCGCGTTTGCCGCCATTTTTCCGGCCGCACGGAAATACTGCTGCTGCGGCTGCAGTTCTTCAATTGCAAGCGGTTTTCCTATCCTTCTGCCAAGCGCCGCGGCCATCGCCTTTGCTTTTTCCTGTGCGGCTTTTAAAGCAAGCGCCCTTGCTTCGTCCGAGTATTTTCTTTTTTCTGAAACAACAAATTCAACGCCGTTAAGATAGTTTGACCCGGCGCCAAGTATCCCTTCTGCCACCGCCTCATATTTTTCCAGTGTGCGTAAAAGCACCGTAATATTTTTTGTCACCGTATATCCGATAAGCACCTGTTTGCCGCTGTAATCATACCTGGGCTGAATTGATATCCTGTCCGTCTGAATGTCTTTTTCATCAACGCCGTTTAGTTTTAGGGCTTCAAATATTTTTCTTGTTTTGCCGTCATTGTCTTTTTTTGCCGCTTCTATCTCTTTACTTTCGGAATTAACCCCAAAACTGATTATCACCTGGTCCGGAACCGCCTTTACATCCGCCATTCCCGTCACAGTAATGTAACGCTTTCCGTTTGAATCATCCGCCCCCGCCATTGCACCACATGCCAGCAGCAGTACAGCTGCAAAACAAAAACTTTTAATACGCATATTTTCCCCCGGTTTAATGTATTTTAAAAACAAATATATTCTATCAGATAAAACCGTCTGTGCCAACATTCATCCGGCCATTTCAAACCATCCCGTTTTACTATACTAAGGTCAAAAAAAAAGCCCCCCTTATTCAGGAGGGCTTTGTAAATATTTCTTATTTTTGGGACAGCTTTAACGCTTCATCAAGCGCTTCTTTTATATCGTCAATGTGCTCAATGCCAATTGAAAGCCTGATTAAATCCGGGGTAATTCCGCCTGCCTTCTGCTGTTCTTCTGTTAACTGGGAATGTGTTGTACTTGCGCTGTGGATTATAAGGCTCTTCGCGTCGCCCACGTTTGCCACGTGCGAAAACAGCCCGATATTGTTGATAAGTTTTACCGCGGCATCGTATCCGCCTTTAATGCCGAATACCACCATTCCGCCAAAACCATTCTTTAAATATTTTTTTGCTACACTATTATCTTCATGTGAAGCAAGGCCGGGATATTTTACCCACGCCACTGCCGGATGCTTTTCAAGGAACTTTGCCGTTTCCAGCCCGTTATAACTGTGACGCTCCATCCTTAAAGCAAGCGTTTCCACTCCCTGCAGAATCTGCCACGCGTTATCCGGTGATATCGCCGCGCCAAGATTTCGCAGAGGCGTTAAGCGGAACTTAAGCGCGTAACACAGCGGTGACAGCTCCCCTAAGTCGTGCGCCCACCTTAAACCGTGATAACTTTCATCCGGCTTGTTGAAAAGTTCAAACTTTTCATCTTTCCAGTTGAACTTTCCCGCGTCAACCACAATGCCGCCCATTACCGTGCCATGCCCGCCTATCCATTTTGTAAGCGAATGCACCACAATATCCGCCCCGTGTTCTATTGGCTTTAAAAGCGTAGGCGGAGTGAATGTTGAATCCACTATAAGCGGCAGCTTGTGCTTTTTTGCAATCTTTGACACTTCTTCAATATCCGTAACACCAAGCGCCGGGTTGCCGATAGTTTCAACGTATATGGCGCGGGTTCTGGGATTTATCGCTTTTTCATACGCCTCAAAATCATTATGTCCGACAAACACAGTCTTTATCCCGTGCTGCGGCAAAATGTCATTTAACATCGTATACGTTCCGCCGTAAAGGTTATTGGCGGACACAATTTCATCCCCCATTTTACAGATGTTAATCAGCGCGTAATGTATTGCGGATGTGCCTGTCGCGGTTGCAATAGCCGCCACACCGCCTTCAAGCGCGGCAATCCTCTGCTCCAAAACATCAGTAGTGGGGTTCATTAACCTTGTGTAAATATTTCCAAGCTGGCGAAGCGCGAATAAATCCGCCCCCCTTGCCGTTGTGCCAAGGTCATAAGCCGTGGTTCTGTAAACAGGCACCGCCCTTGACTTTGTGTCGCTGTCGGGTTTGTGCCCTGCGTGAAGCGCCTTTGTTTCTGCCCTGTAATTTTTTTCTGCCATTATTTTTCTCCTTATTTTTTTGTTTTGTTTTTATGACACCTCTTAAAAATTTCAACTACTTACACATTCGCCTCATATTTACCCTCCCTGTTAATTTATTCTTCAAAAAGCCAGGTGCTTAAATACCGCTCTCCTGTGTCGCACATTACTGTCACTATCAGTTTGCCTTTATTTTCCGGCAGTTTTGCCAGTTCAAGCGCGCAGTGCAGGTTCGCGCCCGCGGAAATACCTATCAATAACCCTTCCTCTTTTGCGGCCCGGCGCGCCGCCATACCAGCGTCTTCTTCTTTTACTTTCATAATGCTGTCAATTACCTTTAAGTTTACAACTTCAGGAATAAAGTTTGCCCCTATCCCCTGAATCTTATGCGGCCCGGGTGCTTCGCCTGACAGCACTGCGGACTTTTCCGGTTCAACAGCCACCACTTTTATTTTTTTGTTTTTAGATTTTAAATACCCGCCGGCGCCGCTGACCGTACCGCCTGTCCCGACCGCCGCTACAAATATATCCACTTTACCGTCTGTGTCTTTCCATATTTCAGGGCCTGTTGTCTTTTTATGAATTTCCGGATTAGCCGGATTTTTAAACTGCTGCGGTATAAAACTGCCGGCAGTTTTGGATGCAAGTTCTTCCGCCGCGTCCACCGCGCCTTTCATCCCTTTTGCACCTTCTGTTAAAACAAGTTCCGCGCCAAGGGCTTTTAACAGTTTTCTTCTTTCCACGCTCATTGTTTCCGGCATTGTCAGTATAAGTTTGTATCCCTTTACGGCGCAGACATACGCAAGCGCGATGCCTGTGTTTCCCGATGTGGGTTCTATTATTACAGATCCCTTTTTTATCCGCCCTGCTTTCTCCGCATCCTCTATCATTGACAGGCCTATCCTATCCTTTACGCTGGACAGCGGGTTAAAGAATTCCAGTTTTACCGCCACCTTTGCGTAACCTCCCTCATTCATTTTATTGATGTATACAAGGGGGGTGTTGCCTATCAGTTTTGTAATATCGGCTGCTATCTTCATTATGTCCTCCTGTTAAATCAGATGTAGTATGTTCCTTCGTTTTCTTTATTCAGCGTTTTATAGTCATTTACAAGGTCTTCAAGTGTCGTGCCTTCAAGTATCTTTGCTGTCTGCGCTTCCAATTTGCACCACAGGCTGCGCGCCGGACATCGCCTGCTTTTCGCGCACAATGCGGCGTCATTTACACATTCAACCATTGCGCTGTTACCTTCAAGTGAATTCATTACCTGCAGCATATTTATCTTTGAAGGTTCTTTTGCCAGTTCATAACCGCCTTTAGCGCCGCGGTGCGATGTAATTATACCCGCGCTTTTAAGCTGAAGCACTATCTTGCTTAAATATTTTTCGGATATATCCTGCTTTGCGGCTATTGCATTTAACAGCTGCGGCCCTTTGCCGTAATTATACGCAAGTTCAAACAAAAGCCTTGTGCCGTATCTTGTCCTTGTTGAAAGTTTCATCCTGCTCTCCTGTCAATCTCTACCATTTAGGTCTTGATAGTAGTAATTATATTCAAAAAATTTGAATTGTCAACTGTTTTTATTATTTATTTAAAAGTTTGTTTTTCAGCGCTTCCCTTGCGCGGAAGATAAGCGATTCCACCGAGGATACGGACACGGACAATATCTGCGCTATCTCCTTATAGGACTTATCCTCATATACCAGCAGCACCATTGCCATCCTTTGATTTTCAGGAAGAGACAGCAATGCTGTGTTTACATTTTCTTCGGCCTGGTTTTTTTCCGCGCGCAGGTCAGCGGAAACAGATGCTGTATCGGCGATATCACTTAAGTCTTTCGCGTGTTCGCCTGTGCTTTCTTCATAAATACTTTTTGCCCCAAGCCCGGCATCTGTCTTTTTTTTCCTTATAAAATCAATGGCGGTATTTGAAGTTATCCTGTACAGCCAGGTGGTAAATTTTGCCGAAGGGGAATAATTGCCTGCGCCTTTATAAACTTTAATAAAGACCTCCTGGGCAATATCTTCAGCTTCCTGCCTGCCGCGGACAAGCCTGTACGCATAATTAAGAACCGCCTGCTGATACTTATCAAGCAGTTCATTAAACGCGTTCTTATCCCCCTGTTTAACCCTTTGCATTAAATTATGGTCTTCCATCATAACCGCCTTTAACGTTACAGAGACACTTCCCTTTTTCCCACGGCTCTGCGCTTACATCTGTATATTGTTAAATGAACAGTGTGGCGTCTGACCCGTCGGACGATTCCAGCATTGAGGCTACTCCGCCAATTTCCACTCCGTCAATTAATTCTTCCTTTTTTATTCCCATAAGATCCATTGTCATCTGGCACGCCACAATTTTAGCGCCGCTTTCTATCGCGGATTTAATAAGTTCTTCAACGCTGCTTATGTTATGTTTTTTCATGATGCCCCTGATCATAACAGGCCCCATGCCCGCCATGTTCATCTTTGAAAGCGATAATTTTTTGCTGCCGCGCGGAAGCATAAAACCAAAAGCTTTTTCAATAATGTTTTTCTTTAAGCCCTTTGGCTCTTTTGATTTTTTAAGGGCATTTAAACCCCAGAACGTAAAGAACATGGTCATTTTGCGCCCCATGGAAAGCGCGCCGTTGGCAATAATAAATGAAGCAATTATTTTATCCATATCGCCGGAAAACACTATCATTGTTTTATCGTGGGATGACGTCATATTTGTTTTAACCTCCGTTTTTTCGCCCGATTTTTCTATAACGGCGCTTATCACTCCCTTATCTGATTCAAGCGAAAATATTTTGTTGCCCGTGGAACGTGCCCAAGCGCCCACGTCATTATAAAAACCCGGGTCTGTCGCTTTTATTTCAAGCCTGTCGCCGGGCCTTATGGCGTCAATTTCTGTTTTAAGCCTCATAATAGGGCCGGGGCACTGCAGACCGCACGCGTTAACAGAAATTATTCTGGACGGTATTGCTTCCTCACGCCTGTCCTGCGCTTTTGCGGAGCCCATTTCCTGTTTTTCATCAAATATATTTTCGTTGCCCTGTTTGCCGGTTATGGCGGAATATGTAATGTATCCGCCGGAGACATTATAGACATTGTTAAAACCGTTCTGAACCATTATCCTGCACGCAAGATAACCCCTTAACCCCACCCTGCAGTAAACCGCCACTTTTTTATCTTTTGGAACGTCTTTCAGCCGTTTTCTTAATTCATTAAGCGGGATATGCACGGCATTGGGTATCATGCCCAGGTCTGTTTCTTCTTTTTCCCTCACGTCAAGTATATACCAGCTGCTGTTGTTATTAATAAGTTCCGCACAGGTGGTCTGCCTTACCCTTCCTTTAATAATATTTTCCGCGACAAAACCCGCCATATTAATGGGGTCCTTTGCCGAAGAAAAAGGCGGCGCATAGCAGTGTTCAAAATTAAGCAGGTCTTCAACGGTCCCGTTTTTCTGTATGAAAGCCGCTGCCACATCAATCCTTTTTTCAACCCCTTCATAACCCACTGCCTGAACACCCAATATTTTACCGTCAGACGGCGAGAACATCATCTTTAAAGACATCTGCGTGCCGCCCGGATAATAGCCGGCGTGATTATTGGGGTGTATCACAACGCTTTCATAATGGATTTTATCGGCGTCAAGCGCCCTGGAATTTAATCCGGTAGAAGCGGAAGTCATATCAAATACTTTAATGACGCCGGTGCCGATGGTGCCCCTGTACTTTATTTTATTGCCCTCTAACAAATTCTCCGCGACAAGCCTTCCCTGTTTGTTAGCCGGCCCCGCAAGCGCTATTGCCGCTTTTTTTCCGGAAACGGGATTTACAGTTTCAATGGCGTCGCCCACCGCGTAAATATCAGGGTCAGATGTCTGCATGTATTCGTTGACCGCAATTCCCCTTGCGCCGATTTCAAGGCCTGCCTGTTTGGCAAGCGTAACATCCGGTTTTACACCTATAGAGAACATCACAAAATCAGATTCAATCTCTTTGCCGCTGTTTAATGTTGTCTTTATTTTGTTATGCGCTTCGGCAAATGCCTTTACCCCGTCATTAAGGTATAGTTCAATACCTTTCTGCTGTATATGCTGATGAAGCATGGCTGCAAGTTCAAAATCAATTAAACCCATCACCTGCGGCAGCGCTTCCACTATTGTCACAAACATGCCCTTGTGCTTTAAATTCTCCGCTATTTCCAGCCCTATGTAGCCGCCGCCCACTACAACAACTTTTTTTGGATTATTATCCCTTATGTAATTGTATATCTTATCCGTGTCTTCCATATTGCGAAGGGTGAATATTTTTTTACTGTCTATGCCGGGAATAGGCGGCTTAACCGGTTCCGCGCCCGGGGATAAAAGCAGTTTGTCATATTTTTCAGCGTATTCATTGCCGGTCTTTAAATCTTTTACCCTTACTTCTTTTGCCTTTGTATCAAGAGACAGCACTTCAGAATTAACGCGAACGTTGACGTTAAACCTGTCTTTGAATGATTCCGGTGTCTGTAAAAGCAGGTTCTGCCTTTCGGTAATCTCCCCGCCTATATAATAAGGAAGCCCGCAATTGGCAAATGACACATAGCCGCCTTTTTCAAATACGGTAATTTCCGCTGTCTCTGACAGCCTTCTTAACCTTGCGGCCGCTGACATGCCGCCTGCCACTCCGCCTACAATAACAATTTTCATAATTTTGCCCTCCCTAACTTATTTTTAATGCCTTTTTCATAAATATTTTTCTTGCGCCCAAGGGCAGACATCATAATTTCCGCCATCATGGAACATACCTTTGGAATTCTGGGGTCGGATATGCTGTAAAAGACATTCTGCCCCTGTTTTCTGGAAACCACAATCCCCTTGCTTAAAAGCAAAGACATGTGCTGGGAAAGGTTTGCCTTGCCCAGCCCGGTTGCCTTTATTATCTGCGACGCGTTAAGTTCTTCATCGCACAATAATTTTATGATGTTAAGCCTGTGCGGGTTGGAAAATGTCTTACAGATATCTGACTGGGCTTTTATTAAGTCTTCCATAACACCTCCGTTAAACAGTTAATTGGATGTAGTTCACTAATTTATTAACTATTTAACTTATATCAGATGTCCTGATTATTGTCAAGCCCTCCGTTCCCTAATCATTACCCTTAATCATCACAAGCATCATTTTGAACTGTTCCAGCGCTTTTAACGCATGCGGTTCATTTGCCGGCATAATTAGGGATTCCCCTGCGTTAAGAATGTGAGGTTCGCCGCTGATTTTAATTTCTGCTTTGCCTTCCGTCACATTAACCAGCGCGTCAAAAGGCGCGGTGTGTTCAGACAGCCCCTGCCCCTTGTCAAAAGCAAAAAGGGTTACAGTTCCGCTTTTTTTGTTGATTAACGTCTTAGAGACAACCGCCCCGTCGCCGTACTTTACCGAAACGTTCACGTCAAATTTTTCAGCCATAACATCCTCCTGTTTTTTAAAAACAGATATTTTTTTTCTTCTTTACGCACGGTTTATTGCACTGATAGCATATTTCATTTGTAAGGGTGTGCTTTTCAAAATACTCCTTTATATTGCCAAGCGTGGTGTCCGCAATGTTTTCTACCGCCTCTTTTGTGAAAAACGCCTGGTGCGAAGTGATAATAACATTGGGAAAAGTAAGCAGGCGCGCCAGCACGTCATCGCTTAACACCCTGCCGGAAAAATCTTCAAAGAAATACTTGTCTTCCTCTTCATACACGTCAAGCCCTGCGTACCCTATCCTGCCGCTTTTTAACCCGTTGATAAGGGCTTTGGCGTCTATAAGGCTTCCGCGGCCGGTATTTATTACCATCACGCCCTTTTTCATCTTCTTGATGCTCTGCGTGTTTATCATGTGAAACGTGTCTTTGTTTAACGGGCAGTGAAGCGTGATGATATCCGCTTCTTTATAGATTCTGCTTAAAGGCGCGTACTCTATTTTATTATCAACGGCGTACTTTTTATCAGGAAACGCGTCATAGGCAAGCACCTTTACACCGAAACCTTTAAGGATATTTATCATCTCCCTGCCTATTTTACCCGTCCCTATTACGGCCGCTGTCTTGCCCTTCATGTCAAATCCTAAAAGCCCGTTTATGGAAAATTTGCCATCGCGCGTCCTAAAGTATGCTTTATGCACTTTTCTGTTAAGGGTCATCATAAGGGCTGCCGCGTGTTCCGCAACAGCATTAGGCGAATATGCCGGAACCCTTGCCACATGCAGGGTATTAAAAGCGCCTTTTAAATCCACATTGTTATAACCCGCGCACCTTAGAGCGATTAATTTTACACCCTGCTTTTTAAGTTCTGTGATGACCGGAGCGTCAATGGTGTCATTGACAAACGCACATACAACATCCGCACCGCCTGCCATAAAAGCGGTCTCTTTATTCAGGTGGGGCGGAAGATACTTGATTGTGTAGCCGTATTTTTTGTTCACGTGGTCAAAATTTGCAATGTCATAGGGCTTTGCGTCAAAGAATGCCAATTTTATCTTTTTCATATACTACCCTCCTTATTTATCAGTATTATATCATATTGCCATCCTGCTTCACCTTGAATATTACTAATTTAGTGATATATCAGCTGTTAAAAAAAGCCGTTTTCACGGCTTTTTATTTTTAAGAAGGGAGCAGGCTGATAAAGGGGTTTGGGAGGGGTATTATCGTAGATACCTGCTCCCCGTCTTATTGTTATCGTTTTAGTCTGTGACTTTTAAAGAACCATATATCTATCACCTTGTTAGTGATATTATACCTGCTAAATTCAAAAAGTCAAGAAGAAATTAAAAAAAAAAATTTAATTTTTCCGCAGCACTTCACACAAAGGGCTTGGGTTGTATTTTTTCGGGGCGCGCTGCCCAAGCCTTACTAAAGATCTAATACGCGGGACGCGCAGGAGCACGTCCCCTACGAATACCAAATCATTTAAATACATGCCCTGCTTCACGGAACCAAAGGGTTAAATCCAGGCCGTCCATCGGTATTTTTATCTTTTTAGAGAACTTTTTCATCTTCTGTTCTATTTCAAGGTATTTCGCGTTTGTAAGGCTTTCCGGAATGGCGGGTATCACGCCCATCCTGGCCAGATTCCTTAATATGTGCCTGTCCAGAATGGCAATATCATCGCCAAAACCGATATTTCTTAAAAAGTGGCTGGCTTCTTTATAACCATAACCTTTAATATTTTTAACAAGCCATTCGCGCATTTCATACGGGTCTTTGAACTCTGACAGGAACTCTTTAATTATAAACTTCCCGTTCTTTACGAATTTGTCCCTTGCTTCACAGGCATAGACCGCTTTTTTGTTTTTGAATCTGACCCCGTTAATTTCTTTAAGCTGCAGAAGCTGCGCGGGTGTGGCGTTTAACAGCAGTTTTTTCTCCAGAATCTTTTCCACGCACGCCCAGCAGTTAACCGCCTTTGACTGCGGCGTAAATATGCAGAAAATCATTTCATGCATTATGTCGCGCGACGTGCCGTTTTTCCACTTGCTCCTGAAACTTTCAAGAGCGCGGCCTATTGTGTTCTTCTGTGATACATATATCTTTTTTACGGCTTTTATTTCTGACGCATAAGACATTCAGTCCGCTCTCCCGTTAAAAAGCGTTATTTAAAATCTCTTCCAGTTCTTTCCTGTCTTTTATGGGGGCAGGCACTCCTGCCACTTCTATAACCTTATCTGCTATTTTTTTCAGTTCTTCCTGCTTTATGCCAAGGTCTTTTAGATTATCTTTTAAACCAATCTCGGTCATAAACGCTTTTAACCTGTCAATTGTATAAGGTATTTTCATTTTATCATCCACATCTTCCGGAATTCCAAACACGCGCTGTCCAAACTGAATCACCCTGTTGGGCCTTAACCTTTCAAGAAACTGAAGATACGACGGCAGTATTGCCGCTATTCCGGCGCCGTGCGCTATTTCATCATGCAGCGCGGATATGGCGTGTTCAATGGGATGCACGGTCCAGTTTCCCGCGCGCCCCGCGTTTGGAACGCCCATAAGCGCGACCGTGCTTGAAAGCGAAATGTCCGCGCGCAGTACCGGGTTTTTTAAATCTTTCATTAATTTGGCGCCGCTTTCCACGCAGGTTAACATCACACCTTCTGTTATCCTGTCCTGCAGGGCGCAGTTTTCATCGCCTGTTAAATACTCTTCAAGCACGTGCATTATTATGTCTATTATTCCTTCCGCTGTCTGCTGTGCCGGAACCGTCGTGGTAAGCAGCGGGTCTACAATTGAAACTTTTGGATAAAGAAATTCCGGATTATATAAACCCTGTTTCTGCCCCGTTTCCGGATTTGAAAAAACAGCCGCAGGATTGCCTTCTGAACCTGTTGCCGCAAGTGTCGGGATAAGCATTAATGGAAGGGCTTTTTCAATTTTTTCCGCGCCTTTGTCAGGGATGTAAACAAAGTCCCATATGCTTTTTTTATTCGCCGCAGCCACGCATACGCCTTTTGCAGCGTCCATTGCAGAACCGCCGCCAAGACCTATTACCATATCGCAGTTTTCAGCTATTGCAAGTTCCGCAGCTTCATCCACTTCATTTACTTTTGGATTAGGCGTAACGTATGAGTATGTCACAAAACCCACACCGGCTTTTTCAAGTGATTTCTGCACCGCGTCAAGAAGTCCGGAAGTTTTAACCGACCGCTTTCCGGTTACTATAACAGCTTTCTTTCCAAGGTGTTTTGCTTCATTACCGACGGAATTTATCTCCCCCGCGCCAAAGACCACTTTTACAGGGTTTGCGAATGTTAAGTTTTTCATTTTTTCCTCCAAGTTTTTGTTTTTACGTTAAAATACTAACATATAACAACTGCTAAATCAAAGCCCAAAGATTATTTTATGAACTTAAGATTTAGTTAAGGTATCAGACATCGCTTTTTTATTTGAAGGAAAACTTAAAAATAATATCTTTACATATAATTTTTAATTATTAAATTCCGTATCCAAAATACTCGTATTAAGTCTATTCACTTTAAAAGTCATAGTATTAATAACTTCATTTTTGTTTGCATGAAATTCTTCAACTATTTCTTCCGGAATGTCGATTCCTTTAATTTTTACATATTTGTTCATTTTCAAAACATAATACTTTTTTCCTGAAAAACTGTAAAATCTCATTTCAACAATCTTATCTTTAATAATATTCATTCTTATTTGAGGATATTCTTTTTGTTGGTTATTTTTTATTGCAATAATTTCTTTTCCTTTAATTTCTTCAATTCGTTCATCCTTATTAACTGAAGTTAAATTATAATCATTTAAGAAATTTTTAATATCAAAAAGGCATGCCGGATAAAGAGATGCCGAAGATATTTCATTATTTTTAACAACGCTGAATTTTATAGTTGACGTAGAATCTAACAATTCAAGTTTCTTTTTTTTATTTTCTTTTTTCAAAACTATTCTTTTTATCTTATTCTTCAATTCCTTGTGATTATTTGATAGGATTGTCTCTTCGGACGCTGATGATATTTCAACGTCAATTGTATTAATACTATCAAAATTAGAATAAATTTTTGAAATAACATTTCCCGCCGTATTGTCAGCATATATACATCCAATAAAAAACGAACAAAATAGAAGGTTAAATAATATTTTTTTCATTTGTTACCTCACTACAACTATTTTTTTTGTGATTTCAATAGCGTCTGTAGATATTTTTAATAGGTACACGCCGTTTGAAACCGGTATTTCGGAACTATTTTTTAAATTCCACAGATACTGATTGATTCCAATTTTCACACTGTCTTTCATAATCTTTTTATTCCACACAGTTGTTCCTTTTATATCAAGAATTTTTAAATTGACTTCTTCTTTTCCAGACAAAGAAAAACGAATTATTGTATCTTTTTTACATGGATTAGGATAGTTATATGCATTTTTTTTTGATAACGAGTCACCTTTTTCCAAAGTTATTTTTTTTGAACTTAACGAAGCAAAACCAGAAGTCGGTTCGTTACCCCAAACTAAACTACCTTGCAGATAGACACATACATAACTCCAATCTGCATATATGTTACTGTTTCTAAAGCTATAGTCATTTCCTTGATCATATTGAGACCAGTCATTCTTATGAAATCTAGATTTTATTTCTACTGTTTCATTATTTTCTAAATAGCCTGCACCCGAATCAAAAGTAATTTTTAAATAACTGTTTTGATTTCCACCAAAATCTCCACTTATGATATCTAAATTTACATTACTTCTACTTGCCCAGTTTAAATCTGTTAATTCCGGGACAGATCCTTCTTTTTGATAAAAATATCTTATTTCAACATCACTTAAACTTATGCTGTTGCTTCCATTATTTTTTAAAATGAATTTAGGCTGAGGTTCCTGCGTATTTAGTGTAATATTTTCATTTGCATGCTGTAGTTGAATATTTGTAATTGAGTTCGTTGATGTTATTGTTGCTGAAGGTGTCAAAGTACTTGTTACAGATAGGGTTTGTGTTAATGATGGTTCAAAAGAATATGTATATGTAATTGATGGGGTTATCGTTTCTGTACTACTTGATTCTGTAATAAAGGTTTGTGTTATTGTTGGTGTTATAGAAACTGTAGATGTAGCCGTATATACCGGATCCATTAATATACTTACGCTGTATTGGTCTATCTCATTTAAATTTTCATAAGCGCCTAATTTAACAAAATATACTCCCGGTTCTAAATAAGTATCTATTTTTGAAAAGTACGAATCTCCATTATCATCATTTGATTCAATTGGATTAATTAAATCATCGTTACTATATAAACCTATTACCGTGTCACTATTTTCCAGACCACTTGTTTCAATCGTTACTTTTGACCTATAAGAAACTAGAATTTTAACCCAATCAATATCTCCCAATGGTGAGATACTATGTGTCTGTACCTGGCTACTCGTAATTATGTCAGCTTGA
The DNA here is from genome assembly GCA_002839855.1 of Candidatus Goldiibacteriota bacterium HGW-Goldbacteria-1. Classification (NCBI taxonomy): domain Bacteria; phylum Candidatus Goldiibacteriota; species Candidatus Goldiibacteriota bacterium HGW-Goldbacteria-1. Next base: position 287,945 of record PGYV01000004.1, read on the forward strand.
GTATAATCATCATCATATTCATAATTATCTATTAGAGGCGTTCTTGTAATAGTAATAGTCGGAGATATAGTGTCCGTTTGAGTTATTGTAGATGTCGCTGTTGTAGTTGCGGTTTCGCTATTTGTTGAAGTGATTGTCATAGTTGCTGTTTCTGTACTTGTTTCAGTAACTGTAACAACAGGTGTGTTTGAACCGGTTGATGTTACTGTTATTGTTGGCGTTATTTTTATATATTCTATACTATCAACCCACCCTGAATCCGTTCCCGAGAACCCGCTACCATCTTTAGAATATTCCCATCTTAATATATGTCGTCCTGCAGTGATATCTTTAATTACTTGTTCCCAAACTGTTTCACCACTTATTTGTGCCATTACATTACCGTCTATTAAAAATCTTAAATAGTCATAATTTTGTTCTGACGAAATTTTCCAATAAAACTTTATTGAATCAATATTATTTACTTCCGTTTCAAAATAACTGATCTCATGATCTCTAATCTTTGCCGATTTAACACTATCTGTATTATCTATAATCGGAGCAAATTGGTCTGTTGTAAATAACCACTTTGAAAGACCCGTAATAAACTCCGTATTATTATCAACGCCCTCTGAAATATAGTCAACCGGTGTTACTGTTAGCGTTACTGTAGCAGTTGCGGTGGGTGAAGCAATCATAGTATTTGTCATTGTTTCTGTTATCGTTAATGTTGGTGATACTGTATTTGTATCCGAATTTGTCGGACTTGCTGTTGAAGTATCGGTAATTGTCATTGACGCTGTATTTGAAGCAATAGGCGTCATTGTAGCAGTACTTGTATTTGATGGGCTGACCGTTAGCGACGGTGTTGCAGTTATAGAAGCTGTATTTGTTATAGTATTAGTCGGCAACACAATACAAGGTTCTTGTCCAGATTGTTGATCTATGTCATCCGGGTCTGCCCACTCGGTTACTAACATATCATTTTCATATAAAGTAAAATGAGATTCATTAATATATGCTGTCGAATCAGGCAGTTTTGAATAATCATCACAATTTAAATCAAATGGATCTATCCACCCATTAATATATAACTTTCCGTCGAGACTTTGTGCAAACCCTCCGGGTGGAATATTAAAATCTGTAGTAAAAATTAACGTAGCAGTTCTATTTGCTTTTCTTGTATCACCCGAGAAACAAATATTTGAACTATGTGAATTATCTACAATAATATCAGCATTTACATTCGTTCTCCAGCTATCTGATTGATCTTTAATTTCCCCACCATAAAAACCATTCGATAAGATATTTTGTGTATTATATATCCATATTTTAATTTTTAAATTCTTTATATTCACACTTACAGAATCGTTATTCACTATTTTGAAGTTATACCACATTTCTTTTGATGTTGAATAATTTGCACTACAGTCGTTTGTCGTATCAACATTTGCCACTTGTAAATTTAATTTATGCGTTCCTTGAGTTGAAGTAGGCGTTAATGTTGAAGTCATTGTTTGAGTACATGTTGCTGTTATAGTCTGTGTCGGCGTTGGAGTGCCGTATACAAAAGTTAATAGATCAGATGGCTCCGATTCTCTATCATAAGCATCAACACTTGTAATAATAAATGAATATCTATTTCCGGGAATTAAATTAATTACGGTATAAGATGTGTCTGTAATTACTTCCTCATTTAATAAGTGAAATGGACTTCCAGATTGATATAGGTAATATCCTGTAGCGCCTGTTATTGGCTGCCAAGAAATACTTACACTATTTTCCAAATAATTAATAGACGTTGATGGCATTACTATTTGTGTTGTCTGGGCCGGCGGAGTAGGGATGGGTTTCCCCGTTCCTATTCCCAACAATTCATTATTTCCAACATTACAATACATACGACTATCATTTCCAATAATCAATTCTTGTTTTTCGCCACTAATATTATATTGTCTTTGTAGGTGCAACGCATTGTTGAATATATAAATTGAATTCGGAGTACCAATAAATATTCTAATATTTTTATCAATGACAAAATTTGAAAATCTATTTCCTGGCCCAATATTTGCAATATGATTAGATATTAAATTATTATGCTCTTGATCTGCCGTTACCGGTTTATACCTATAAATGTATTTGTTATCTGCTGAATTGCCACTCAAACTAAAATTATTCGTCCCAATAAAATAGAAATAACCATTATTTAAGGCTCCTATAGGATAATAACTATCGGATGCATTAATAATACCTGTTCCAAACTTATCAAAATATTTTAAATCATCAGTTACAACTATATATCTTAATTCGTGAGTATTTTTGTCTTCATATCTAATGTATATCTTATTATATCTGCTATCATAAAGCAGCTTCACATTTGACCAGTCTGAAAAGTATGTTACATTCATTATTTCATCCAGATTTAGAAACGCCATTGGTTGAGTGCTATATCCTGGCGTTGGCGTTGCGTTTGGCATACTTCCAGAGGGTGGATATTTAACTATTCGCAAGCCCCAATTACCAGGATAACAACCACCAAGAGTTGATGGTTCAACGAAATAAATATATCCGTTATCATCAACAATATAATTTTTCCCGGTATGATTGTTACATACGGCATTTCCTAATTTAATATCTGCCGGCCATTGTTCTTGTAATTGAAATGTTTGCCCTGAAATTTGAACATCTTTATATTTTCTTATTGAACCAGCATCTAAATGATATACATATTCTCCATCAACTTTTGTGTCGTGGTTTAAATAACCGCCTCCTCCAACTTGCCAAACTACTTCTCCGGTTAAAATATTTCTTGCTTTAAATAAGTTTGAAGGTGTTGCTACAACTCCAGGGGTCAATTCAGGATTTGGATCGAAAGTTGTATAATACAGATGATCATTATTACCAAGAACCATATTTGATGTAAGACCTCTTTCAACAATAGAATTTACTTCACCATCAGGGGATAATTGAATTATATAATCTTGAAGTTCATCTCCCGTGAATGCATAAGTATTACTGTATTTATCAGATAATATATTATATATCCTGTCAGGCGCATAAAAATTATATGCCAGAATCATTGAGGTTTCAGAATAACCACTGTTATGTGACCCATAACTGTTTCGAGTATCATAGCCATATTGCTGCCAGCTGTGAACTAATTCATTTAATGGCGTTAGTGTCGGTGTTGGTGATATTATTGGCGTAGCAGTAACAGTCGGTGTAATAATCGGGTTCGTTAAAAAGTTAACATAAACTTCCGCACTAGACGAATACTCACTTTCAATACCATAATTATTAAATGTTTTTACTTTATAATAATAGTTTCCATTAAAGTCCATAAATCTGTCATCTTCAAAAAAATTATTTGATACATCTGTTGTTCCTACATACACATAATCATTATTTTCGTATTTTCTATATATATTATATCCTGATATTTTTGGCGAATTTGTATCACCAACTGAAGCGGTCCACTCAATGCGTGTATAATAATTGTCCGTTTGATATGTAGATTCAGTAGACGAAGACGCCAACACATTAGTTGGAGCAGCCGGTTGAGTATTTACACTGCGCTTAGCTAATATTTGAGCATTTGACGCAGCAATCCAAACCGGTTTTTCCTGCTCTCCATTTATTTGTGAAGAACTGTATAATTCTAAACTTCCAGGCAGGGATGACTTTATCCACGAATTTCCATTATAGTTAAATATTGCCGAATTTGAACCTGTTAATAATGCATATCCTTCTTGCGAATTTACCATTGATATATCTTTAATACCATTAATTATAGAATTATTGGTTGTTTCAGAAGAATCAATATATTCAATATTCCAATTATTTCCATTCCAGCGAGCAAATCCTAAGTGCTTATTAGTTTCAATATTTTCATTTTTATCATGTGAGAATACCGCCCATCCATTTAAAGACATGTTATCATTTAAATTTGTAAAATTAATCTGCTTGAAATTCAGATGATTTAAATTATTTTTATGTATACCAATTCCATTCAAATTAAAGAACGTTTGACCAGGAACACTTATTAAACTATTGTTATATAGAATCTTTGGATAATTATATGTACCCCAACCCGTAGAGTTATTTTTCATTATAAAGGTATTACTTTTTAGAGCCGTAAGAGTTACATCTGATATTGACTTTTGATACCAGCTCCCGTTTCCTAAATATTTACCAAGAAATGGTTTTGATACACCCGAAGCATTTCCTAATATCCAAATATTACTGGTACCACCTATAACATCAAATATTTCATCCCCACAACCCGTTGAACTTGTATTGTTCAATCCAATACAATGATTTACGGTATTTGCTTTTTGCCATCCTGTTAGTTCATTATATTCCCATAATTCATTATTTATCCCTGTAGTATTTTGATTCATTTTAGCCACAGCTATCATATTTCCATTTTGATCTATATCAAATGAACCTATTGAATTTACCCCCGCATAACTACTTAAAGACTGAACAAAATCAAATGAATATGGATGTGATATGTCTAAAGACTGCCACATTTGTTCATTGCTGTTAAACGTCATAATATTAAGTGTGCCAGCATAGTATTTACTGTGAATTTTTCTTTGCGGATTTAATGAATCAAGACCAACGGTTTTCTCGTTATTTCCAAAGTGGAATTTCCATCCCGGATATAAGTCTGTACCGACAGTTTTCCAAATAGATCCTTTTGGAGTTCCAAAGCCCTCGTTACTGTAATAAGTTTCACCAGCAATACCGCTCCCATTTCCATAAACTGCATCTACTGCATATATATATTTTGTAGTATCTTCATTAGTGCTAAAATTTACTATAAATTGATTATTTGTCGTAGATGCTATTTTTACAAATTGCACATTATTTATTGCGCTTTCTGAAGTGTAATTACCTTGATACACATTATAACTTAAAATTTGGTATTCATTATTTCCTGTAGCTTTTTTCCAAGATAGTTTTATGGATTTTGGATCTGACTCAATTTCTAATCCTTTTGGACGTTCAACAGGAATATATGTTTTATAATTTGAGCTTCTTATCAAGACATTCTCGTTTTGATTAAATGTTATCGCCCCTGATATTTCATCTTTAGTAATTTTTCCAGAACCTGCAAAAATATTATTGTTATCTGCAACAACAAATTGTAAATTTAAATTCGTTGGTGTAATTGTAACTATCCATTTATTCTGATTTGAATCCCATACTAATATTTTACCTTGATCTGCCGCTATCCATCCATGTTTTTTATCTTTCATATATATTGCATTTAAGGACCCGTTAAATTCTGAAGAAATCGAATAATCTATAACATTGCTGATATTACCCGTATTGTCCATACTAAAATACTTTATCGTGCCACCCTTTCCAATTGCCCAGCCTGTATTGTCTGCAAAAATGTGTATATCTGTCAATTCCGATTCTGTAATCGAAGATCCTATCTGGCTCCAGTAAGTTAAATTTGTCTTCTGATCCGGACTTAATTGCGTTCCATTTCTCAAAACAGTTCCTACATCACCTACTACATAATAAAAACCATCTCCTCCTAGTTTAACTTTATTTAATTTATTATTTGTTACATTATACGTTGAGGACGTTAAATCATCATTAAGAATAAGAATACTTCCATCGTTTTTGGATATAATTGCCTGCTCATGATTGATATTTTCTATATAGTATTTGTTGTAACAAATGTCAATTTGTTCTTCAGCATTGTTTATTGTATTAAATGGATAATCTATTAAATTATTCTTTTTATCCCACTTCTGGTAAGGTGAAAAAATTTCTTTATTTAAAGCAACAACAAAACGTCTTCTATATTGATTATTATTTGGATAGTTATAATTATTATCCGGTACTACTTTCGTTTCATTTAGCGCTATTGATTCAAAAGATTGTCCATTAAACCTCAAAACATCAGAATAATAAAGCTGTGGGTATCTTAAACCCAGATTTATGGTCTCATCATATTTAGACTTTCGACCTCCGGAAAACCAAATTTCCGTGTCACTGACTTTATATGCCCAGTCAGCCCAATAATCATTAACAATTTCAAATCCAATATGTATTTTATTAATATATGTATACGTATTACTAAAAGCATTATTATTGTATTGTACACGATATATCAAAGAAATATCACTACTTGCGTTCATATCGTTTTCGTTTAGATGAAAAATCGATACAGTCGGATCCACATTTTTCCATGTCGTTCCGTTGTCTACGGAATACTGATATGTTTTAATGCCGTTTTGTCCATTACTATTAGTCGTTGAAAATATAATATTGCTTGCAGAAGTAATATATTCAACACCGCTTTTTATTGAACTCTCGCTTATTGTTATTTTTGGTATTTCTGTATTATAATTTATCGTCATACTTTCTGATTCATCACTTGTGTGATACCCTTTACCAACATATCTTGTAGCCTTTGCTGTTATTATGTTTTCACCCGGAATGAGTTCAATATCTTTTGCAAAACTTCCAGCTTCATTTGTTGTGCAGTAACCTGCTGAGATATCATTAATAAATATCTCAACTTTAGATGCAACCTCAGAAGTACCAGATAATGTAATAATATTAGATGTAATTGCCTGATTAATTGTATTTAGAACTGGAGCATTCATTTTTGACATTACAACAAATTCAGTGAAATGTGTAACTGGAAAATCTAATCTCGTTATATTCACCGGGGTAGAATCACTTGAAAGTTCTGTATTTCTGATGATGTTTCCCATTATTTCCATAGAACCATCACTTTGCACTTTGTATACATTTAAAGAATTAGGGTCATATCCATCTAATTCCCCAGGTAATAGTCTTATTGACATTGTTGCGGGATTATCTGTATTGAAAATTAAACCTTCAGGCTGCGCTTTATACATCACACCATACGGTAACGGCAATAAAGAATCTAAAATAACAGAACTATCCTCAGGTCTAATTGCACTTATTGTGATTATCGTATCCGAACTCAAAGATCCTGATGGAATAGTTAAATAAGCCTTATTGCATGGCGCACTAATTATAGTTGAGGCAGTAGCTGAAGCAAGTTGCCCAACAGTATAGTTTTGCGTTGTTTCTACAGATCCGCTTCCATCAAATACTATTAGTTTAACAATATAGTCTCCATTAAGTTCTGTTACATCCCAATACGCTAAAACGCCGCCAGGTGAAACTGGTCCAGTTGATGCTTTTGGAATCTCATTCCATACACTTGAACCTGCTTTTTTATAAAACATTTTATACCCGGCGAATCCATCTGAAAGGGTTGAGGTTGCGCCATATATTTTTTCAATTCTTTTTGGATAAGAGTTATTCTTCATATTTATTGTAAAAATATCGTCAACATCGTTTGGTAAATTAAATAGACTTGTTAAATTTGAATTTGGAATGGATGACTTATTATAATCTATTTCAAAATCATTATTTATTGATTGAGAATCAGAATATTGTGCAACAACATTCCAACTTGGTGTCGCATTGGCATCTATATTTATAAGCGGATTGTTAATCGGCGAAGTACCACTACCATACCAGTATAAATATTTATTCGTCATTGTATCCGCAAAACTCATATCATTATTATTATAGTAGTCCGAGTATTTAATAGGTTGTGTTTTAGTGATAAAATAATTTGGATTTGAATTACCGTTAAAAACATAACCTTCATTTATAATATTTCCTGCCGTAGCATTCAACGATTGATCCTGCGTGCTATCCCAATTCACTGAGGAATCACTCGAAACAGTTAAATAATCACCGGCTAAACTAATTGAAACATTTGGGGAAACATTAACATTAGTGTATTTAGTTCCAGAGAAGGTGAAATTGTGTGCAGGTAAAATACTTGAATATATAGTTTCAAGATTAACACTTGTTAACTGATGATTTTTGAAACATTTTTTCAATCCATCTGCTGCTATCCACTTGCCAGTATCAGAACTCGCAATTGTAAAAGTTTGATTCCAAGGCGTTGGAGCATTAGGTGAAGTTGTATCAATAGAATTTAACGTTCCTTCTATTTTATAATTTGCATCATCTGTTTTAGTTACTACAAGCTCTGAAATATTTGTATTAATAACAGAATTATCATCATAATCAGCACTTCCTGTATAATATGTTCCCCCTATTGCTTCTGCAAGCACAAAAATTGGAGTACTTCCAAAAGTGGCATTAGTTAAAATTTGACCGTTGTGTGAAGTTGCAGCAGGAATATTCTCTATAAAATTAATATCAGAAGGCGCGCCTGGTATGGCTGAATAATCAGTAATTTCTTTATTTGAAATAACTTCCTTCATTAAGGTTTTGCCTGTAACGGTATACGAAATATTTATATTACTTGGACTTATTTGAAAATAATCATAAACATGTTCATTTGGTTTTACTATACATTGCCCTGCGGTTGCTGCATGTACATCTGCCCAAACAAACGTTTTCGCTTTAAAATGATCTTTGCCTTTCTCTGTTATAACAAATCCTCTATTCGGATCTACGCTAAGGTATATCGAAGGTGTTGGATATGGTTCTAAATATTCTACCGAATTTCCATATTCATCAAAATAATATACAGTTACTTCAATCCACCTTGTTTCCATTGCTTTTCTAAATAAAGTATATTTCCCTTGATTATCCTGTTCAATAATGCACATTTTGCTATAATCTCTAATGCCAACATCACTCCCACCCACTTGTATTCCAGAAACCGTTTTGTCATAAATAATATCTGATTTTAATCCTATTTTCCAATTATATATATTATTGTGTGCCGGATAAGTTGTTTCTTCTCCATTAACAGTAAAAGAACAGGTAAAATCTTGTGGCTGATAATATAATCCATTAGCTGATGCATTCCAATTTAATAAAGTTTTTCCTTGGATTATCGAACCCGAAGAAGGAGAACTTATCACTGCCGTCGTTCCTCCTGTACCATTAGTTATAATTAAAGGTATTTGGGCTGTAGCAATTGATCCGTCACTAATAGATTCGGCTGTTATTACACATTTGTATAAACCGTTGATTGCACTACCAGCCCAATTAGTTACTTGTGCTGATGTATCTGTTATAATATTTGGTACTAAAGTTGAGATTAATGAATCATTTTGATCTAAAATTTTCACTAGAACCGAAGAATCTTGAGAAACTTGATAATTAATAGTAATTGATTGTGCAGGTAATGCAATATTAGGAGATGCCGTAATACTCGAAATTGTATTCGGTCTAATCCAATTGTCTTGTACAATAACATCGTTATAACTTGTGGAAATACCAATTCCATCATTATCCATAGCAGTAAGCTTTATTCTATAATTTCCAGCCTCCACATAATCTGTTCCTAACGTATTTCTTCCGTCCCACACAAATGTACCATCGGTGCTGCAATCAGCATTTACTCTATGATATACAACTTCTTTTTCTTCTGTAGTTTCAAGTTTCATTATATCCAAACTTAAATATGTAGATCTACCTGAAGAATTTAAAATATATTTTATATCAAAAGTGGTTAATGTTGATGTAATTGATAGTATTGCTGTATTTGTTGGTTCTTGAATGGATATAATCGGTACTGATGAATCTATTACTGTGTCTGTATATACAAATTCTTTATGGTCAAAACTTATATTCCCGCCACTATCTTTTGAAACTAATAAAATCGTATAAATTGACCCATTAATCAGCGACGAAGTGTTTGTATTCCATAAACCTATAATCGAGTTATTAACTGGTACTTTTGAAATGTTTGAATTTGGATAAAAAGTATCAACTTCCTGCTGTGAAACCGGTACTGTTATTCTGTGCCAATCTAACGAAGAAATTAATGCCGGATTATCCGTTCCTGTCCAAGATGTTATACTTCCTTCTCTGTACCATAATTCATATGAATGAAAATCTCCCGTGTCATTTACAGTTGGATCTAGGGCGGTACCACGAATTATTATATTTCCATTAGTACCAGATGCAGGTAATACAATCTCAGTTGGTATTCTATTATTAATAATACTAATTGTTTGTACCGATTGATTTAAATTATTATCTGTTGTGGTTAATTTTATATAGTATTTCCCGTCAATAACACTATTATTACTTGTATCTTTTCCATCCCAAATAAAAGACCCTGCCATTGAAGAATTTGCAGAATATACTTTTACAAGAGCATTCAAACTATTTCTTATTTCAATTACTGCAGTTGCTGTCTTATCTAAATCATAATTAATACTTACATTCGTATTTAATCCGCCAATACCCGTAGAACTAAATACACCAGGATTTGCAATAAAATTACTAATAATAGCCGGTGTTCTTTGTATTACAACCGGCACTGCCGTTGTTTCTATAGATATATTTCCGGCTTCATCAGTTGCGGATATTTGTAAATAATACGTTCCATCAGGTAAAAATTGTCCTGTTTCATCTTTCCCATTCCATTGAATTTGCTTTATATTCATTAATCCCGGCGTTATTGTTTCCGATGTAGAAAACATATATTTTTTAGAAGTATCATAAATATTATAATCAACTTTTATATTATCAGAATACGAATCAGCTATTTTATATCCAATTAATATATTTGAATCATTTGCTGCAAATGTTAAATCACCTGACGATGTAGAAACTGTAACATCATTTATAGCCGGAGCCTGTATATCTAAAACAACCGTCATGGTTTGCACTGCTGAATTATAAGCCACATCAAGTACTGTTAATTCTAATAAATATAACCCTTCATCAGCAGTTGCTGGTTCCCACTCATAATTAATACTGTTTCCAGAACTTAGGTCTGTTCTAATAGGCCAAGTTTCATTATTTGTGGTTGTTCCAACTTTTCTTGCAACTAAAGATACACTGCTAATTAAATTTGATGGATTAGTATCAGATGCAATTACAGTCATTAATACCTTGTCTTGTATTCCATCACTATTAGGAGAAAAAACCGTAGGGCTTGCAATAAAATTAATATTAGGGGGCGTATTGTCAATTGTTAAAAGGTATACAGTTGCAGGTTCAGCAGATAAATTTCCACCTGCAGGGTTTGTCACTTCGTTAAAATCCGTGTCAGGAAGTTGTCCATCAGCAGCATAAAAATAATACTTTATTGAATCATTATCATTTAAACCTAATCCACTTAAATCAAAACTATAATTATACTCATCGCCATAATTTATTGAAGTATCATCATAATTTAAATTGGCAATTTGCCAACTACCCCAGGTTCCTTCATGATTAATACTATATACAATCTTTCTTATAAGATTAGGACTGTTCTGATTTTCATCATTATCCAAAACGAAAGCAGTTAATCGAGTATTATTTGGCTGATAAAGTTCTGGCTGTATGTGATAAATTAAAGGCTTATATGAAACATGATCCGTTCGATACCCGGGCAATGAAAATAAGTTTTGGAAATTGAAATCACGTATATTTGAATCCCAAAAATGAAGTTGTTCCTCCCCAAAAATAAACGTTGAATCCGAGGCTGTTGTATACATAACATTCTGTTGCTTATTATCCGGATTTGTTTCTTCGTCAATACCTAAACCATGCCCTATTTCATGGGCTACAACAGAACCTTCCCACTCATTTATAAACGGATTATCCTTTGTATTATTGATTCTAGTAGTGCCATCTTTATTGTATAAGTTTCTTGTATTTAGGTCAAAAACATATAAACCTTTAGCATTTGCATTATTTATATATAAACCCGCCGCACCCTTTAAATTTACCCCCTGAGACGTCGTCCCAACAATATTAGTCCAACCCGGTGCAAAAATAATATGCATAACTCTATCGCTGAAATTATAGCCATCCTTAATATAATCAGCAAATTTGCTTGAATTTAATGAATTTTCAAGATAAGAAATGTTTATATCCGGCTTAATACCATCCGCAGGTAAAATTGATATTTGAGTAGCCGGTTGCGAAGAAGCAAAATGAAGTTTTACTCCAGCATTCTCCATTAATGTTGTTACATACGTTTTTGTTAAAGGTGTGATCTGATATTTATATTCTGTTGCGCTATAAAAAAAACGCATCCAATCAATTTCCACTAATAAATCAATATATTGCGGACTTAAATCTTTAAATTCAATTTCGTCAGAAGGTGCGGATAATAATGAATAATGTGCTATTCGACATTCCTGCAAAGCATTCAAACCATCACCAAGCGAAGGTCTTTTATTAGAAGCAATTTTATATGGAATATCTCTATCTAAAGTTGCTTCATTTATATCTATTCCAGGAACTTTTTGTTTTGACAGATCACAACCATCTGCTGGCGTCCATCCAACCCAATTTTTCCAACATTTAAATTCCCAACCATCCGGCATCAAATCACCATCGCTGTCTACTGACGAATCATAATTAGCTTCATTAAATAAATAAGGATTAAAATCTAAAATTTCATAGTCTGAAACATCCGCCTTTGAATCCATAGTCAAATCCGGCCTCGTCGGTGTAGAATAACCCTGTTTTGCAATAGCGACCTGATATGTTCCAACTGATGGCACCAAGATAGAGTTATTACTAAATCCAGAAGCAACATAAATATCAGAATTTAATGCAGAAATGTATTGTTTTGCTGTAAATAAAACATTTGGTACTTCTATGTAACTTATAGCACTGTCTACTCGTGGTGACGTTTTGGCAACAAAATTAATAGTTTTTCTTGGTATAGAAATATTTATATTTGATGATTCATAGTACTTTACGCCATGTCCCGGCGGCATTTTGTAATAGTTTCCAGCTGCATCTTTAAGTTGTATTCTTAATTGATACACATCATTATTTAAAAGTTGCTGTTGCTCCGATGAATCTTTAAATGTTCCATACCAAGTAAAACTTTGTGCCCCTGCAGTTTTTGCTTGAAAACTTTGAACAAGATGCTCATTTCCTGATGAATCAGTAACTTTATATTCAATTTCACAATTCTCATCAACAAAATAAGAAATAATGATAGGTTGTCCAACAGTTGATAAATTTGAGTTGCTAATAGAAACCGAACTAATTTCTGGCGGAGTAATATCTTTACTAATAAATTTATCCCAATCCGAATCATTTGTCAATTTTAATAACGAGTAATTTGCTTGCGGCCAGTCAATAAAATGATTATAATTTTTTTGATCCGTTGGAAAATAGATGGTAATTCCACCGGCATCAGACAAATCATCAGCCGGAATTAAAGATATTGTTGGATCATCCCATTTATAAAAAACTAAAGAATTAGGATCATTTGGACTCATAACATTGATTAAATTTTGACATTTCGTATATAAGCCTGAAGTTGTTATATCTCCGGTTATAAGTGACTGAAATTGATTAGTTGTTTTATATAAGTCCGCAAAAAATCTTTTTTCAGGATTTTCATCAAATGGGAATCTTAAAGCAAATTCTTCTTTTATAGAATTTATTTCAGGATAGAAATACTCATAAATTTCAGGGGTCATTAATTCCTTGGCTAATTCTGTTAATTTTGCTTTTGCGTCATCCATTTTATTTAAATCTAAAGCCGCACACGTTCCATTATTGTAGGGTAATTCATGACCTTCTCTAAAGTTTTCCACATACTGTTTAGCCATCTCTTTTGCTTGTTGATTATCAGGAAAAGCATTAATTACAGTTTTAAAGTCATTAAATAAATTTTTATAGTTTAACGCTCCTGCATATGTAATATTTTCTGAACCTACCATATAATCAACCGCATCTTTAATTTGATATGCCGTTTCAAATGAACTTTGTAAACAAGAATCAAATGCAATCAAATCTATTTTTTTGTTTTTTATGTTTTTTATGTTCGTTAATGCTACAGATACATTATTAATGCCTGTGTAAACACCAGAATCATCATCAAATAAATTTTCTATAAAACTAAACCCATGACACGCAATAATGACCATATAATGATCTGCCGGGTATTTTTCAAAAGCAAATTCTATAAATCTTTGTAGAATCCTATAGTCTGCTGAATTTAACTCCGGATTTAAACGACTTCCTGTATTTGTAATATTAGGAATATTTAAAATGCCGGTCGTGTCAAAATCAAGTTTTTCCATATATCCAGATTTTAATTCATAAACTGCAGCCTCGGGATGTAGCGTTGAATTACCGTCAAAATACACAATCCCATCTAGATTGTTATCACAACCAGCAACTTTCATGCCTCCATTATTATCAAAAATCGCACCGTGCTGAAACCCTGTTATATCAGTAAATAAATTAGGATCATTATCAGCACATACATAATCAATAACCGTCCATTTCTTTTTTCTAATCACAGTAAACGAAGATTTAACAGTAGTTTTTGTATCTGAAGCAACTATTTCTATTAGACTTGTTCCTCTTTTTATACTATAAATGGAATAATTTAATGAATAGGATGTAAGCGCTCCACCTGTAATAATCGGTTGCGAACTATATAATATACCGTCTTGATATAAGTTTATTATTACGCTATTTAATGGCAATCCCCCTGCATCAGTTATTGAAGCTGATACATTTAAAGAATCTGAATATATGGTATTTATCGAATCCGAAATAGGATTTAAACCTGAAATTGTGGGTGGGGCGTCAAAATAATAAGTAAAACTTTGAGATAAATTATTTCCACTATAGTCACTTGCAGATATGGAAACAATATTGCTTCCCGGAGATAAAACAAAATTTTGATTAAATATTGAACTTTGTCCAGAAGTTACAACTGCCGAACCAGAATTTAGAGCTATAGATTTATTTTGTATTCCGGAATCATAATCATTATTATCATCAGCAACTTCACAAATAACTGTAACGTTCGGGTCTGCTGTTGTATATCCATTTAAAGGTGAAATAGATACAATTCTAGGACTCGTGGAATCAATCCATAAATTCGTACTTGACGAATAAACATTTGGAGAAGCTTTTGCAAAATCAGATGCATTTGTACTTAGACAAAATAAATCATTTTTCATTGATAACGTTGAATATGTTTTTGTATTACTGGCCGAATTACTGCCAGGAGCAGAATAATTTGTAGTTGGAAAAGCTTCTGTTTTATCTCCATTCCCAAAAGAAGTGTCTGTATTTTCATTATAAATATTTGCACCCATACTGCTTATTCCTGATTCATCATCACTTGCATTCCAAGAAAAAATAAAACTTTGTGTTGAACCATAATAGTTATTCCCTAAATATTGATAGGCGCCAGATATGGAAATTGATGATATCGGATTTATATCATCATATGGATATTCATAATTTATTTTAAAACCACATGCAACTGGCTGCGTTCCCGTTTTAACGCCTGTATTATCATATATATCTTCAGTCTGAACAGCATTTAATAGTTCAACCTTCACTTCACAACTTGTTATTGCGGAAGGATTAACAGAATAAATTAACGTTGTAGAATCTATGGCATTGGCAACTTCCGTTCCTCCAACAAATAGATGCATTTTCAAACCAACGCTTTGCGTTTTATCCGAAATCGAAACAGTAATTGCTTGTGTATAATTTACATAAAAAGTACATGCAGATATTGATGAATTTACTGTTGTTGAAGAATTCAAAACAGCAAATCCTGTGTCAGCAAAAACGTTTATATGCATTAAACAGAAATTTAAACTTAATAATACAAAATATTTAAAATACTTTTTAATATTCAACTTTATCATTACTCCTTTATTTTTTTTCCCTGATTTCCTGAACATTTATAATTTCACATAATAACATTTCTTTTTTAGTACCATTTATTACACCCTTATTTTTATGAATGAATATAAGAAGTTTAATATAATCATTATTTTCATTCTCTGCTTCATATTTTTGTATATATGGAAGTAAACTTCCGATATATAGAACATACTTTCCGTCACTTATTCCAGAATCCCTTGCAGTACTCATCTCATTTATTTTTACTATTTTTGAATAATCAATATTTGTTATTTTTTTTAAATAACCTTCTACTTCTACAATTCTATTATTGTTTTCTGACGTATCATTATAAAGGTTTTCAAGTTCTACTTTTGTTAAGTTGGTTTCACATTTATTTTCCTTATTATCCTCTTTGTAATCTTCAGGCGTGGAAAATTCAACGCTTGATTGTAATGAAACGGTGCCATCTCCGCTAACTGTTGTATATCCTAACGAATAGTGATCCATGAAGTTACTATCTTTTTGTTTTCGCGTTTTTTCCACCACAACATTTCTTACAACAACATAATACTGTGTAGCAGCTTCTAAATTTGGTAAATACAAACATTTATTCTCTGTAAAATATATTTTTTCACTAAAATCAGGAATATTTTGAATATATGACATAGAATTTGAATCAGCTTTTTTTAAGACATGAACTAAATAACCCAATTCTTTTTCTTTGCTTTCTCCCGATTTAGCAATATATTTATCATCTGTTTCTATTTTATTAAAATCCTCCCAATTTAACATTACAGAAGAACTAGTCACGGTAATATGAACATACGTTTTATTGTTTTGATCGGGGGTTTTTTTTGCATAATATTTATTAACATTATCATTAATATTTTCACCAAATGCACAGATTGAAAAGATTAACAAAATACCAACAATGCAAATAACCAATTTATTACATTTTCCCATTTTTCCTCCTATATACCTTGAAAATTTTTTCTATCTCAGTTTGTTATTATGTATTTTTATAGCGTAATTTAGTTTTTAATTAATACGCTTTAAACTATCGCTCATTCTTTATGCATGTTCTATTAATCAATAAAAACTTTATTTCAAAATTATTTTAATAATTACATTTAAACTTGGTTCACAGCTAATTATTAACAAAAATTTTCCAGTCATTTTTTATAGGTTTCAGTTTTTTCTGTAAATCTTCAGATAAGTAATATAAAAATGTTAATCCGGTTTTATTTTCTATATCTTCAATAGTCGTACTATAATCTGGGGATATTGTATCAATATCTGTATTGGGAAGAAGAAGCGCCCAGGTTTTAATATTATCCCAATTATTTCCGCCTGTTATTACAATTACAAAGAAGTGTGAAGGTATCCAGATTTTACTTTTCCCTAAAACCGCGACAGGTTTTTTTGTTCTTTCGTTATTAGAATCCAGGAACACTGGCCCGGTTAAAACAGTACAATCTTTCTTTAACACTTCTGTCTCAACTTGTTTCCATACATACTTATTAAAATTTTTATTCTGCGGACAGGTATTTGAAAAATAATAGAATTCTTTTTTCGCTTCATATCCACCCTCATAAGTAGGGTGAGAAAAAGCCATTTGTCCAATAACATAATCGCCGGATTTGTAGTCTAAATTATTTGCCTGCTCATCGGACTTAAAATTAGCATCATGCATATAGGAAAAAGCCGTATGCGAAAAAGACTTATACAATTCCACATTGTTTATAATATTAACAACTAATGGCTGTTTTTTTTCTTTACTGTATATTATTCCATATCCCCAACGCAAAGAGTTTAAACTGTTCTCTTCGTGAAAGATAATTCCATAATTCCCGTGCGAAGCCGTGCTTAACCATTTTTTTGACAGTCCCGTACAGCTAATTAACATTAAAATAGCAATAACAGATATAACCAATTTTAATACTTTAATTTTACCTGTTATTGGACTGTTTTTTAAACCCATTTACTTCCCCTTCTGATTCATTTTTCAAATTTTATTCTTAAGTACTGATTTAAGTAATGAAAACTTTAACAAAACAATAAATTAATGCAAACCTTGAAAGTAGAACCACATCTATCCCTTATACTAACCTAAACATTACAGTCATATTTAAACATACCGCAGCCGTCCGGTGAAATATTTTCAATTTTAACAATCTCTGATTTTATTTCTATTTGATTAGTATTGGTTTTCCGGGAATTAATAACATTGAAAAGATTATAATCCTTAGCAGAAATAGAATAAGGAAATAAAAGATTTGCATCCGTTAGCATCGCTAAGTTCTTAAAATAAAAACCCTGTTTCAAAAAAACCCTCCCTCTTGCTTGTGTTATGAAAATTAATCTACAACAAACATTTTTTTCTGTCAACTATTTTGTTAATTTAAAACATTAAACATATCACTTTAGGGGATAAAGGTATTAACACGTGTAAATGTTTAAGCTGATATTATTAGTTAGTATTATCTTTGCCCGTAAAAACAAAAACTCTTTATCATCCCCTGCAAGGTTTTACTTTGCGGTAATATTATTGACCCGGGTTATTTCTATTACTATCGCAATCCTTTTAGCGCCGACTTTTACATGAAAATGAATGCGGGACTTGAGCTGTCTTGCTTTTGGTATATTTGCCCCAAAGACCATTTTTCCTAAATTTAAACTCAAGGGACACCCCCTTATCTCTTCTAACCGGTACTCACCTTTAAAACCTCTTTTGCCCCTTCCAAAAACTCAAATTCTGTTTCTATTATCTCGAATTCCGCGTTTTTAAATATTACATCCTTCATTATCCTGTCTACAAATTCTGATTTCCGGTAGCGAAGGTTAATAAGCGGATAAATAAGTATTGTACCTTTAGTCACGCGCACCAATTCCTCTATTGCCTTTCTGTGAAACTCATAATCCAGATGCTCGTCATAAAGAAAAAGAAAATGCGAACACAGCGCAAGCGTAAATTCCTTATCATAAAAAGGCGAAACAGGCATATTGCACGTTATATATTTCTTTCCCCTGTTTTCCCTGTAATCCTTTAAAAATAAATCCCTGGCAAAATTCCTGTGTTTTTCAAGATCAGTTTCGTCCTTATAGTAATCCCATTTGTAATGATGTTTTGTTTTGGAAAGGGAATTGAACATTATTTTTAAATCATCTGCTGATTTTGTTTCTAATTCTTTGTGAGTAAATTTATATATCCTGTCCGCGGATATGCTGTTAATTCCTTTTATTGACGCTTCGTGTGTGAATGAAGATACCCCGCCGCCGCAGTCCAGCACGTTTTCCGCGCGCATATCAATTTTATCAAGTCCGAATATCGCTTCGTATTCACTGTAACTGCGGCCTATAGCCACAATGTCTTTTAATTCAAATTTTTCCATAAATATATATTACAACAAAAACACCTCACTTTCCAACATCCGTGTACGCCGCATACGTTGTCCCGTTGCAGGCATATAGAGAGGTATAGTCTGCTATACCTGCAGATAATCCGGCTGTTTCAATAAGCTTCCACGCACTTCCGTTATATTTCATTACCGTTGTTGCCGCTATTTCTCTTTAATGATTTAATTATAACTTTCTTACTTTACGGCATTGTGAATTTATCAGCCACATGTTAAAATCCTTTTCATTAAATTCAAGAAGGGGTAAATAAAAAAACAAGGAGATTTGAAAATGAAAAAAACATTAATTGGATTGGGGCTTGGAGCAATTGCCGGGGTTGTGGATGTTATTCCTATGATAATACAGAAATTACCATTGTCTGCTGACATTTCGGCGTTTACATTTTGGGTAGTTTCCGGGTTCCTGATAGTACACAGCGAAATAAAGATAAAACCTTTCTTTAAAGGCGTGCTTATATCGTACCTTGTGCTTATTCCGTCTGCTGTATTAGTGGGAGCATCAGATCCAAAAAGCCTTATCCCTATGTCAATAATGGCCTTAATTCTTGGCGGATTGCTGGGAGTCTCTTCCGCACGCTTGAGCCGTTAAGCAGGTTTAGGAGCTTACAAATAGTTTTTATCTTTTTATAGCTCATCAAAAACAGCAGGTACAGGCGATGCATATTTTTTGCCTTTATGTATTAAAAACTCTTTATCATTCCCTGCAGACCTTTTACTTTTGCGGTGATGTTATCAGCCCGGGTTATTTCTGTTACCATCGCAATCCTCTTCGCTCCGGCTTTAACAAGCTGTGGGATGTGGTGTTCTTTAATCCCGCCCATGACGGTATATGGGATGTTAATTTTTTTGGAGATTTTTATCAGGGTTTCAATACCAAGCGGGGCCATTAAATTTTCTTTTGTTTTTGTCGCAAATATTGGCCCTATGTTTATATAATCCGCGCCGTCTTTCTGTGCCTGAAGCGCCTCTTTCATGTTATGGGTGGAGACTCCTATTATCAGCCCGGGTGCAAGTTTCTTTGCGTCTTTACATGGAATGTCATCCTGCCCAAGGTGAACGCCGTCTGCCTTGCATATTAGGGCTACGTCTATATGGTCGTTTATAATAAGCAGGGCTTTATATTTATCTGTCAGTTTTCTGAATTCAAGAGCCATTTTTAAAATTCTGCCTTTATGGTACTCCTTTTCCCGTAACTGCACCATTTTCACCCCGCCCTTTAAAACCTTTTCAAGCGTTTTAACGGATGAGCCGTTGGAACAGAATTTTTCCGTTATAACGGAATAAATGCCAAAAGGCCAGCTGTTTAGTTTTGTATTATTCATAATTTCTCCTTTAAAAAGGTTTTTCACCGATCTGGTAGCCGCGCCTTTTAAGGCGCGTTGTTTAGATTTATGTTTTTAACTGCCGCACCCTAAAGGGTGCGCCTACCAATACAACACCATTACAAAAACAAAAACGCGCGGGCTAAAGACCCGCGTCTACCAATGCTAAACCATACCAAACATTTTTTTATATCCCTTTAACTGCCGCACCCTAAAGGGTGCGCCTACCAGTACCAAACCATTTTCCGAGCCACCGAGCTGCCGACCTTCCAAGCATCCAACCTTCCAAGCATCCAAGCATCTAGAACTATCCTCCCCCTACAAACCTTACTATTTCCACTTTATCTCCTGAACTAATACTTCTATTATCAAAATCATCTCTTCCAATTATCTCCCCATTTAATTCCACGACAGTCATGCCTTTTTTTAGTCCAAGCGATACAAGCAGCGCGGAAATAGTCATGGTGTTTTCAAATTCTTTTTCAGAGCCGTTAATTACCGCTTTCATTTATTACCCCCAAACGTATCAGCCCAGTCTTTAAACACGGGATAATACCCTTTGCTTTTAATTGCCAGAAGTATTTCTTCCACGCTTCTGTCGTCGCAAATTTCAAACTGGCCTTCAGATTCGCTTCCGACGTAGCCGCCGGGATTTGTCTTTGAACCGGCGCTCATATTTGTTACTCCAAGGCTTATCATATTGTCCCTGAAATCCGCGGCTTCCCTTGTGGAAAGGGTGATGCCGGCAAATTTGGTATATATCCTTAAGGCAAATATCATCTGCACAAGCTCCCTATCGCTTATTATCTGATACGGTTTGAATGCGGAGCTGGAGCCTCTCATCCTTGGAAAACTTACGGATACTTCTGTTTTCCAGTATTTTTTCATTATATATGCCGCGTGCGCGCCCACATACGCCGCTTCCGTGCGCCAGTCATAAAGCCCTAAAAGCGCGCCTATGCCGATTTTACGGAACCCCGCCTGCGCCGCGCGGTCAGGAGTGTTAATGCGCCATTCAAAATTTTTCTTCTGCCCGGACAGGTGGACTTTTTTATATGTTTCAGGGTCATAAGTTTCCTGATACACCGTAAGCCCTGTGGCACCGTTATCCACAAGTTTTTTATAGCCATCAACATCCATAGGGTAAATTTCAAGCGAGACCTGCGTAAAATACTTTCTTGCAAACGCTACACACCGCGCTATGTAATCAAGCCCGGCTTTGTCAGGAGCTTCCCCGGTTAACAGAAGAATACTGTTATATCCCAGGTTTTTTATACCTTCAAGTTCGGCTTTCACTTCTTCTTCGCTTAGCGTCTTTCTGTTGATTTTATTTTTTCTGTTGAACCCGCAGTAAGCGCATTCATTGGAACATTCATTGGAAATATAAAGGGGAATGTACATGTTAATATTTTTACCAAAGTGTTTCTGCGTCATTTCCCTTGCCCTTATCGCCATGTAATCAAGCAATGAAGCCGCCGCGGGCGAAAGCATCGCAAGAAAATCCTGATAGGAGGCACTCTCTTTTTTAACCGCGCTTTCAACACGCGTTTTATCATCGGAATTAACCGCTGCTTTTATCTGCTCTGTATCTATTTTTAAAAACTCTTCATAAAACATATTATTTTACCAGCCAGTCTGTGGGTGATGAAGGCCTTGCGTTGTCCCTTTTTTCTGCCATACCCGCAAGGTAAGCAAGCCTGCCCGCGCGCGCGGCAAGTTTAAACGCCTCCGCCATTCTGACAGGGTCAGGCGAGGCTGATATGGCGGTGTTTATCATTACCGCGTCCGCGCCAAGTTCCATTGCAAGCGCCGCGTCCGAAGGCGAACCGATACCCGCGTCTATGACAACTGGAATCCCCGCCTGTTCTATTATTATTTTTATCGTATCAATTGACTTCATTCCTTTATTGGTACCTATCGGCGACGCAAGCGGCATAACCGTTGCAGTGCCCGCGTCTTCAAGTTTTTTTGCCAGCACGGGATCAGGCCCTATGTATGGCAGCACCACAAAACCTTCTTTTACAAGTATCCGCGCGGCTTTAAGGGTTTCGTCCCCGTCCGGCCACAGATATTTTGGGTCGGGCGTCACTTCAAGTTTTATCCAGTTTGACAGCCCCATTCCGCGCGCCAGCATTGCCGTCCTTACGGCTTCATCCGCGTTCTGCGCGCCGGAAGTGTTGGGGAGAATGAATATTTTTTTGGGGTCAAGCGCGGACATAATATCCGCGTTGGGGTTTTCAAGGTCCACGCGCCTTACAGCCACTGTTATTATTTCCGCTTCTGACGCATCAAGGCATTTGTTCATGATTTCATCTGACGGAAATTTTCCCGTACCAATCATGAACCTGCTTTTAAATTCCCTGTCTGCTATTTTTAAAATGTCATCCATGTAAACTCCTTTATCCGCCGCAGGCGGTGCATCCCTGTTTTTTAGTAATATTTAACACCCTGTATTGCATTTTTAATCCGTCAAAAAACAGCATGCGCCCTGTATTCAGGGTGCCTGCGTTAGTAATGTATTTCACCGCTTCCATTGCCTGCAGCGTCCCTATATTACCCGCAACAGCTCCCAATATACCGTCGTTTATTGATGTGTGCGCGTCATCGCCGGCCGGCACATTTGACATAAAACACCTTAAGCACGCCTGCCCGGGTGTATATGTCATTAACTGGCCGCCCCACGCCAGCGCGCCGCCGTGGCAGTACGGTTTTTTTAATTTCACGCAGGTGTCATTAATAAGGTACTTAACCGCAAAATTATCAACCGCATCTATTATAAAATCATACTGTGATATTATGTCCGCCGCGTTCTGCGCGTTTATCATTTGCGGATGGCAGATAACTTTAACTTTAGAATTAAGTTTTTTTACTTTATCAGCGGCCGAATCTGTTTTAAGCCGCCCAAGGTCAGATTCAAAATGAAGTATCTGCCTGTTTAAATTTATTACTTCAACTTCATCCCCGTCCGCTATTGCAATTGTGCCCGTGCCTGCGGCTGCAAGATAATATATGACAGGCGAACCAAGGCCGCCCGCGCCGATTACAAGCACGGAGGAGGACAAAAGTTTATTCTGCCCTTCAGCACCTATCTCTTTTATTCTGATGTTCCTGTCATAACGTGTGTCCATAGTTGTCCTTATACATTAAATGAAAATCCGAGGGACGGATGCACGGAGGGACAGAGGGACGGAAGTAATACCACATATCAAAGCATCCATTCCTCCAAGCATCTAACCTTCCAAATCAAAATCACGCACCCTAAAGGGTGCGGCTATCCCGCCTGCTTACGCTCGTAAACTTGCTTCATCGCCGGGATTTCCGCTCGCATGCTCGCTCCAACCAATACAACAAGATAATGTCAAAACAAGACGCAACATGTTGCGTCTCTACATTAGACACCATCACTACAAAATCGCGCGGGCTAAAGACCCGCGTCTACCAAAACAAAACCAAATATTAAAAAAAAACCAACCACTTAAAAACAAAAAAGCCCCTGTTTTGCAGGGGCTTTTAAATTTATAAGCTCCCTGCGGCGGCATTATCCGCGTCAGGTTCATAGGGTATAATCTCAGACTGTTTTTATTACCAGCCACCCCTGCCTTAATACTTTATTCTCTATTAATTTCTTTTTAAGAACTAAAATTTAGTAGGAGCAGGCACTTAGGGGGTTTGGGAGGGGGGTATTTGGGAAAAAAGCGCCTGCCCCGTATTTTTATTATACAACTTTACGTTTCATTTGCAATATCGAATTTAATCTTTCACCGAATCCGGATTTGGCGCCTGTTCTTCCTGTTCTGTATCTTCCGTATATTTATCCCTTATAGCGGCTATGACATCATACACCTTTAAAAAAGCGTCCACTACTTCCGGGTCAAAATGTTTTTCTGAATTGTCTTTTATATATTCAATTACCCTTGTTTCATCCCAGGGTTCCTTATAAATTCTTTTTGATACCAGCGCGTCATATACATCCGCCACCGCCACTATTCTTCCTGTTACGGGAATTTCAAGGTCTGTCTTGCCGCTTTCGGAATCCAGTTTTTTTAAGGTCATCACATCTTTAACCCTTCCCGGGTATCCTGTGCCGTCCCATTTTTCATGGTGCGCAAGGGCTATTTCCGCTGCCATGGCGTCAATTTCCGAATCCTTGGATTCAAATAACCGGTACCCGAAAATAGTATGCATTTTCATCGTACCAAATTCTTCAGGGGTTAACTTCGCGGGTTTTTTCAATATACTGTCCGGTATGGCAATCTTTCCGGCATCATGCAGCATGGAAGCTATTCTTAATTTATCCTTAAAACGCCTTATAAGTTCCGGAGGAAAGCCCCTGTCCTTTGCCCACTGGTGGTAAATTTCAACAGAATACGCGCCCATTCTGTTTACATGTCCGCCGGTTTCCTTGGGGTCGCGGAATTCAACCATACGCAGCATCCTTAAAACCATCTGCCTTGTGCTTATCGCTTTTTCAATGGCAATCGCCGCGTCATTGGCAAAATAAGAGATATAAAGCTGATCCTCTTCGGAAAAAGGCACCACTTTACCCATGTCATTTTTCGCGTTAATTATCTGCATGACGCCTATAACCCTGCTTCTTGCGGTTTTAAGCGGCATGTTAAGCACCGACTGTGTTTTGTATCCTGAAGAAATATCAAAATCTTTGTTAAAGGAGTATTTTTCTTTTGAACTTATTTTGTACGCGTCATCCACCACAAGCATTTCCCCGTTAAAAGCGGCAAAACCCGCCATGGAAGTTTCATTGATTGGGATTTCATGATTAAGGTATTTATACCTGTTAGAAATGCTTTTCCCGAAAAGGACTTCATTCTGGGTATAACTGATACGCAGAATATTGCCGTCAACAAGAAAAATAGTGCCTGCTTCGGCATTTGTGAATTTTCTGACTTCAAAAAGAATTTTATCAAGAAGGATGTCAATATCGCTTATATTGTGGATATCTTCTGTTATTTTAAGGATTTTTTGAAGTATATCCTTGTCCGCTTTCTCGCTTACCCCTCGTGAAGTTTTTTTCTTTTTCGCCGGCATTTAACTCACCTTTTATGATAGTTTTATCTGCCACTAATTATAGCACATAAAAAAATGCCTTCAACACTTCTCTTCTATTTCATTACCTCTAACCGCGCATAGCGCCAATAAACCCGCTTGCAATAACCGTATTTCCCGCATAAATAACAGCAAGCTGCCCGGGTGTCACCGCAAACTGCGGTTTTATAAAAGTAATAACGGCTGTTTTGCCGGTAATTTTTACCCTTGCAGATGCCGCCTTGTGCAGGTATCTTATCTTAACTTTCGCGGCAAAATCTTTTATACCGTCATCATAAAGCAGGTTAAGCGAATCTATTTCAAACGCGGAGGAAAAAGCCTCTTCTTTATTGCCTATAAATACCTTTTTTTCTTTCGCGTCAATCTTTGTCACATATACAGGGTGCCCGGCGCTGTAATTAAGCCCCTTTCGCTGCCCTATTGTGTAATTAAAATAAGGTGTGTCCAGTGTTTTTAATCTTTTATTATCCCCGTCAAAAAGCCCGCCCGCCTCCCCGGTGTATCCCCGCTGCCTTTTTATGAAGTCAAAAGGCGTTTCGTTTCCATGCAGAAAACACACTTCCTGGCTTTCCGGCTTTTCCCTTAAAAGCCCCTGATGCTTTGTTATCTCTTTTATCTCTTTTTTTTCCATGTTCCCAAGCGGAAATATAATGTCTTTAAGTTCCTCTTTTTTCAGGCGCGCCAGAAAGTATTCCTGTGTTTTACTTTTGTCTTTTCCGGCTTTAAGCACAAGCTGCCCCGCCTTTTTGCCGATTCTGGCGTAATGCCCGGTTGCCGCTTTATCATATGATAATTCTTTCATTTTTTTTAAAAGCGCCGCGAATTTTATCTCTTCATTGCATAAAACGCACGGGTTGGGAGTTTCTCCGGAAAGATAGGAATTAATAAACGGTTCCACCACTTTTTCCCTGAACTCTTTTTTCAGGTTAAGCGTGTAATGCCGTATCCCCAGTTTCGCGCACGCAGCTTTGGCGTCCATGATATCATCAAGGTTACAACAGCGGGAAGCTTCATCCCATAAGGAAAGGGTTATTCCGGTAAGTTCATGCCCTTTTTGTTTTAAAAGCCAGGCGGCGGCCGTGGAATCCGCGCCGCCGCTCATTCCTATTATAATCTTCACTTTTTACTCTTCTTCGCCTTCGTGGCCGTGGTCATGGCCGTCATCTTCTTTTTCCGCAAGGGGCGGCAGCCCCTGCTTTCTTCTGTTGTAATCTTCTATCGCCCTTCTTATGCCGTCTTCCGCAAGTACAGAGCAATGCAGTTTTTCAGGCGGAAGCCCGTCTAACAGCTCCACTATGCTTTTATTTGTAACTTCAAGCGCCTTTTCAACCGTCATTCCTTTTACAAGGTCTGTGGCCATTGAAGACGTGGCAATAGCGGCCACGCAGCCGAAAGTTTCAAACTTGCAGTCTGTGATTATGCCGTCATCCACCTTTATATATATCCACATCACGTCGCCGCATCTGGCGTTGCCCACTTTGCCAATACCGTCCGCATTGTCAATTCTTCCCATGTTCTTTAAATTTTTAAACCGTTCCATTACTTTTTCGGAGTATTTCATATCGCACCTCTTTTTTATTTACAGTTCTACCATTTTTTCTATCGGCCTTCTTGCGTTTATTATGGTTTCTTCATCAAGTATAATTTCCGTTTTTTCTTCTTCCAGGCAGGCAAGCAGGTCTGACAGCCTGGTCTTTTTCATATTCACGCATACTTTAGCGCTGCCAAGGGAGAAAAATTCAGCGTCAGGCCTTTCTTTTTTAAGCCTGTGTATATGCCCTTCTTCCGTGCCTATTATAAACTGTTTGTCCGGGCTTTCCCTTACATACTTTATCATGCCGGATGTTGACCCCACTACATCCGCAGAATCCACCACTTCAGGTTCACATTCCGGATGTACTAAAATCTTTACTCCCGGATGAGCCTCACGCGACTTTATTACATCTTCCTTATTAAACTGGCGGTGTACAATACATCCGCCCTGATGAATAATAAGTTCTTTTTCAGGAACACTTTTCTTTACCCAATAGCCAAGGTTTTTATCAGGAAGAAAGACCACCTGTTTCTGGGGAAGTTTTTTAACCACGTCTATGGCATTTGCCGATGTGACACATACATCCAGAAGTACTTTTACTTCGGCGTTTGTGTTGACATAACCTGCAAAAGCCGCGTTTGGATATTTTTTACGGTATTCTTTTACCTCTTCCACTGTAATTGTATCAGCCAGAGGGCATCCCGCGTCAATTCTGGGGATTAATACTTTCTTTTTAGGAGAAAGAATTTTTGCGGTCTCTGCCATAAATTTTACGCCGCAGAATACTATTAACTGTTCCGGCGCCGCCGCTGTTTTGCGCGCCAGTTCCAGAGAGTCGCCGGTAAAATCCGCGATATCCTGAATGTCCGGTATCTGATAGTTGTGCGCGACTATAAGCGCGCCTTTTTTTACCTTTAGTTCCTTGATCTTTGCAATCATTTCATTTTTTTCCATTTTTAATTCTCCCTTTCCATCTGTATATTTGTTTTAATTTTTATCCCTGTTTTTCCAAAATGGCGACATGCTTCTTAATTTTTCAACCGCCGGCGGAAGCGTTTTTAACACCGCATCTATGTCTTCCTGCGTGGTATATTTGCTTAAACTGAAACGTATGCTGCCGTGCGCTGTGCCGTGGTCAAGCCCCATTGCCAGAAGCACGTGCGACGGGTCAAGCGAACCTGAAGTACAGGCAGAGCCGGATGACGCGCATATGCCTTCAAAGTCCATCTGTATAAGCATCCCTTCGCCTTCAATAAATTTCACGCTGACATTAAGGGTGTTTTCAGCCCTGTTTTCTGGATGGCCGTTTAATATTACTTCTGGAATTTTTTCAAATATGCCCGCATGCAGTTTATCGCGCAGCTGCTTTATCTTTTCATGCGCTTCGGGATGCTTAAAACTTTCCATGGCAAGGCTGCACGCTTTGGCAAGGCCTACAATACCGGCTATATTTTCAGTGCCGGGCCTCTTTCTGTTTTCGTGGTGGCCGCCCTGCATTATGGGGGAAACCTTTACGCCTTTTCTTATGTACAGCGCGCCGATGCCTTTAGGGCCGTAGAATTTATGGGCGGAGATAGAGACTAAATCGGCGTTCATTAATTTTACATCTAACGGGTATTTGCCCGCCGCCTGAACCGCGTCGGTGTGAAATATAATCTTATGCTCCCTTGCAATTGCGCCTATTTCAGCAATGGGTTCAACTGTGCCAATTTCGTTATTTACCGCCATAATTGAGATAAGTATAGTATCCTGCCTTATGGCTTTTTTTACATCTTCCGGATTTACAACCCCGTATTTGTCCACGGGAAGATATGTGACTTCATAACCCTCTTTTTCAAGCGCCTTGCAGACATTTAATACAGCGTGGTGTTCAATGGCGCTTGTTATTATATGTCTGCCTTTTGCGGAATTAGCCAGCGCCGCGCCGCGAACGGCTATATTATCAGATTCTGTCCCGCCGGAAGTAAAGATTATTTCCCTGCTGTCGGCAGCGTTAAAAAATTCAGCGACAATTGCGCGTGATTCTTCCACGGCTTTTCTTGCGTCCTGCCCGAAAGAATAAACGCCCGACGCGTTGGCGTAATTATCAGTCATGTAAGGCATCATTGCCTTTAAAACTTCATCATCCATTCTTGTGGTCGCGTTATTGTCCAGATAATGTATTTTCATATCAGTATCTCCTTATTTCACTGCTGAGGCGTGTGGTTTTCCGCAACTTCAGACAGTTTAGTTTGTTTTAAATAACCGCTTATCACTTTATCCAGCCCCACCCATACCTTTCTTATGCCGCATTTTGGGGCGTTGTTACACAGTTTTATGTTCATTACGCACTTTGAAGGCGACACGCCTTTTTCAACCGCTTCCAGTACATCATAAACCGAAATATCTTTAGGCGCCCTTGCAAGCATAAATCCGCCTTTTTCGCCCTTTACACTTGTAATAATGGAAGCTTTACGCAGTGTGACAAATATATTTTCAAGGTACCTGTTGGATATACTTTCCCTTTCTGATATATGTTTTATGGAGACAGGCTTGTTGCTGTTCTTTAAATAGGACTCTGCCAGATGAGTCAAAGCCCTTAAAGCATACCTGCCCTTTGTTGATACATTCATTCCTGCCTCCTAGTTTATCACCGTTCTTGTGATAATTATATATTCCTTTGACGTCAATGTCAAGGTTAATTTAATCCCGGTATGAATTTTATATTATCACCGAAATGGTGTGGAATCAAGGGTAAAGAACGGAGGGAAAAACTTAAGCTATAAGCAGTTAAGCAATTAAGCATAAACGAAAACCTAAAAACAATTTTTCGCTATAGCTTAATTGCCTATAGCTTAAATCGCTATGTTTATAAC
This sequence comes from Candidatus Goldiibacteriota bacterium HGW-Goldbacteria-1, assembly GCA_002839855.1. Taxonomy (NCBI): domain Bacteria; phylum Candidatus Goldiibacteriota; species Candidatus Goldiibacteriota bacterium HGW-Goldbacteria-1. The sequence goes on from PGYV01000004.1 coordinate 317,742, forward strand.
TGTTTATAGCTTAATTTAACGTCAACTGCCGCGCCCTGCAATTATAAATTACATAAAGACAAAATAACTATTTACATTTCACCTGCACACCTATAGAATCATAAAAAACAGGAGGTAATACAATGAAAAAAATAATGGTTTTACTGATAATTTTAGGTTTTATGGCGGCAGGCTGCGCTTCATCCGCTTCGGTAAAAAAGGATGACGCGCCGGCTGGAAAACAATCCGTAATAACTTCGGATAAGCCGGTTGATGTTTGGCTTTCCCCGGCTTTGACAGGCGCCGTGCCGTTTAGAACCTTAAACCCGGGCGATGAAGTAAAGGTATTAAGCACATCAAATGTTTCCGCACTTATTGAAATGAAAGACGGCTCACGGGGATTTGTGGATGTTTTGAAGATTTCTAAATAATCAGATGCTTGGACGCTTAGAGGCTTATATGCTTGGAAAAGCATGACGCTTTGAAAACATGACGCTTGGATGGTTGGAAGCTTGGATGCTTGGTTGAAACCGGCATACAAGCGAAAATTGCAAGGACAGTTTAACATTACATCTAAACAATTACTGATATATTTATATATAACTACTTTCTTTTAAAGAATGTCTTTAACTGCCGCGGGCTAAAGACCCGCGTCTACCAATGCCTCCAAGCCTCCAAGCCTCTAAGCCTCCAAGCCTCTAAGCCTCCAAGCCTCTAAGCCTCTAAGCCTCCAAGCATCTAAAATTCTGCCTTATCTCACCACCGCTACTTTTTCAGTTGCTTTGTAATGGGATGTTTCTACGGTTATTAAATATGTGCCGCTGTTTATTATATTGCCGTTGTCATTTTTGCCTTCCCAATAAAGTTCTTTTGTCCCCACCTGTGTTATGACCCCGTCAAAGAGCGTCGCCACAAGCACGCCGGTTCTTGTGTAAACTTTAACCTTCACATTGTCACCGGAATACACATTAAACATTATTGTGACTCTTTCGCCTTTATCCGGCTCTATCACGTTATTGAATATCTTTATGTCTTTTTCAGATATGACTTCCTTGTCAAATTTTCCGCTGCTTGTGCCCCATACACCGCAGATATCCTGCCCTTTTACCACAATCCTGTCTATGTCGCCAAACCCTGTCTGCTTGGGATAAAGCACACGATAGACCATATCCTGTCCCGGGACAAGTGTGCTTACAAAAGAAAGCACGTCTTTATTTTCTGTTCCGCCGTGCGGGTAAACATCAATTGACGGAGGGTTCATTAACGGTACGTTTGAAGTAATCTGGAAATAAATGTTGTCAGTATGTTCGGGATTAAAAATCATCTTTACCGTAAATGACGGCGGCGTCACCCCGTCGCACGGAAGCGGCGTTGATGTTAACGTTGGCTGTGCGGTAATAGTCATTGTGGGGGTAAATGTCGGGGTTATTGTTACAGTAATTGTAGAAGTCTGTGTGACTGTGCAGGTGAAAGTACGCGTTGAAGAAGCGGTTGCTGTTATGGTTGTTGTCGCGGTTTTTGTAACAGTTGTGGTTGGGGTTACTGTTGCAGTAGGTGTAACCGTGAACGTTGGCGATAATACAGCAGTAAGTGTAATAGTGGATGTGGGTGTATGCGGCGGGCACATATCTTCTATGTTCCAGATAACCTGGTCATAACCCGTGGTAAGCGATGCTGTGTGACCGGTTACCAGTAACCTGCAGATAGTCAGGCGCAATATAGAATAACATTCATCATCATAGCCGGAGTCATATACCCATTCCCCTGCTGTTCCAAAAGTGGTATCTAGCGTGCCGTCCATATTAAAGCGCTTTACAACGCAGTCCGTATCACTTCCGTTATGCCTTACATAAAGAATCACAAGTTTTCCGTCTATTTCTATTACGCTTCTTATTTCTTCCCCCGGGCCGGCTGTTAATATGCCGTCCGAATCAAAACCTGTGTCAAAAGTGCCGTCTGCATTTAATACTATTGTGATTGAAGTACGGCACGTTAAAGTGCAGCCGCTTCCGTCATCCACATAGCCGGTTATTACTATTTTTCCGGCGACAGTTATTATCATGGACTTTGGCACGCAGTTTTTATGGTTTAACACAGTATTGATATATGAAGTGCAGCCGCCTGTGCCAAAAGCGGAATCCAGGCTTCCGTCATTTAAAAACTTCCACGTACACATTGCCCTGCACGTGCCTGTGCAGCCCGGGTCATTGGAATCGCTCCACCCTGATACAAGTATTTCTGTGCCAATGCACTTTATTGTAAGCGCGCAGTCATTTCCGTTGCCGCCCGCCTGATTGTGGATTTTTCTGCATCCCAACGGCCCGAATGTGGTATCAGGTGTGGAATTGGGATTTATCCTTGTTACGCACGCGTCATAGTCGGTGCCGTTCCAGGACTTGCCCACGCATACATATCTGCCGTTTGAATCTATGTCAAAGTCATAAAAATAATCATTCCCGCTGCCATAAGTCCTGAAGCACTGGCCCGCGTTAAAACTTGTGTCAGGGGTGCCGTTTGACAGGAACCTGTAAATAATTCCATACGAGCAGGTTCCGCCGCAGGGGTCAACAGTACCAGCCACAATTATATTTCCGCTGCTGTCGCACTTTACCGTTATGGAATCACCCCATACATATTTTGTGGAAGGGCCCGGGCAGACCATTCTGCCGTTATTTCCAAACGACGTGTCTATTGAACCGTCCGGCAGATACCTGTAAAGGACCGTAACGTAGCAGGTACAGTTATCGTCCCATTCCAGCGCAACAACTATCAGGTTGCCATTATTATCAGTACACGAACCTCTTCCTCCGTTATCACCCGGAAGCGGATTAATTATAATATCGTCGCCGGGGAAACTGTCAGCAGGCACAGTGGCAACCGGTGTAAGCGTGGGTGTGATGCTAAGGTCTACCGATGCTGTTATTGTCACCGTGGGTGACGGAGTTCTTGTTGTAGTCGGCGTTGAAGTTGCTGATACCGTTGGTGTTCTGGTTCTAGTATTTGTAAGTGAAAGTGTCAAATTATACGTAATAGTAGGTGTGAATGTCGGCGTAACTGTCTTCGTCCACTCCGCAGACGGCGTGATTGTTATTGTGGGGGTAAATGTTGTCGTTGTAGATAGGCACGGCACATTAAGCACCACGCTGTTTGAATATTCTGTTCCGCTGCCGGTAACTGCAAGGCCCGCCTGATTTGTGACATTTCCGCAGGAAGTTGCCATACCCATCCATGTGAAAGTGGCGGGATTATTTGATAATTCTACAGCCCACTGCATAAGCTGGCCTGTTACTATAACAGGTGTCGCTGCCGAAGTTAAATATGAAATACCCGCAGGCAGCGTGTCAAATAAACCTGCTGTAATAGAACCTGTAGCCGGCCCAAATACCATAAAGTTATCGTATGTATCATTTACAAAGTACTGATCCCCGCCCTGCTGCACCACGCCCGGCGTCCATGTATCACCGTTATTACATTCAAAGCCCGACGGTGAAGGGTCTGTCCATGATATCATCCAGCCCGCGGGTTCCGGGTCCCCCCTTAGCCAAACTTTTGCGTTAAAGGTATAGGGGCTGCCCTGCGGCACCTGAATTCTTACGCTGTACCACTGCCTGTTGTCAACAGGCTGAACATTTACAGACAACGGCCAGGAACAGGTTAAACCATCGCATTTTTGAAATCCTATATTTCCGCCTGAATTAGAACCGATAAAATCATCAGTTGATAATACAAGCGAATATGATTTTAATTCTTCGGCAGTGCTTTTGTTGTTCTGCCTGATAACAATATTGGCATCGGCACCTTCATAAGAAGCTGCGATCATTGTTTCCGCGTAAATCTCGCCTTCACAAAATTCAGCATCAGAACCGGAAAGTGCCATTATTGGATATACAAAAGCATTGGAACTTCCCTTAATAGCATAATCTCCGGGGCTGCAGGTTTCAACAATTTCCCAGCTTCCATTATTACTTAAGCTTGACCACCCGGCCGGCACTGAAGGATTATTGTATGTATCGCCAAGGTTAAAATTATCAAAATTTCTGAAAGCCCTGAGCCCAAGTGAATCTTCAAGCTGATAAGTAAGCGTGTAGGTTACGGTATTATAAGGCATCAAAAGCGCTGAGCTTTGTGATTTTGTGATGGAGAATGCCACCGGCGCAACTACTGTGCTTGCTGCCGCCGCTTTAACACTTGCATTCATCTGCCCCTGCGCAGTAAGCGATACATTTGTCCCTGGTGTCATCTGGGTTTTCATTTTTAATAATATGTAAGCTGTGCCTTTTGCCGGCCCCGGAACGCCTGTCCTGTTTGGAAATACCCATCCAACAGTTCCGGAAGTTGAACCTACCGCGGGCTGTGTCACCCCTCCACCGCTTATAGTCCCCGGCCCGCATTCCACAAATTCAAGATTTCCGCTTCCCGGTATTACTGCCGAGATACTTAAAGGCCCGTTGGAATACTCATAGTTAATTTCATACAGCACAAGATCTCCGGGCATTTTAAGAACCCCATTAACTGATGTACTAATGTAGAAATCCGCCGGCGATACAGCCGGTGTCCAGGTCAGGGATTCCGATGAACAATCCGCTGCAACGACCCATTCAGAATCTCTTAAATTAGCGTTTTTCATCACCAAATGAAGATACATCTCTGAAATATTGCATTGAGGATACATATCTTTTTCAGGAATATGTATTACATATTCTTTTACGTAACTCCGCCCTCCGCTTCCTGTACAATCCGTACAGGGAAATGTTTCCATCCACCCTTCACTAGTATTGGCAAGGTAATCTATATCACCGGTCACTATATCTGCAGGATTTTCAGCCGGGACATCAAGTCCTTTTTCACTTATTACAAATACCTGCCCAACCCCCGTATAACCCACAGTTGTTCTTTCCGGCTGGCTGCTTATTGCAAGTGCCATCTGATTGCTATTGTAAGGATCCGCGCAATAATCAATTGTGACTGTTACTGCATCTCCAAAAGTGGGGTTTGCAGGATTCATGGTGACAGAATTTATTTTTGCATCCGCGTATGCCGTACCTGCAAGCATTATAAAAACCGCAAGAATCATTATCAGTGCTTTTTTTATTTTCATTTTATATCCTCCGTTATTGCTTTATTATTACCCTTGCCTATATGACAGAATATAACTTAAATTAGTTCCAATTATTCCAGCAGCAGGTCCAGGCTTATCCTGTGGGTGGCTCCAAGGGTGTCAAACGGCTGGTACGCGTAGGCAAACTTTACTTTTTCTAAAAGCACCCCGATGCCAATGCTTAAATTGGCGGCATCGTGCCTGAAGCCGTATCCTGCCCTGGCGCACAGTATGTTAAACATTGTGCATTCTGCCCCCAAATCAAGCGTGGGAAGTTCGTCTTTTATCCACAGCCGGTTTACGTCAACAGAAGCCCCTATATTTACTTCCTGCGATATATCATATGAAGTGCTGATTCCGGCTTTTATATTTATCGGCATTGTATCCGCTATTTTAATATACGCCTGCTGCCAGCCGATGTTCTGTACTGATATTCCGCCGTAAGTGTCCGGGTTGGACCCTATTTTAACCATTGCCCCCGCGTCCACCGCAAACCCTATCTTGTCGTACACGTAAAGTTTGCTGTAAAAGAATTTAAATGTGGCGCCCGCGTATATCCCCGCGAAAACCGGCTGAGCGTAAGAAATTAAACCCATCACGTCATAATTTTCCACATTGCCGCATTCATCCCCAAATTCATCTATTTCTACAAAATCAAAGGTATAATCCATAAAGACACCGACAGACGTTGCGGCGCCGTTTTTAAGCGGAATCACCAGTGCCGCGTATTCATAATTGGTATCGGCAAACGAGGCAAAGTGGGAAAGCGTAATTTCCATAAGTTTTAAATCCGCGATGCCTGCGGGGTTAAACAGAAGTGAATTAATGTCGTGCGGTACGGCGCAGTAAGCGCCGCTAAAAGAGGCTGCCTTGGCAGGGGGAGATATCCTTAAAAAATCCGGCCCAACACCGCCGGCGGCAAATAATGACACGCTTAAAAACAAACACAAAAAAACGCCTGATAAGCGCTTTATCCCCGCCATTTATCCCTCTTTGTTTTTAATTAAATGCTTTATTATCTTATAACAGCCGCTTTTATCTTTTTTTCCACAAGCGGCGTCTTTATGTAAACAGTGTAAATTCCCGAAGCAATCGCGCGGCCGGCGTCATCTTTTCCGTCCCATGTATATTCATAAGCGCCCGCGGGTTTTTTTTCGTAATAATGCGCCACCGGCTGCCCTGTCCTGTCGTATATTCTTATTTCCACCTGCCCCAAATCATCCAGTCTGTATTTTATAACAAACTTCTCTCCCTTAACAGCGTTAATTACATTATTCTTGACTTCTATTTCAGCAGGCGTGGGGGTTATTATTATTTTCTTATCGGCAGCGGCGGCAACAACAGGCGCGGCAGATATTTCATTACTGCCTTTTAATGCAATTGGGAGTTTTTCATCCAGATCCGGTTTTACCTGCGCCACCTGATTTACCTGCGGAATGTCTTTTGGTTCTTCCTTTATTATATCTTCCTTAACCGGCTCTACCGAGACAATACGCGTTTCGCCTTCAGCCTGTTTCTGCGTGATATATGTAACAGATTTTTTTGTATTTGTAATTTTTTGATTTTCTATGGTTTTGACCGCGGGCTCTGCTGATGCGAATTCAACTTTTTTATCCTGAACCACACCCGGGTTCATTACAAATAACCCGAATAACACAGCAGCCGCAAACGCCGCTGCCGGCACAACAAAAACAGGCCGTTTAATATATTTTATAACCCTGTCAATTATGGATGGTGAAGGCTGCCCTATTTTATCCCAGACCTTGATATTAAAATCAGCGGGCAGTTTTGGCTCTTCTTTCATATCTGAAAACACACTTTTAAGCACAAGCGCGGCTTTATATTCCAACGCGCATTTTTCGCATGTTTTAACGTGCGTTTTTATTTCACCCTCTTCGGCCGCTTTTATATTTCCTTCTATTAAGCTGTTAATCAATCCGTTTACCTTTTTACAGCTCATTTTTTTCACCCAGCTTTCTTGCCAGTTTTTGTTTCAATTTTTCCCTTGCCCTTGAAAGCTTTGACTTTACGCTTCCCAGCGGAATTTTAAGCACTTTGCTTATTTCATCATACTCCATGCCTTCCAAGTCCCTTAGTATAACCACGCTTCTTTCCGCGGGTTCAAAACCTTCCATGGCTTCCATCACGCATTCGCGCAGCTGCTTCTTTTCAGCCAGTATATCCTGCCCTTCGCGGACATCCGCCACATCCACCGGTTCTTTATCGCAGCTCTCGTCCCCGCTTATGGAATCGGTTTCATAGTACTTTCTGCGTTTTAACATATCCAGCCGGTTTATGCACATGTTGACCGCCACCCGATAAAGCCAGGTGGACAGCTTAGAGTCAAATTTAAAAGAGCCAATTTTCTCATACGCTTTGCAGAAGACTTCCTGCGCCATATCACACGCTTCTTCATTGTTTCTCATATACTTCAGGCAGACAGACGCAACCGTTCTTTTATAAGCGGTAATCACCCTGTCAAAAGCCTGCCTGTCTCCGCGAACCGCTTTTTTAATTTCCTGTTCGTTCAGTTCTTCCATTTATCCCTCATTTAATCGGACAGAATCCGCCCAAAATTAGTTCCGGTTATTTTTACCCCGCAATTACCGTAAAATGCTTTCCTATTATATAACAATACGCGGTAAGATTAACAGATGAAAAAACACCTTTTTCCACGCGCGGCAGAATATAACAAAATATCTCAATATTTGGCTTTATGCAGGGTAGTTTTTATGCTAAAATAACTTAAATTTTTTACATCTTACAGGAGGAAATATAGATGAAACTTATGGATTTTAATGTACAGCCAAATCTGCCGGAGAAGCTTAAACCGCTTCTGGACCTTGCTTACAACGTATGGTGGGCGTGGGATTCCGAAGCGTTTGCCCTTTTCAGGGACATTGACCCGGACTTATGGTCACAGACATCACACAACCCGGTAAAGCTGCTTTACAGAGTGCAGCAGGAAAAACTTGAAACAATCGCAAATGACGAAGGTTTTATCTTCCGTATTGAAAATGTCCTTAAAAAACGCAACCAGTACATGTCCAGGCCTTGCTGGTACGACAAAATAAAGAACAATCTGCCGAAAGAGTACCAGATAGCGTATTTCAGCGCTGAATTTGGGCTTGCGGAATGCCTGCCCATTTATTCCGGCGGCCTTGGAGTCCTTGCGGGCGACCATTTAAAATCCGCTTCTGACCTTGGACTTCCTTTTATCGCGGTTGGCCTTCTATATTCACAGGGCTATTTTCACCAGTACCTGACAACAGACGGCTGGCAGCATGAAAAATACGTAACGCACGATTACAACACAGCCCCCGTGAAACAGCTTAAAAAAGCGGACGGCACCAATATTATAATTGAACTGAAAATGCCCCACGGCATTGTTAAGTTCGCGCTGTGGAAGGTTCAGGTGGGGCGCATAAGCCTTTACCTTTTAGACACAAACATTTCGGAAAACAGCCACGCTGACCGCGACATCACTTCCAAACTTTACGGCGGCGACCTTGAAATGAGGATTAAACAGGAATACCTTCTTGGCATCGGCGGCATGATTGCGCTGGACGCCCTTGGAATTAAGCCCACTGTCACACACATGAATGAAGGCCATTCTTCATTTTTAGCGCTGGAGCGCATAAAGATGCTGATGGAAAAAGAAAAACTTTCATTCAATGAAGCAAAAGAAATTGTGGCAGCCAGCAGCGTGTTTACCACGCATACCCCTGTCCCCGCCGGCAATGACAGGTTTCCGCAGGAAATGATGGAAAGATATTTAAAGGGTTACGTAGAGCACTCCCTTAAAATTTCCTTTGAAGAATTTATGAAGCTGGGGCGCGTGTATCCGGAAGATAAAAGCGAATGGTTCTGCATGACAGTACTTGCCCTTAAGCTTTCGCACTTTAATAACGGCGTGTCAAAACTGCACGGCCGCGTATCTCGCGATATGTGGAAAGACATCTGGACAGGCGTGCCTGTCGCGGAAGTCCCCATTGGATACATCACCAACGGCATACACATGAACAGCTGGATATCAAAAGAAATGTCAGACCTTTTCTTCCGTTACCTTGGCACCCGCTGGGTGGACGCGCCTGATGAACACGAAATATGGAAAAAAGTGGACGAGATTCCGGACACAGAACTGTGGAGCACGCACGAGCGCAGAAAAGAAAGGCTTGTGGAATTTGTCCGCAGAAAACTTAAATCACAGTTAAAAGCGCGCGGCTCTTCAAAAGAAGAAATAGACGGCGCCGGCGAAGTGCTTTCTTCCGACGTATTAACCATAGGATTCGCCAGAAGGTTTGCCACATACAAAAGGGCGAATTTAATGATGCGCGACATTGAAAGGCTTAAGGCGATACTTACCAACAAGCACATGCCCGTACAGATAATATTTGCCGGCAAAGCGCATCCCAAAGATGACGCGGGCAAAGAGTTCATTAAACAGATAATTCACATCACAGAAAAAGAGGGTTTAAGAAACCACATAGTCTTTGTTGAAGACTATGACCTTAACACCGCCCATTACCTTGTACAGGGAGTGGACGTGTGGATGAACAATCCCAGAAGGCCGCTGGAAGCAAGCGGCACATCCGGCATGAAGGTTATTTTCAACGGCGGATTAAACTTTTCAGTGCTTGACGGCTGGTGGGACGAAAAAGCGGACGCGGACAACGGCTGGTGCATAGGACGCGGCGAAGAGTACGAAGATATCGCCTATCAGGACGCTGTGGAAGCTAATTCCATTTATGACACGCTTGAAAATGACCTTGTCCCGCTTTATTACAAACACGGCAAAGACGGGCTGCCGCACGACTGGATAAAAAAGATGAAAACTTCCATAGCCACACTTGGCCCTGTGTTTAACACCAACAGGCAGGTAATGGAATATACAGAGATGTTCTATAAACCCGCCGGCCTTAACTACGTAAAACTTGCCGGCAGCGGCCTTGACAAACCTAAAAACATAAGCAAGTGGAAAGAAAAAATAGCTTCCAAATGGGACGCGGTAAAGATTACATCCGTAAGTTCAGCTGATTCATCCGCCATTAAAGTGGGCGGTTCGCTTAAGATAAACGCGGAACTGGAAAGCGGCGGATTAAACGCGGAAGACCTGCTGGTGGAAATTTATGCCGGCTATGACAGGGGCAGCGAAATTCTGGAAGACATAACAACATTTGAAATGAAAGCCGTTTCAAATGAACACGGGAAAATAAAATACGAAGCCACCGTGACACCTTCCACTTCCGGGGCTGTGAATTATTCCGTAAGGGTAATGCCGGCGCATCCGGACGTTGCTTTTAAATTCCTTCCCGGCTACATTAAGTGGTACGAATAAAATAATCTTTTACAGCAGGCGCCGGGCGAAAGCACGGCGCCTGTATATTAAGGAGGGTTAAAAATGTCAATGAGAACCCCTAAAGAAATGAAAATGCAGGAAACAATCATTAAAACCTTAAAAACCATATATTTAAACCAGAAAGGCGCGGACTCTGTACTTACCAACATTGACAAAGCAGAAGCGGTGGTACAGGGGTTGTATCCGGACCTTATCGCGAAGGGAAACCAGACTTACACTTTTAAAGTGGAAACCGAAAGCACGGTCACAGACGGGTCCGCGATAGAGTGGAAAAGTTTTTCGGAAAAAATAGGCACCTTTTACCTGCTTGTGCCGGAACCTTTAAAAACAGAGGCCCTTTCAATCATTAAAAAACTTGCCATCCCGCATATTGTGATTGCCACATATAAAATCGCGGATAACAAGTTAAAGTTTAACAACCTGCCATAGACAGAGGGAAAACCGCAGCTAAGCAGCTGAGCGGCTGGGCAAAAACGGAAGGTCAAAAAAAGTTTAAGCTATAGGCAGTTAAGCATACGCGAAAGATTTGGGGGAAATACCAGCTTAAATTGCTTATGATTATTTCTTCGCTTTAGCTTAAATGCTTAAGACGCTTTTGCTTATCTCTTTCGCTATAGCTTATATCGCTTATTCCTATTTTATTGCTTTGCAGTACGCGTCAAGCGCCGACAGCGCTTCTTGTATCCCTTTTATTTTTACGTGAAGCACGCCCTCTTTAAGCGACACTCCTTTAACCCCGGCTTTTGAAAGTTCCCTTGGCCCTATTGAGGGTTTGTCATACCAGACCACAAACATCTCTGTTTCATTCACGGATATTTCATCCGCCGCAAGCAGCCTACCGGCAATTTTTAATTTTAAAACATAAAATATATTCTGCGCTTCCTGCGGCATTTTTCCCCAGACATCTTCAACCTGTTTTTTTACGGTTTCCGCTTCAGCTGTGCTCTGCGCCGCAAAAATTCTGCGGTATATCCTTACCTTTTCGCCTGTATCCCAGACATATTCATCCGGTATGTGCGCTTCAAAATCTGTTTTTATTTTTGTATCCTTATCCGGCACATGCACTTCGCCTTCAATTTCAGCCACCGCTTCTTCCAGCATCCTGCAGTACATCTCAAAACCTATTTTTTCCATGTAGCCGTGCTGTCTTGTGCCAAGAATATTTCCGGCTCCTCGCAGTTCAAGGTCGCGCATGGCAATTGAAAAACCCGCGCCCGGGTCCACATAACTTTCAAGCGTTTTTAACCGCTCCCTGGCGGTTTCTGTCATGGCCCGAACATCCGCCACCATCATATAAGCGTACGCCTGCCTGTCGCGGCGGCCCACCCTGCCCCTAAGCTGATAAAGCTGGGACAGCCCAAACCTGTCCGCGCTGCTTACTATTATTGTATTAACATCCGGCATATCAAGGCCGGATTCCACTATGGTGGTGGTGATAAGCACATCAAATTTTTTTAGAAGAAAATCTTCCATCAGGTGTTCCAGTTCGCCTTTGTCCATCTGTCCGTGCGCGGTTTTAAAACGTATCTCCGGCAGTAATTTCTGAAGGCTTTCTTTTGTTTTTTCCAGCGTCCTTATGCTGTTGTGCACGTAGAACACCTGTCCTTTTCTTAAAACTTCCCTTAATATTATTTCGCGCAGCACCTGCATACGCTCCTGTATTATCACCGTTTCAATCGCTTTCTTGCCCGGCGGCGGCGTCTGTATTATGCTTATGTCCCTGATGCCGGAGAGGGAAAAATAAAGAGTCCTTGGAATAGGGGTGGCGGTAAGCGTCAGCAAATCAGCTGACGGATATTTCTGCCTTAAGTTTTCCTTATTCTTAACCCCAAAATGCTGCTCTTCGTCAATTATCACAAGTCCGGGGTTTTTAAATTCCACAGAGGCGGATAACACAGCGTGGGTGCCTATAAGGATATCGGTTTTACCTTCTTTTAAACGCTGCAGAATTATTTTTTTATCGGATGCTTTAACCAGCCTTGACAGCATATCCACTTTTACGGGATAGTCAGCCATTCTTTCCCTGAAGGAATTCAGGTGCTGCGCCGCAAGCAGCGTGGTGGCGGTAAGCACAAGCACCTGTTTGCCGTCGTTTACCGCCTTAAAAGCGGCGCGCATTGCCACTTCTGTTTTGCCAAAACCTGCGTCACCGCAGACAAGCCTGTCCATCTGTTTTTCCTTTTCCATATCCGCCATCACGTCATTAATGGCCTTTGCCTGGTCCGGTGTTTCCTCAAAGATAAAGGCATTTTCAAAAGCTTTTACCGTGGCATCAGATAAGCTGTACTTTATCCCTAAAGAGGTTTTTCTTGACGCGTAAATCCTTAAAAGCTCCGCGGCCATTTCTTTCATCTCGCGCTCTATTGCCTCTTTAGAGCGCCTGAAGACCTGCGTGCCAAGTTTGGACAAAACCGGTATTTTGTCCGACCCGGTATATTTGTCTATAAGGTCTATTTTATAAATGGGAATATACAGTTTGTCATCCCCGAAGTATTTTATGTAAAGAAAGTCCCCCGTTATCCCGTCAAAATCCATATTGCGGACGCCTTCAAAAACTCCTATGCCGTGTTCCCTGTGCACAATATAATCGCCTTTTTCCAGGTCGGTGTAATGCTTCAGCGCTTTTAGGTTTTTATCCTTTACCCTGCTTAAAATTTTACCTTTATACCTGTCAAAAATTTCCCTGTTGGAAATTACACACAGCTTCGCTTCTGTTAATACAAAGCCCCTGTATATATCGGCGTTTATGAATTCAACATGCGGCGCTTTAGCGTTTTTTTCCTCTGCTTTCTGCGTTATTATAGTTTTTAAATGCTCTGTCTCACCTTCATTGTCAGATGCAATATATACAGAATGCTTTTTTATTTCCTGCGCGGCCAGATAATCAAAAAGCCGTTCCATGTCGCGTTCAAACGCCGGATTAGCTGATGCCTTTAAACTTTGCGCGTCATTTCCTACAGCTGTTTCATATACTTTCAGCTTCGGGTATTTTTTTATTTTCTTTAAAATTGTCCTTATGGAAAAAATGTTTTTTTCCGCGTCTTTCGGGTCAATATACCTTTCTATCTTTTTTATTTTTTCAAGAATTTCGCTTTTTAAACCTTCAAGCCCGTCGGTTATTATCACGGCGTCATTTCCATTTATGTATTCAAGGATGGAAGAATGCCCCCTTCTTGCGGGTCCGCCCGGGTTAAAAATAAACAGCTGCGCTTCCTTTACCGAATGCGTGGTGTCAAAAGTGTCCGGCGAAAAATAACGCACGGATTCTACAGTATCGCCGAAGAATTCTATCCTTACCGGATATTCGCCGCCCGGCGCGTACACGTCAAGTATGCTGCCCCTTACGCTGTATTCAAAACACTCGGACGCCTTTACGCACCGCTCGTAGCCGTTGCTGTTAAGCGCCTTTATTATTTCTTCCATGCCAGCGCCGGAGCCTGCTTTAATATTAAACATAAATCCGGATATATCTTCCGGCGGCGCTATTTTTTCGGAAACGGCATTTATATCCGTTATTACTATTTTTTTTCCCCCCGACAGCATCAGTTTTATGGCTGACGCCCTTTCCTTTGACACTTCGCGGGATGCCTTTAACTGTGTATAAAGAAGGCTGTCATCTTCCGGGTACGCCGCAATCTGCGCGTTGTGTTTGAAAATATTCTGCAGGCTCAGCATTTCTCCAAAAAGAGGGTATATGTTTTCAGACGAGGTGATTATTACAAGGTCTTTATTGACCGCGGATGCCAGATATGAATACATCACAGCTTTGAAAGACGGGTTTACAGAATCCACCAGGCAGTCTTTGCCGGCAGAAAGTTTTGTGACGGTATTTTTTAGGCTTGCTGACCTTTCAAGGGCGGATAACATTGGTTATCAGCTGCTGCAGCGGCAGGTCCAGCTTAAAATAAATTACCGCCCACATAAAAATATTCGCCTGAATTCCGGCTATTACGTCATCAATCATTATGCCCGTGCCGCCGGGAAGCGCTTCTGACTGCCTTGCCGGAAATATTTTCAGAATATCAAACACGCGCGACGCGAAAAAACCTATTATCATCCTTGAATCAGTGTAGGGGATAAACATCATGGTCACCATATAGCCCGCCACTTCATCTATTACCACCCGTGAAGGATCCTTTTTGCCGTGTATCACAATCGCGTAGTTGGAAGCCCAGATACCGGCAAGCACAAGTATTACGGTAATTATTACATAGGGTGCCGGGTGCATATCGCGCAGAAAAAACCAGTACACGGGAAGAAATGCCAAAGTAGCCACTGTGCCTGAAGCCTTGGGCGCATAGCCGGTGTAAAAAAAAGAAGTGAAGATTATTATAAGCTGCCTCATTAGAGTTCGCTTTCAAAAATTGATTTGTTCTTGAAAAAATATTCCATGCCGGAAATAAGCGAAAAAGAAGCCGCTATAAAGAAAAGGATGTACGGGATAACTTTCAGCATCCATGTGTCCTGGCTTACATCCATCAGTTCGCCCGCGTTTATCCCGTAAAATACAAGGGTCTTGTGAATGGACATTAAAAGAAGCGTGGCGGAAATTGCCGTCATTTCAGTGGCGGTCTTTAACTTGCCCCATTTGCTGGCAGCAATTATTTTTCCCTGCTGCGCGGCCATGGTCCTGATTCCTGATACAAAAAATTCCCTGCTGATGATTATTATTACCATCCATACCGGCGCCACCTGAAGGTGCACAAAACATAACAGCGCCGCAAGCACCAGTATTTTATCCGCTAGCGGGTCCATTACCTGCCCGAAAATACTTATAATGTTGTACTTTCTTGCAATATAGCCGTCAAGAAAATCGCTTATGGACGCGATTAAAAAAATTCCCAGCGCCACATAATTCCACATAAGCCTTTCGGCCAGTATCGTGGGGATAAAGGCAAAAGTGATAATTATTCTGAACATTGTAATTCTGTTTGGAAGTTTCTTAAGATTTTCGCTTATCTGCATAATTCCCCTTTCAGATCATAACCCTGCGCTCCGGTTATTTTTACGTTACAAAAACTTCCGGCAGAGAGCTTTTTTTTGGTATTGATAAGTACATAACTGTCAATGTCAGGAGCGTTGCCCTGCGTCCTTGCAGCGTAAGTGTTATTGTTTTTCATTCCCGCAATTAAAACTTTAACCTTTTTTCCCTGTAACGTTTCTTTATTATATGCGTATTTTTCAGCTGAATCAACCATTAATATGTCACGCCTTCTCTCACACTCTTTTTTTGCGGCTTTGCCTTTTAAGGTATAAGCGTGCGTGCCCGGTTCGTCAGAATAAGCAAAAAAACCGGCCCTGTCTATCAAACCCTGATTTATAAATTCCCTTAATTCATTAAAACGCGCCTTTGTCTCGCCGGGATATCCGGTTATAAAAGCGCTTCTTATTATTATCCCCGGTACCTGTTCTTTTAAATACTTTATAATTTCAATTATGTCTTTTTTTCTGTAGCCGCGCCTCATACTTTTTAGAATATCGTCATTAACGTGCTGAAACGGCATATCAATGTAGCGGCACAGCCTTTCATCTTTTTTCATTACTTTTACAACCCGTTTTATAATTTCAAGGTCCGGGTAAAGATATAAAAGCCGCAGCCAGAAATATTTTTTTGTTTTTTTAAGGATTGCTTCAAGCAGTTTATCCAGTTTCTTTTCGCCGTAAATATCCGCGCCGTAATATACAAGGTCCTGCGAAATAAGGTTTATCTCTTTTATCCCGGATTCTGTCATGGCGTGTGTTTCTTTTACAATATCTTCAATTGTCCTGCTTCTGTACTTTCCTTTTATGGACGGAATGGCGCAGAAACTGCATTTATGATTGCACCCTTCGGATATTTTCACGTACGCGGAATAGGAATTTAAAAGCGCGGTGTGGTTTTTGCCTTTATAGATAAACGGTTTTTCATTTACAAATTCGCCGCCTTTTTCCACCGCGGTTTTTATATTTTCTATATTGTTGACGCCCACCCAGGCATGCACACCCGAAAATTTTTCTTTTAAGCCCTTTAAATCCTTGGAAACAAAACACCCCGCCACCACCACTTTTAATGCGGGCTTTTTTTTCTTAAGGGACAGCATTTCCGTAATTGCGCCGGATGATTCTTCCCTGGCGCTTTTTAAAAACGCGCAGGTATTTATTAATATCACATCGGCGTCAGACGGGTCTGTGGTTAAAAGGGCGTTGTCCAGGCATGAAAGCATGCACTCTGTATCAACGGTGTTTTTTGGGCACCCAAGGCTTATGACTCCAAGTTTCATATTAATACCCCTTGGGTGATTCTGTATTTTTACGAACGGAAGTTCGTGAACTGCATGTCAATTCCAAAATCCTTCTGCTTTAAATGCGCCATAACTTCCTGAAGGTCGTCAAGTTTGGGCCCTGACACCCTTACCACGTCTTTCTGGATGGAAGCCTGTATCTTTTTCAGCCCAAGCTCTTTTATGTATTTCACGATATCTTTTGCTTTTTCCTGCGGAATGCCGTCCTGTATGGCTATGTCCTGGTGCATTTTATCCATGCCGGTCTGCACAGGTTCGGAATCTGTAAGCGCCTTTATGGGTATGCCCCTTTTGATCAGCTTATTTTTAAGCACATCATTGGCAGCGCGTACTTTATAATCATCAGTTGATTTAATAATTATTTTTTTGTCTTCTTTTTTAAGTTCAATTTCCGTATTGCTGTCGCGGAAATCATACCTGTTGGTTATTTCCCTTAACGCCTGGTCTATGCCGTTAACCATTTCCTGCATGTCTACCTTTGAAGAAATATCAAATGAGTTATCGCCTGCCATTAATCAACGCCTCCTTTTACTGTTCGGCCGGAGTTTCAGCGGCAGCCGGTTCCTGTTCTATAACTTCTGTCGGAACAGCAGTCGGAACTTCCGTGGGCTTTCTTGCACCCTGTGTGAAACCCTGCCCTTTATCTATGTACCAGTTTTTACCCGACTGGAAGATAAGCCCGTTTATCACTTCGCCCTCTTCTCCTATCGCGCCGATGGATTCGCCGTTTACCGTAAATTCAACTCCTGCGGCATTTCCCACTAAAAAAACAATCTTAGTGATGTCTTTCCACCTTTTATCAGAGCCTTTTTTCAGAAGAAAATCTTCTTCTCCGTTGTCATGCCTTACCTTTATCCAGGTATCCGCCTTGCCCTTTGCTAAAACATTAAGGGTTTCTGTCTGGCCGGGAACGGGATAAACAGATTTATTACCTTCTGATTTTTTTCCGCCTAACACGGCAAAAAGTATTATAGCCAGAATAAGAAGCGCAGCCGCGGCAATTACAATTATCAGGTTCTTTTTATTGTTTAAAGTAAGCTCCATTCCGCCGGCTTTTAACACGGGCGTTTCCGCCTGTTTTTCATGAAACTGTTTTTCGTGGTCGTGATTA
Organism: Candidatus Goldiibacteriota bacterium HGW-Goldbacteria-1; assembly: GCA_002839855.1. Lineage (NCBI taxonomy): Bacteria > Candidatus Goldiibacteriota > Candidatus Goldiibacteriota bacterium HGW-Goldbacteria-1. Next base: position 335,570 of record PGYV01000004.1, read on the forward strand.
GCGTCTTTAAGCACGCTTTTTGCAAAATCGCCTTTAATTGTTTCTTTGCCTATCCTGTTAATCTCTTTTTCCGTCTGCTGGCCTTCCGGCGTCTGGTCAAACAAAGATATAATCTGAGCTTCTTCCAGTTTTAAAAAGCGCGCGTAAGTACGCAGAAAAAGCCTCATATAAACCGGCTTTTCAAAAGCGGTGGCATCTTCCTCTTCCAGCGCCTTTAAATACACCGGGTCCACTTTCATTTCTTTATGCAGATCCTGAAACTTAAGGTTTCTTGACTCCCTTGCTTTCTTTAGAAGATCTCCGTATCCTTTTAACATTTATAGCTCCTCTCGTTTACTTTATTATCGGGTTTCCCTGCATAAGGTCAGATGCTTCTATTATTTCAATGCCTTCCGGCGCTTTGAAAATAAAAGCACTGTCCTTAAACTCGGGCAATAAATCCGCTTTTTCGGCGGAATATTTTTTTATGTTTGAAAAAACCGATTCCACAATCATTGCTTCATACTTCATCTTCATGGATTCGGGGAACAGCGTCTCTTTATTCACTTTTACCGTAAGCTCATCAAAAGCCATTTCCTGCTTCTTTACAGGAATCATTTTTATGGTATAGAAGTTTTCCGAAACAGTAAGGGTAGACTTGCTTCTTTTGGAAAAGTACGCTATTGAAGATTCAAAATCTATGTAAAATTTTGAATTAAAACTCATCTGTTCCACGTCCTGCTTTATTACCTGGCTTAAAACAGGAGTATATACCCATACCGTTTTTCCGTCAGAGATAAGATGCTGTTCGGTGGGTTCGGAGTAAATCACTTTGAATTTGTCCGGCTTTACTATGTAAGCAAGCCCTTTAATTCTCTGGGACGTGTCCGCGTCAGTGTATTTTGTATTTATGTCAATGTTCATAATTATGGCTTTTCTTTTAACCTGAGCCGCCTCTATTTTTTCAATGACTTCCTGAAGTGTAATTTCCTCTTTTTTTTCGGGAGTGCTTACTGACTTAGCTTTAACAACCGCGGTTGGTTCTTTCTTTGCCGCTGTTTTTGTGGCAGTGGGCGCTGGTTTTGCTTCTTTTGTGGATGTAGGCGATGGCTTTGCTTTTGTCGGTACTGCAGTCAGAGTAAATGTCAATGTGGCTGTCTGTGTGGGTTCCTCTTTTACTGACTGTGCCTGAACACCGGCCTGCGCAGTGGCGTCTGCCGCGGCTGAAATATCCGCGTCTTTTATGACTGTTTTATTATCAGTGGCGCAGCTGATTAAAAAAACCATAGAAATCAATGTTAAACCTATAACTATATTTTTATTCATATTAAGGTCCTCCTGTACGGCAAACTTACCGCTTAACCATTGTAATGATAAAATCCTTTAAAATCAAGAAAAAAAAGCATAAGGGGCTGTGTTTGAAACACGCATTTCAACGGTGGATACCATTGTTTACATAAACCACCCCTTTTCAGCGCTTCCAATTTTACCTGCCATGCTGTATTATATCAGCCATGATAAAAAAAGACAGGCGTCCTAAAAAGCACTTACAGGCAAAACACGGCAATAACAGGCAGCCCTCGGCGCGCCCCGCGCAGCCGTCCGGCACATCTGCCGCGCGCAGGGATATTACCGTTACAATTGACGGATTTGCCTACGGCGGCGACGGAATCGCGCGGTTTGAAAACAGCACGGTCTATATCCCGTATGCGCTTCCGGGCAGCACAATTACCGCCAGGATAACAGAAGAAAAAAATAAAGTTATTCAGGCGCGGATGGTATCTGTCGTAAAACCTTCGCCTTTTTACACAAAACCCGAATGCCCTTATTTTGGCGAATGCGGCGGCTGTGATTTTATGAACATGCCTTATGAGACCCAGGCGAATTTTAAAATAGATATAATACAGGCAATAATGGAAGAAACTGCCGCTATAAAAAGCCCGCCGATGAAACCCCTTATAAGATATGAAGTGCCGCTGCATTACCGCAACAGGGCCGAATACAGGCCGGCGGTAATTGGAAGCAAGATATCACTTGGCTTTTACCGGGCGCGCAGCCACGAAGTTATAGGCATTAAAGAGTGTTTATTATTACACCCGAAAATAAACCTTCTTGCAAAAATTATTACGGATTCTATAAACGAAAACCCGCACAGCGCGTCTATTTACAGCCCTTCAAAACATAAGGGCTATCTGCGCCACGTGACAATAAGAATAAACAGCCGCGGCGACGCGCTTATCACCTTTGTGGTAAACGGTAAAGAGCCAAAACAGTTTATCCTGCGCGCCGCTCAGGCGCTGCAGGCACAGCCCGGTATCGCGGGCATTCTTATCAACTTTAACATGGAAGAGACAAATGATGTCTTTGGTTCAAGGGAAAAAATTCTCTACGGCAGGCCTTCAATAATAGAAACCGCCGCGGGTATTTCTTTTAAATTAAATAACAGCGCCTTTTTTCAGGTAAACGCGGTTATGATGGAAAAAATGGCTGAATTTGTAGGCAAAAAAATCCCTGACAGGGCATCTGTCTTGGATTTATACGGCGGCGTCGGCGCGCTTACCCTCCCGTCGCACAAAAAATTCAGGGACATAACTGTAATTGAAGCGGACAGAAACGCGGCCCAGAACCTGCGCGAAATAATTAAATGGAATAAAATTTCACACGTAAACATAATTACAAGCAAAGTGGAAGATACAATAGACAGGGTTTTGGAAGATAAATCTTTTGACGCCGCCGTAATTGACCCGCCGCGTTCAGGCATGCACCCGCGCGTAATAAGCGCGATTAAGGCGGCGAAAATAGGTACTCTTATTTACATTTCCTGCAACCCTTCAAGTTTTGCCCGCGATATAGCGGATTTAAAATCGCATTACCACCTTGATGAAATGACCCCTTTGGACCAGTTTGCCCAGACATACCACACGGAAATCATGGCGCGCCTCAGCATAATATAAAACATAGCACCTTAGCGGATTAAGCAATTAAGCTATAGCGCTCTGTCAGAACAACCTTCCATATTTATTAACCCGAACTCCTGATAATATAAAACATAGCACTTTAGCGGATTAAGCATTTAAGCTATAGCGAAAAATAAAAACTTTTTTTTTAAATTTTCTGCTGGTCAGCAATTGTGAAATAAAAAGAGGCCCCTTCGCCGGCGTGTGAACTTACCCATATTTTCCCTTTGTGCTGGGTTACTATTTTTCTGCATACCGCAAGGCCTATCCCGGTGCCTTCATATTCATCCTGAGTATGCAGTTTTTCAAATATTTCAAATATTTTTTCCTTATAGCCTTCTTCTATCCCTATGCCGTTGTCTTTTACGCAAAACTCCCATTCATTGCCTTTTTTCTCCGCAAAAACTGCAATTACCGGTTCTTTAACGCGCCTTGTAAACTTAACGGCATTACCTATAAGATTTTCCATAAGCCTTATCATCTGTGTCTTTGCCCCGCGGATAACAGGAAGGTTTCCTTTATTTACCGTTATCTTTGATTCCTGTATAGCTGACTTCATGTCCAAAAGACAGGTCTGCACAACCTCATTCATATCTACATCCGTAAAAGGCTCCGCCTTGCTTTTATTGCCCACCCTTGAATACTCCAGAAGGTCTTTAATAAGCTGCCTTAACCTTATGGCCCCGTTCATTATATTATCCAGAAATTCTTTGCCTTCCGAATTAATCTGCGTACCGTACTTTTTAATAAGCAGCTCTGAGTATATGTATATCATCCTTAACGGTTCCTGCAGGTCATGCGAAGCCACATACGCGAACTTTTCAAGTTCTTCATTTGATTTTAAAAGTTCCGCCACTGACTGTTCCAGTTTTTTCTGTACCTCTATCACCTGTGATATTTCCATTATATTAACAAGCGTTGCCGTTGAATTTTCAAATATTATCTCTTTTTTATTAACCGCCACCCATTTTGCTTCACCCTGATTATCTCTTAACATTAAATTACAAGTGATTTCATGGCGGCACTCTTTAAACCGTTCTTCCGTAAGCACCCCGTTTTCATCCTGTAGTTTTGCCAGAAAACCCGCAAGGGTAAGCGCCTGCGACTCTTTATATTCCATACCGGAAAGTTCACAAAAACCTTTATTTGCAAAAACTACTTTTTCATTTTTTATTATAACAATACCCATCATCTGCTGTTCCGTAAGCATCCTGAACTTTTCTTCAGACGTCTTCACCGCTTCCATCGCCTGAATGATTTCGGTTATATCCCTTGCCTCAATCACAAGCATCTGAACACTGCCATCAAATCCCATTACAGGAGAAATTGAAACATCCACTTTTATATCTTTGCCGTCAGAAAAACGTATATTTGTTTCATATCTGAATGTTTCGCCTGCAGAAGCTTCCGACACACCAAGTTTTAATTGTTTAGTGTCAAATTCATTGGCATCCCACCATGGTACATCCCATATTTTAATCCCTTTCATACCCTCAAAAGAACCTGCAAAAGTATCAAAAGACCTTTTGTTGGCGTCAATCATGCTTCCGTCAGCTGATAATAACCCGATAAAGTCAAAAGAAGACTCAAATATTGCTTTAAACCGGTTCTCGCTTAATTTAAGTTCTTCGAGAGTTTTTTTAATTTCTTTTGTCTTTTTATCAACTTCGTTTTTAAGCGATTTATTCCAGACAAAAAACACCATAAACACAAACAGACTTAGACCGACAAACAGCGATAAAAATACCAGTAATTCCCTTCTGCTTATTATTTCCGAACCGCGCCAGGCAACTTCTATTTTTTTATATTCTGCCGCACTTATCAATTTAAAACCTTTTTCAAGAACTGCCAGCAGTCCGGGCCGGTTCTTATTAACAGCCCTGTGAAAAGCCCCCGTATAAAGGTTCATACTGTACTTAAAATCATCCTCTATCTTTCTTTTATTCAGATAATAAATTGCGGGAGGTTTGTCAACACAGAAAACTTTTATCATGCCCGCGGCGGCTTCGGCAATTATCTCCGCGTAATCTGTGTATTCAGCCATTTCCGTAATACCGTCTTTTTTAAGCACCTCTATGCAGGCATCCCCCTTTTTAACCCCAATATTAAAACCATGAAGCGAATCCAAATTACGTATCCCTGAAATATCCTTATGAAAAAATACCGGAACCTCTATCACCGCGTATGGTTGCGTAAACAGGTATTTTTTCTGCCTCTCTTCGGTTTTAAATATGGAATCTATGACATCGGCTTTGCCTGAATCAATTTTTTCAAAAGCACTGCTCCACTGCATTCCTTCAAGGTTGACTTTTATGCCTGTCTTTTTTTCCCACAGTTTCCAGTGGTCAATGGAAATACCGACAAGTTCACCGTTTTTTTCGCGAAAAGAGTACGGCGGGTAATTATCATCAATAACAACATTAATTTCAGATATAGTTTCAGCAGATATTGTATAGGCAGGAAAAAATAAAATTAAAACAAAAAAAAGTATCAGCGCCGGTGCTGTCCCTAACTTCCCCATTTTCACCCTCTTAACACTATGTTTGTCATCTTACAAAAAGGCGGTTTGGAAAAATCCGGTGGGGTTAATTTTATTCGGGCTTCAAACCCGTCCCGCGGATTATGTCCAAACCGCCCGCAATGTTCCTGATTTCCCGTTATTGGATCCATAATTATTATACACAATAAAAACGGGAAAAACAAATTTTATTACCCGCGCACGCGTATTAACCGCAGGTATAGTACCGGCACATCCCCATTAACACTTTATTACTCTTTTTATTCATCTATGTGGTGTTTTATTGTCTTTCCTTCCAGCATATAGACCACATCTTCGGCTATATTTGTCACATGGTCAGCCATTCTTTCTATATGTTTGGCTACAAGTATAAGCCTTATTCCCCTTTTTATATTATTGTTATCTTCCATCATATACGTTAAAATTTCGCGGAAAACCTGAACATACAGGCTGTCAATTTCGCTGTCTTTTAAACATATTTCCCTTGCTGCCGCGGAATTCTTCTCAACTATCGCGCTTACCGCCTGCCTTAACATCTTTCTTGTCTCTTCTTCCATTTTTGGAATGTCAACAAGCGGTTTTAACGGAGGGTGTTTTGCCAGGTAAATAGAGGCATGAGCCACATTTATTGCTAAATCGCCTATGCGTTCCAGATCATTATTTATTTTCTGCAGCGACGTTATAAACCTTAAATCCACCGCCATGGGCTGCCTTTTTGCCAGCAGTTCCAGGCACTGCCTGTCTATTTCCACTTCAAGCAGGTCTATTATCTGATCATCCTCTATAAGTTTTTCCGCCATTTCCACATCCATATCCACAAGCGATTCAACGCTTTTATGCACAGCGTCATCCACCATCGCCGCCATCTTTAATACATTTTTTTTAAGGGCTTCCAGTTCTTCATCAAAATGCCTTTCCATATTTTTCCTCCGTTATAAAGAAAGTATATTTAAAATTAACCCGCCGAGTATTATACCCTAAACTCTACCCGAATCTGCCTGTTATATAATCTTCCGTTATTTTTTTATCCGGCTTTGTGAATATTTTAGATGTCTCGCCGTATTCAGCAAGCTCTCCCATCATAAAGAATGCCGTATTATCAGCCACTCTTGCGGCCTGCTGCATATTATGCGTGACTATTATTATAGTGTAGTTCTTTTTAAGTTCCTGTATCAATTCTTCAATTTTCGCAGTTGAAATCGGGTCAAGCGATGCTGTGGGTTCATCCATTAATATTACTTCCGGCCTTATTACAAGGGCGCGCGCGATGCAAAGCCTTTGCTGCTGGCCTCCGGACAGGTCATACGCGTTTTTATTCAGGTTATCCTTTACTTCATCCCAAAGCCCGGCTTCACGCAGGCTTTCTTCCACTTTTAAATTCAGTTCCGCCTCCCCTTTAAACAGCCTGTTCACCCTTAACCCGTAAGCGACATTTTCAAATATGGATTTTGGAAACGGGTTTGGTTTCTGAAAAACCATCCCAACTTCACGGCGCAGCCTTGTCACGTCCACGCTTTTTTCATTTACATCCATTCCGCCGAATAAAAGCGTGCCTTTGGTATGTGTCCCTTCAATTAAGTCATTCATCCTGTTTATGGAGCGAAGAAAAGTGGATTTTCCGCATCCGGAAGGGCCTATCATTGCCATCACTTTATTTTTCATTACATCAAGATTTATGTTTTTCAGCGCGTGATGGCTGCCGTAATAAAAATTAAAATCAACCGCTTTTATGCTTAGTGTGTTTTCTACCATTTTCTCCCTCTCCTTGCTTTTATTCTTATTGCTATCGCTGCCGCGTTTACCGCAAGCACAAGCATAAGCAGCACCAGCGCGGTTCCATAGGCGATTTCCATCTGGCCTGCCTGGCTGCCCTCTGTCATTAAAGCGTAAATATGGTAAGGAAGCGCCATCACTTCAGAAAACAGCGAATCCGGCAGTTTTATGGTAAAGAAAGTGGCGGCCGTAAACATAATAGGCGCGGTCTCGCCGGCGGCGCGGCCTATGCCCAGTATTACCCCGGTTAATATTCCGGAAATAGCGTTGGGAAGAATTACTTTGTACATAGTCTGCCACCTTGTGGCGCCAAGCGCCAGCGAAGCTTCTTTAAATGATTTGGGGACAGACAAAAGCGCTTCTTCTGCCGTGACTATAATAGTGGGAAGCACCATTATCCCAAGCACAACAATTCCGGATAAAAGCGACACGCCAAACTGCATAAACTTTACAAGAAACGCAAGCCCAAAAAGGCCGAAAACAATTGACGGCACACCGGCAAGCGAATTTATTCCTATTCTTAGAAGCCTTACCATTTTCATATTGGTGCTGTACTCTGTAAGCCAGACTGCTGTTAGCACTCCCAGCGGCAGGGCAAAAAGTATAGCGCCTGTGGACAGTAAAAAAGTCCCCATAATAGCCGGGAAAATTCCGCCTTCTGACATTCCATTTTCAGGAAATTTTATAAAGAAATCAACACTAAGCGCCCCGAAACCTTTTACAACAATAAAACCTATAAGCACAATAAGCGATAATACGACAGACAGCACGCAGGCTTTAAGCACAATAAAGCCGGCTGACTGTTGGGCGTATCTTTTTTTATCTATTGCCTGCTTTTCCGGATTGGTGTCTTTCATTTATTCTTCCCTTTTTTGATATTTTCCGCGATGATGTTAAAAATAATATTAAAAATAAACAGAATAAGCCCCATGGCAAACAGCATATAATAATGAGAATCACCCACAACTGTTTCCCCCATTTCACCTGCTATGCAAGCGGTCATGGGCCTCATAGGGACGAATATATTATCCGGGATTCCCCTTGAACCGCCTGCTGCCATTAACACTGTCATGGTCTCGCCCATTGCCCTGGAAATTCCCAGAATTATTCCCGTAAGTATGCCTGACTTGGCGGCGGGGACAGATACCCTTATTATAGTCTCCCATTTTGTCCCGCCAAGCGCCAGGGACGCGTGCCTTAATTCCTTAGGGACAGCGGTAACCGCGTCCTCTGTAATGCTGGCAATTGTCGGCACCGACATTATGGCAAGAAGTATTGCAGCGGTAAAACCGGTAAGCCCGGTATCAAGATGAAATATGTTTTTTACCAGGGGCGCAAGAAATACAATTCCAAAAAAACCAAGCACCACGGAAGGTATACCCGCAAGCACTTCCAGTGCGGGTTTAATTATTTCCCTTACTTTTGCCGGCGCTATTTCCGCAAGATATACAGCAGCGCCCACGCCAAGCGGCACGGCAATGGCTATCGCCGTGAACGTAACGTAAAATGATGACAGTATTAAGGGCCACATGCCAAACAAAGGCGGATCGTCAGTGGGCCTCCAGACTTTCCCTGTCAGTGTGGATATTATTCCGTATTCCCTGAAAGCCGGCACCGCTGAAACTATAAGTGTCATGGCTATGCCAAAGAGAAACAAAATGGAGATAAATGACACCATTGGAAGAGCCCGCTCTATAAAATTCTTTTTCATTCCGCTATGTACAGCCATTCAACCTTCCTTATCTTTTATTTGACTGAATTATAGATTTTTATGATTAAATCTCTGTTAGCCTAATGTTAATTTTCTGTTAATAAAAAGGGCGGGGTTATCCCCGCCCTTTTTATCCAAAACATTTTATTTTACGGGAACGTAACCCACTTCTTTTACTATCTTCTGTCCGGCAGGGCTTAATACGTAATCAATGTACTGTTTTACAAGCCCGGATGGATCTCCGTTAGTGTACATAAAAAGCGGCCTTGCAACCTTATACGTTCCGTTTATTACATTTGCCTCTGTTGCCATTACCCCTTCAACTTTAAGCACTTTCATATCATCTGACAAAAATGCCAGCCCAAGATACCCTATGGCGCCTTCCGTATTCTTTACATTTTCCGCCACTTCCCTGTTGGAAACCGTCATTATAGAATCATCACGAAGCTTTGCGCCCCTTAAAACAAGCTCGCTGAACACTTCATATGTGCCTGATGTGGTATCCCTGGAAACCGCGACTATTTTTCCGCTGCCGATGCCAAGCTGGCTCCATTTGGTTATCTTTCCGCTGAAGATATCGCGCAGCTGGTTAATGGTGATGGCATCAACCGGATTGGATTTATGCACAACCATTGCTATACCGTCTTTTGCAACTTCAGTTCCAAAAGCATTAACCCCTTTAGATTTGGCATTAATTATCTCTTTTGCCTTAATAGCCCTTGAAGCATTGCCGATATCCGCGGAACCGTCAATAATGGCGGCTATACCCACTCCCGAACCGCCGCCTTTTACCGATACTTCAACAGAAGGGTTTGCCTTCATAAATTCTTCCGCGGCTTTCTGCGCTATGGGAAGCACCGTAGTAGAACCCGTAAGTGAAATCTTATTTTCTGATTTTTTTGCCCACGGCCAGTCCCACGCGAATGCCGAACCTGCCGCCAATGCCATTACTGATAATACAACTGCCATTTTAAAAAATTTTTTCATTTCTTTCTCCTTTTATATTTTTTTAAATTACCAGCTCCACTTTGTCTGTGCCATCCAAAGATTTGTTGTCACGGGGCTTGATGCGCCGCCAACCTTATCCTGTTCCATCTGATAGTTAAGCTGAAGAAGTACTTTTTCAGTAACATCATAGTTTAACCCTATTGCGTAAACATTTTTTTCATCCCTTACCTTTAATGTGTCCGGGTTTGAAACCATATACATCGCATGGGCGCTTATCCCGTCAACAATTTCCATTCCAAGATATGCGCTTAAAGACTGCCCGATTCCGCTTTTGCCGGATGACTTCTGGTCTTTTGATTCAAGCGCTTCAACAAAGCCCGATATTGGGCCGCTTGCGAAACCAACCACAACCGCTTTCCTGTCAGCATACTTTGCAAGGCTTGACGGCTGTCCGTTTACCTGCTGGTCTTCTCCAATCTGGTGCCCTAAATAAGAACCCCTTACATATATACCTGCAATAGGAACAATGTTTACGCTTGCAACAACTGACTTTGCAAGGTTTGCTTCCGCTTTCTTGTAGCCTGAGCCGCTTAAAACACCGGCTTCAAAGTTTCCAAGTTCCATCGGAAGGTATCCTCTTAAAGCCACGCCATAATCCGCGCTGTCAACAAGCTTAAGCTTGTCTTCAAGAGCTTTTTCAATAAGCGGGTATTCCCATGTGTCAATTGTACCAAAAGGAACAGGCTGAAGGCCCGCCCTTAATGACATTCCCGCGTCCATTAATAATGGAATACTCTTTAAATCCACATAAGCGTACTTAACCCAGGTTCCAAAATTAATATTGTTTTGCCCGTCAGTATTTTCATAATCAAGCGTCAACGCGCCTTCATACCCTTCCCCCGTTGTCTTTACCCTTACATACGTCCTTTTTACTTCAAATGCGCTTTTCTTTTGTGCTGCGTTGTCATAACCAAGCGTGTACCTGAACCAGTTGTAGCCATAAACTTTTGTTTCAGGCCCGGCGGCAAAAACGCCCGCCGATATTGCCAGACTTAATACCGCTGCAGCTGTGATTCTTAAAACTTTTTTCATTGTCTTCCTCCTTGTTTTTATAACTTCATCTTACGGTGAAATTATAAAAAACAAGGATTAACATACAGTGAATTAAAAATTAATTATCAGTTAAGATTTTTTTGGCTAAAAAGAAGGAAAATATAACGTAAAAACAGTGCCTTTGCCGGCTTCACTTGTCACGGTAACGTCGCCGCCGTGCACAAGCATTATGTGTTTTACAATTGAAAGGCCAAGCCCGGTGCCGCCAAGTTTGCGCGAGCGGGAGCGGTCAACCGTATAGAACCTTTCAAACAGCCTGGGAAGGCTTTCTTTAGGGATAGAGCATCCCGTGTCTTTTACGCTGATTAGGATTGAATTATTTTCACGCGCCGCTGATACAATTACGCTTCCGCTGTCAGTGTACTTGACCGCGTTGTCAATAAGGTTTATAAGCGCCTGTTCCGCCATTATGGGGTCTGCCTTGGCATAAAAGCCGCTGTCTTTCATTTCAACAGCAAGCGTAATGCCTTTTTGCGCGGCTTTTTTTTCAAATATTTTCACTGCAGAAAGAACCGTTTCTTTAAGATTTGCTTTTTCAAAACGTACACCGTGTTCTTTTGCTTCCAGTTTTGACAATGAAAGCAGGTCTTCCACAATATTGACAAGCCTGTCAGTGTGTTTTATTATTATCCCAAGGTATTTTTTCTCGCTTTCGGTTTCCGTTTCGGCTTCCAGCGTTTCGGCAAAACCCTTTATTGCCGTAAGCGGCGTCTTTAATTCATGGGATACATTTGCCACAAAATCTTTTTTCATTTCTTCAAATTCCTTAATACCCGTGACATCATACAGGATTAATACAACCCCTGAAGTTTCTTTTAGGTAGTTGGCGCCGGCAAGATAAACCCTGTTGTTTATTTCCAGCTGTTCGGACAGCCCTGCTCTTTCTTTTAATGCCTTTTCAATCAGGGCATTAAATCCCGGCGACAGCATCAGTTCCCAGTAAGATTTTCTTTCCGCCTCACCGGTAAAACCTGTATTTTTCAGCATTGTTTTAAAACTGTCATTTACAAGCTGAATTCTGCCTTTTTCATCCGTAACCAGCAGCCCTTCTTTTATTGAAGTAATTACGGTATTAAGTTCTTCTTTCTGCATGGATAGTTCTGAAAAAAGTTTTTTGACCCTTCCTGCCATGTGGTTAAAGTCATCGCCCATCTTCTGCAGTTCGTCGCCGCTTTGTATGTTTACCAGGACATCAAAATCGCCTTCAGACATTTTTCGGGTGGCATTTTCCAGGTCTTTAACAGGGCGTGATATTTTTTTTGCGGCAAAAAACATAATTATCACGGACACGGCAAGTATAAGCAGTGTTAAATTTATTATTTTACCCGTCAAACTGGCAATAAGCCCGTTTACCCTGTCAGAAAACATACTTAACCTTATGACTCCGGCAGGATTCCCTTGTGTATCATTAAACAGCATGGCAAAGTACAGCATCTCTTTTTTTGCCGTGTCACTGTAACGGATGGAATGTCCAAATCCGCCGTGCAGGGAATTTTTAAGGGCTTCCTGAATTTCCGGCCTTTCCATGTGATTTTCCATTTTATCCGGGTTATTCTCTGAATCCGCCAATACCCTGCCGTTAACATCAACAACAGTCAGCCTGTCGCCTGTTTTTTTGTCTGTTTCAATTGCGTAATTTTCAAGCCCCAAAAAATCTTTTTTATTTACATATTCTTCCACCTGCGGCATCAGGACATATCCCGTTGTTTTTAGCCTTTCCTGCAGCATGTCAATATAATTTGACCTTATTGCCCTGACGGAAAAAAAAGTGATAAGCAGCGATAGTGCAATTATAATGGAAAAAAAATATAAGAAGGTTTTCAGAAATATGGACTTTTTCATTCTTCCGCCTTGTAACCCACGCCGCGGATATTTTTTATAAGTTTGCCCGCGGGCCCCAATTTTTCCCTTAAATGCTTAATATGGACGTCTATGGTCCTGTCCACAACTGTCTTTTCATCCCCCCAAAGGCTTTCCAGCAGCTGCTCCCTTGAAAAAACCCTGCCCTTTTTCAGTATAAGAATTTTAAGTATGTTAAATTCAGTGGCTGTAAGGTCAATATTATTTCCCTTTACTTCCACAGTATGCTTTTCTTCATCAATTACAATGCTTCCAGCTTTTATTTTTTTGTCTGCTTTATTTCTTACCGGCCTTCTTAAAACCGCCTTTACCCTTGCCGTCAGCTCGCGCGGGGAAAAGGGCTTTGTGACATAATCATCAGCGCCAAGTTCCAGCCCTAATACCTTGTCGGTTTCAGAGGATTTGGCGGTAAGCATTATAATAGGAATGTCAGATGTGTTATTGTCTTTTTTCATGGTTTTGCAGACTGTTAAGCCGTCAATTTCAGGCATCATAAGGTCAAGTATTACAAGCGCGGGTTTTACCTTAACAAGCGATTTTAAAAACGATTTGCCGTCGCCGTATTCTTTAGTTTTAAAACCCTCTTTTTGAAGGTTTATCGCGACAAGTTGGGCAATATCTTCTTCATCGTCCACTATTGCTATTAACTCTTCCATTTTTCACCTCTTCTTCTTTGTTAACTATTTTTAACAAAGGTTTGTTAAGAATTGGTTAATTTTTAAACTTTTTTACAGTATCTTAACCTGGTCCATTGATTTTACTATTATCTCCACCTTGCCTTTATAGTCCTTTACCCTTCCTTCAACCCTGACTTTTTTGTTAAGAAAATATTTTTCCGGGGATGCCGGGAACTTCACAAAATCAGAGGCAAATATTACCAGAGACAGCCCCTGCTTGTAGTTTTTATCAAAATTCAAAAAGCAGACCTTGCCGCTGTTATATGAACCGACAATAATACCTTCTGTCACCACATACCGCCCCAGATATGAAGCTGCGTCCTGCGGCTTTATCTTTACCATCTCTTTTGTTTCAAAATCCGAAGCGGGACGGGTACTTGTTGCAGGTTCACCTGCAGGCGCGGCTGAAAGTTCAGACGCAGCCGGGGTTATCTTTGATACTTTTTTTATCTCGTCAATAATTAAAAACTTAACCGCTACGATTATAAGCAGTACGGCAAAGGTTACAAAACCTGTTTTCTTATAAAAATCCCCGTTGTTCATCTCATTTCCCTCCCGCCGGCTCCCTGTTCCCACACGCCTTTTTTAAACTGCCTGGCAATGTTTTCAAGCATAAGGAATTCTTTGGTCTTTGAACATTCGGATTTGGCATAGACATAAGCATAACCGCTTTTTACCAGCTCCGCGTTTACCAGCACGCCTTCTTTGGTATAAACATACGCCAGAAGCCTTCCGTATTTATCGTTCATATTCAGGGTGTCATATTCTATTATTACTTCTTTTCCCTGAATAAGATTTTTAACATACGCTTTTGCCTCTTTTCCGAATTTCTGCACGGGCAGGTCAGGGTGATGAAGTTCAGGAGTGTCTATACCCAGAAGCCTTACAAGATTATTACGTTCTTTTATCTTGATGGTATCCCCGTCAATCACCTGTTCTGTTACCGCGGGAAACTTTACCCATCTTTTCTTTTCATTGGCGGCTTTAATGGCATTATTGCCAAGCCAGACAATTCCAAGCACCGCGGCAGTAAGAATGATTACAGAAACATAAAAATTTTTATTTTTCATACATTTACCCCTGTTGATTTTTAAAAACGTGAATATTATAACATAAATTTAAGACAATGAGGGACGGATGCACGGAGGGACAGAGGGACGGAAGTAAAGACAAAACAAATATTGAAAATTCGAAATTGGAAGATTAGATTAACACCTACAGGGGTTGGGTGTGTTTTTTCAGTGCGTGCCGCCCGGCTGCCAATGACGTTAACATATTGGCGGATTCAAGTTTATTTGGATACAAACATACCAGTTTGCGGCGCGTACTGAAAAAATATACCCAACCCCGGTAGAGCTGAGGGACGGATGCACAGAGGGACAGAGGGACAGAAGTAAAATCCAAATCAACTGCCGCGGCCTAAAGACCCGCGTCTACCAGAACATAAAACTAAATCAAAAAAACGCGCCCTAAAGGGACGCGGCTACCAGATCTAAACCAAGCTGCCTAGTTGCTGCCTTCATCCCCGCGGATGATACTTCTTATGCAGATTTTTAAGGCCGCTTCTGTCAATGTGGGTATAAATCTGCGTTGTGGCAATATCGGAATGGCCCAGCATTTCCTGCACGCTTCGCAGGTCAGCGCCGCCTGCCAGAAGATGTGTGGCAAAACTGTGCCGAAAAATATGCGGGTAAACATCTTTTTCTATTTTCTCTTTTTTTGCGTACCGCTTTATAAGTTTCCAGATACCCTCGCGCGTAAATTTTCCCCCGCGCTTTGTTACAAAAAGATTCGGGCAGAACTTTTTTACTATTTCCATACGCACTTCAAGGTAGTTCTTAATCGCGTCCACAACGTATTCCCCTATTGGGACAAGCCTTTCCTTGGACCCTTTTCCAAAACACCTTATCACGCGTTCATCCAAATCAACATCGGTAAGTTCCAGGTTTACAAGTTCGGAAACGCGCACTCCGGATGAATATAAAAGTTCCATTATAGCCCTGTCCCTTTTTCCTTCCGGTTTTGACATATCCGGCGATGACAATAAAGCGTCTATGTCCTGTTTCAGAAGCACTTCAGGCATTTTTTTACGCGTTTTAAAAGTTTCAAGGTTTTCAAAAGGGTTTTTGTCGGCAGCTTTTGTTTTTATCATGTATTTATAAAGCCCCCGCAGGCTTACCAGAGCGCGGGCTATTGAAAGCGGGGAGTATTTGTGCGACTTCATGTAAAAAATAAAATCCACAATTGAATCTTCGGTAACTTCTGTTTCTTTTCTCTCTTCCATATATTTAAGAAATATTTCTATGTCAGACGCGTATGCCGCCGCGGTATTTTTTGAAAGCCCTTTTTCATATAGGGTATACCCTTTATACTTTTCCCTGATGCCTTTTATGGAATCAGTCCCGCCCATTAATCATCCCCGCAAGCGCGCGAATTTTTCTTATACTGCCCGGCGATTTTTCCACGGCGCCTGTTTTATCCATGCTGCCAAATGTCATGACAAAAGGCGCTTTTATGCCGTTAACCGCTAACATTGAAGCAATCTCTCTTTTTGCGGGCAGGAAATACTTTTTTTTGCCGCTGCCTGCCGTAAGGATTATTATGCCTTTTGTTTTGACGGCTGTTTTTTTACTGTTGTATTTTTCCCACTGCGGCTGGTTTCTGTCAATAAAAGCTTTTAAGGGCGCGGGTGAGCCGCAAAAATATACAGGAGAGACAATAATGACAAGTTTTACTTTTTTTATTTTAGAAATAAGCGCGTCAGCGTCATCATGATAGACGCACCTGAAAGTTTTGGCGCACTTATTGCACGCGGTGCATGCTTTTATTTTAAGGCGGTTAATGTCAGTTATTTCCGCGTTTTTTACATTAAGGAATTTCAGGAGAATTTCCGCGATTTTACCGGAATTGCTGTTTTTTCGCGGACTGGCATTAATTACAAGTACGTCAGCCATTTGTCCCGTTTGAAAGGTAATCTTCTATGTAAGAACGCAGCAGTTCCGCCACAGCCCACGCGTGCGATATTCTTCCGCGCGCCGTGTAAGGAAAATTGCCGTCAAACATCTCTGATACCGTGGATAAGCCGGCGTTTTTCAGATGTTCAAAAAACGGTTCATATACGGTCTCTATAAATTCAAGGCTTTCTTTTCCCCGTCCAAATGTCTTAAAATATGCGGTTACAAAATGGCCCACTGTAAATCCCCAGACTGTGCCCTGATGCGCGGCAGCGTCGCGCGCGTTCTGGTCCCCGTCATAGCGCTGTTTAAACATAACATTCATATTGCTTAATGTGCGCATTCCAAAAGAGGTATAAAGTTCTTTAATAACGGCGTTCATTATTTTTTCTTTTTTGGCAATTTCCTCTATAAGAGGAAAAGGAAGGCTTATTGCCATTACCTGATTGGGCCTTACATTGCTGTCGTTATTTATCCCGTCAATTACGTCATAAAGGTAGCCGCCGTCCGCGTACCAGAATTTTTCATTGAAACTTTTGTACACCTTATCCGCCAGGTCTTTATATGACACGGACATTTCCGCTTCGCCGTTCTTGTGGGATATTTCCTGCATCGTGCGCAATGCGTTATACCACAGCGCGTTTACTTCAACTGACTTTCCCTGCCTTGGCGTAATAGGGGTTCCGTTTATTTTGGCATCCATCCAGGTAAGCTGCATCCCGGGATACCCCGCGTCTAAAAGCCCGTCAGTGTCAGCATGTATATTATAGTCCGTGCCGTTAATGTGTTTGTGTATTATCCAGGTAAGCCTTTTAAAGAAATCTGTCTGGGCTGCCACAAGCGCCGTGTCCCCGGTATAATCAAGGTATTTTTTAAGGGCGTAGAAAAACCACAATGTGGTATCCACCGACATATATGTAATGTCATTTTTTTCCATTGTCATTTTAAGCGGCAGTAATCCGTTTTTTTCAAACAACAAAGCGCTTTCAAGGACTTTTTTTGCCTCTTCAAATTTATGCAGCACAAGAAAAATACCCGGCAGGGACGCAAACGTATCCCTGAACCACGTGTAATTTGCCCACGGAAGCCCCGCCACCATGTAAGGGGTGCCGTCTTCCCTTACTACAACAAACGATTCCGCCGCGGAAATAAGTTCCTGCACCGATGCCCTGTAATCATCTTCGCGCACGCACGCGCCTGTCACTTCACAGATTTCATGTATTTTTTTAACTTCTCCCGCGTAACGGCTTTTAAGCTCCGCGGTATTCATGTCAGGTACATCCTCTGTGGAAAAAACTATTGACTTAGGATGGTTATATTCAAGGTCCAGGGTGAATTTGCCAACGTTATAAAGATCCTCTACCGCGTCAAATCCGGATACGTCTTCTTTCATGTAGAAAAAGTCCCTGTACCATACCCCTTCAAGCTCCACTTCCCCGCCGTCCGGCAGATAAATAAAAGCGGGCGGCATATTCATGTACGCGTGAATAATGGTTTTTTTGTTTCCGTTATCAAGTTTTACCGACGGGTCAAATATAGGCATTTCCCTTATAAGATGCTCCGCTTCCCGAAAAGCAATAAGAGGGCGTATGTGAAGTTTTGCGTGGCTGTCCGGCGTAAGTACGGTATATGTGACAACAGTGCTGTTTGTGTCTTTCATAAGATAAACTTCTTTTTTAAGCCTTATATTATCAATAAGGTAAAGGAACGTTACAATGTCATCTTTAAGCCTGAAGTTTTCAAGCAGGGAATAACCTTTGGGATAAACTGTTTTTTTATATTTATGCGTGGAAATGTGGTAGATGTGCCCTGCAACTTCAAGTTCTTCGTCGCAGTTTGGGAACATTACCATTCTGTTGTCAACACCTGGAAGTTTGGCAACCAAAAGCCCGTGATGCCTTCTGGTATTGGTCATAAGTATAGTGGAAGACGCATAGCTTCCGCGCCTGTTTGTAACTATCCATTCCTTCTCTGCCGCAACGTTAAAATCGTTGCAGATGTGCCGTCCAAAAGAAATCATGTCCCTGTATTCCCCTTAATAAATTTATTTCAATTATCAAATCTTCGAATCTTCTAATTTTCCGAACTACCAACTACCGCGGGCTAAAGACCCGCGTCTACCAATACGAAATCTTTTATCCAATAACCTGTTATCCCATATCCCATAAATAAACCATACATCAAAAACACGCGCCCTAAAGGGACGCGGCTACCAGATCTTTTTGCCAACCATCCAAGCATCCAACCTTCCAAGCATCCGTTACTACTACTCCCACTCTATTGTCGCGGGGGGTTTGTTAGAAATATCATACACCACCCTGTTTATTCCCTTTACTTCATTTATTATTCTTGAACTGACGGTGCTTAAAAGTTCATACGGCAGTTTTACCCATTCCGCCGTCATACCGTCCCTTGAATGCACGGCCCTTACGGCTAAAACATTTTCATACGTCCTTTTATCGCCCATTACGCCTACGGTTTTAACCGGAAGCAGGACGCCAAAAGTCTGCCATATTGTAAAGTATAATCCCGCCTTTTTTATCTCTTCTACAATTATATCATCTGCCCTCTTTAAAACCTCAAGTTTTTCTTTTGTAATATCGCCAAGTATCCTTACCGCAAGCCCGGGGCCGGGGAAAGGCTGCCTCATAAGCACTTCTTCGGGGATGCCAAGTTTTCTTCCTATTTCCCTTACTTCATCCTTAAACAGGAATTTAAGCGGTTCCACAAGTTTCATATCCATTTTTTCCGGCAGGCCGCCCACGTTGTGGTGCGACTTAATTGTAACCGAAGGCCCTTTTACCGAAACGCTTTCAATAAGATCCGGATACAGCGTGCCCTGCGCAAGGTAGTGAAACTTGCCCAGTTTTTTTATGTTCTGTTCAAAAACTTCTATGAAATAATTGCCTATTATTTTTCTCTTTTTTTCCGGTTCGCTTACCCCTGCAAGCCTTTTTAAAAAACCCGCTTCCGCGTCCGCGTAGCGGACGGTTAATCCAAGTTTTTTATACATTGCCATCACGCGTTTTTCTTCATTAAGGCGCAGCAGCCCGTTGTTTACAAAGACATTTACAAGCTGTTTCCCAATGGCTTTGTTTATAAGAATTGCCGCCACCGTGGAATCCACGCCGCCGGACACGCCGCAGACCACTTTTTTATTTCCCACTTCTTTTCTTATTTCGGCTATGGTGGTGTTAATGTAAGATTCCGCTGTCCAGTCGCGCTTTGCTTTGCATATCTTCGCGAAATTGCTTATTATTTTCTTTCCGTTTTTCGTGTGCACCACTTCTGGGTGAAACTGCACCGCGAAGAAGTTTTCTTTTTTGTGGCTGATAACGGCATATTTGGAACCTGTTGTGGAAGCCGCCACTTCAAAATTTTTCGGAATTAAAGTCATTTTATCGCCGTGGCTCATCCAAACCTGTTCTTTATTCTTAAGCCCTGCCAGAAGCGGGCTCTTTTTAACATGCAGTTCCGCAAAACCGTATTCCCTGTGTTTTGACCCCGCCACTTTTCCGCCAAAGAAATGCGATATTACCTGCATCCCGTAGCAGATGCCCAGCACGGGTATTCCAAGTTCAAATATTCCCTTATCCGGAACCGGCGCGTCTTTTTCATAAACAGAAGAAGGGCTGCCGGAAAGTATTATGCCTTTGGGGTTTAAAGCTTTAATATCCGTAAGTTTCATTGAAAAAGGGTGCACTTCGGAATATATGTTTAATTCCCTTACCCTTCTTGCAATAAGCTGTGTGTACTGCGAACCAAAATCAAGAACCAGTATCATGTCATTTTTCATATTAATTCCCGTGATATTTATTTTAATCAGGCAGCAAGGCCGCTTTTTTATCCGTTAACCCTGTAATTGGGCGCTTCGTTTGTGATTGCAATATCGTGCGCGTGGGATTCTTTAAGCCCCGCGTTGGAAATTTTTACAAACCTTGTGTCCCTCTGCAGTTCTTTTATTGTCTTTGTCCCGCAGTATCCCATGCCGCTTCTTAACCCGCCTATCATCTGATGCACGGTGGACGACAGCCCGCCCCGAAAAGGCACGCGGCCTTCAATTCCTTCGGGAACAAGTTTATCTTCTTCTTCATCCCACTGAAAATATCTTTCCCTGCCGCCGCGTTTTTTCATTGCCGCAAGCGACCCCATTCCCCTGTGAACCTTAAAACTTCTGCCTTCTAACAGTACGGTTTCTCCCGGGCTTTCTTCAGTACCCGCGAAAAGCCCGCCTATCATAACAGAATCCGCGCCTGCCGCTATTGCCTTTACTATATCGCCGGAGTATTTGATACCGCCGTCTGCTATTACCGGAATGCCTTTTTTTGAAGCTGCCTTAACACAGTCCATTATAGCGGTCACCTGCGGCACACCCATGCCGGAAATAATTCTGGTTGTGCAGATAGAACCGGGCCCCATTCCAACTTTTATGCCGTCAACACCCGCCGCTATAAGGTCGCGCGCCGCGTCTTCTGTTGCTATGTTTCCGCCAAGTATATCCACTGACGGGAATCTTTTTTTCACTTCTTTCACCGCTTTTAAAACGCCTTCGGAATGGCCGTGCGCCGTATCCACCACAAGCGCGTCAACACCCGCTTTTATAAGCGCTTCCGCGCGTTCCATCATGTCATTGCTTGGCCCTATCGCGGCTGCCACGCGCAGCCTGCCAAACTTATCAACCGTGGCGTTTGGGTACATTAATTTTTTTTCAATATCTTTAATTGTAATAAGCCCTTTTAATTCAAAATTTTTATTTACCACGGGAAGTTTTTCTATCCTGTTGTCGTGAAGTATCTGCTTTGCCTGTTCAAGCGTGGTACCGGTTTTTGTGGTAATAAGTTTATCCGCGGGCGTCATAATTTCTTTGACCAGCTGTTTTTTATTTTTTACAAAACGCAGGTCCCTGTTGGTAAGGATACCCACAAGTTTTTTGCCCTCTATAATAGGAAAGCCGGAAATGTGATATTTATTCATAAGTTCCCCGGCCTGCATTACTGTGGCATCCGGAGAAAGGGTAACAGGGTCAAGTATCATTCCGCTTTCAGATCGTTTGACTTTGTCAACTTCCCGTACCTGTTCTTCTATTGTAAGATTTTTATGTATAACGCCTATTCCGCCCACCTGCGCCATTGCAATTGCCATTCTGGATTCTGTTACAGAATCCATGGCAGCCGACACAAGGGGTATATTTATATGAATATTTCTGCTGAACCTGGTCTTTGTCTCCGCCTCTTTTGGAAGCACGGCAGAACGCCTTGGAACAAGCAGAACGTCGTCAAATGTAAGGGCCTCTTTAAGAATTTTGGATGAATTATTCATAACTTTGCGGATCATTGTGTTTTCCTCCTTTTGAAGATAAAATATCACATTTACAGGTAATAGTCAATTTCATAAAAATAGATATAATACGGCCGGAAAATTGACGTATTAAAAATAAAAGTATCACATTATGAAAAAATATACACCAATTTTTAAAACAGAAATTTGGGAAAAAACTGTGCTATTTAAAAGGTATTGTCACCAGAAAGTATGCTAAAGCAGAGATAAGTGCGGCAGCGGGAATCGTGATAATCCAAGCCCATATAATTCCGCCTGCAACGCCCCATTTAACGGCAGAAAGCCTTCTTATGGAGCCTACTCCCATTATGGAACCCGTGATAGTGTGCGTGGTGGAAACAGGAATACCCATTGCAGTTGCAACGTATAAGCTTATCGCGCCCCCTGTTTCCGCGCAAAAGCCGTCTATTGGTTTTAACTTGGCCACTTTCTGGCCCATTGTTTTTACTATCCTCCAGCCGCCAAACATTGTGCCAAGCGCGATAGCAACGTAGCACGACAGCGCCACCCACATTGGTATTTCAAAAACTTCTATTATACCGGCGCTGAACAACAGCCCGGTTATAATACCCATTGTTTTCTGCGCGTCATTTCCGCCGTGCCCCATACTGTAAAGGGCGGCTGATAAAAGCTGGCCTTTGCGGAATAAATGGTCCACTTTTACAGGCGTGGATTTTCTTACCAGCTGATATACAAGCTGACCTATCAGCCTGCCAAGAATAAAACCGGCAAGAGGCGATATAACTATAAAAATAGCGGTCTTAAAAATACCGCTGTAAATCAGCGCCGAAGGGCCCACTTTTACCATGGCAGCGCCTATAAGCCCGCCTATCAAAGCGTGTGAAGAACTTGTGGGAAGTCCAAAATACCATGTAATTATGTTCCAAATGCAGGCTCCCATTAACGTCCCAAAAATTACCTGCTGGGTGATTATGTTTACATCAATTATCCCTTTGCCCATAGTTTTTGCGACAAGGTGCCCAAAAAAGAAGAAAGCCAGAAAATTAAACGAAGCCGCCCAGATGACAGCGTATTTAGGGGACAACACGCGCGTTGAAACAATAGTGGCTATTGAATTCGCGGAATCATGAAACCCGTTTAAAAAATCAAAAAGCAAAGCCAGCAGAATAAGCAGTATTATCGTAGTGGTCATATTATCCTTCTATGCCTGTTTTACAAGTATAGACTCTATGTTATGAGCCACATGCTTGCATATATCCAGTGAAGTTTCGGCTATCTGATAGATTTCTTTCCATTTAATTACCTGTATCGGGTCTTTTTCATTTTCAAAAAGTTCCATAAGCGCTGAATCCCTTAACCTGTCGCCAAGCGATTCAAGGTTTCCCACTTCAACGCAGGCTTTTAAAATATTATTCATGTTCTTCATGTCCCTTAATCCCGCAACCGCTCCGGAAATAACATTAACAGCCTGGGTTATAAGCTCCGCGAACTGAACCATATTTTTATCCGGCCCTTTAAGCTTGTACAGCCTCATCCTTGCCACTACAGTATTCATAATGTCATTTACTTCATCCATCTCTTTTGCAAGCTGATGTATGTCTTCCCTGTCAAAAGGGGTGATAAAAGTTTTGTTAAGATGGTCCATAATTGCATACGCCATTTTATCGCCGTTTCTTTCAATTTCTTTCATTTTTGTCTGTGATTGTTCCGTTACCTCGGACTGTGCCACTATTTCGCGGAAACAGGCCGCGGCATCAACCAGGTTAACCGCCTGTTTGTCAAAAAATTCAAAAAAGTTAAATTCTTTCGGAAAAAATCTGGATAGCATAAGTTACTCCTTTAATTTTAGTATAATTTCTGTTAAACGCGATAACTATAACATGTTTTATTCAAAATTTCAAATTGTTAATTTTTAATAAATTTTAGTTTCCCCCGGGTGTTAATACTGTTAATTCTGTGGGTAACTTTCTGTATAACGTAAAACCTGCGGTAATACCGCCTTTTTTTATCCACAGCGTTTCAACAATAGTAAAAACGTATTATTGCCTTTATTTTAAAGGGTTTTATTGGTTTTGTGGTCATTTCACACATGGAATGTTGTAAAAAGCAGACATTTATTGAACAGATGATATTATATATATCCACATGGAAATTGTAAACAAAGACAGCGCGGTGGTCACGGTTATGGCAGCCGCGCTGAATTCGTGGTCGCTGCCGTATTTCTTAACCAGCACATAACTTGAAAGGGCTGTCGGGAAAGAAAAGGTTAAAACAGCCACGCCAAGAGTCTCTTTATCCGTAATTTTCAGCAGATAAGTAAATATAAAAAAGCTTAAAGCCGGAAACAATAGAAGTTTTATAAACGATGCCAGCCCAAGAAGCACCCTGTCCCTGCGGATTATGGCTATATTTAAACCCGCGCCCACAGCCAGAAGCATTAATGGCGACCCCATCATGGCAAGCATGCTGATTGTGTTTGAAAAAACAACAGGTATTTTTAAGCCGTAATAAGAGGCCGCAAGCGCGGCAATGCAGGTAAGAATAAGCGGGTCTTTTAAAAGCACCTCTGCCAGCCTCTGTTTTTTTGAATTATCTTTGTGGATGATATTCAGATAAGCTATTGCAAGCCCTATAAGCACAGGCGCCACAAAACCTGTTACCACGCTTAACCTTGCAAGCCCGTGGGTGCCGTATAAGCTGTAAGCTATGGGAAACCCGATGTAGGCAATGTTGGACCTTAAAGCGCCGTTGACAAAAGCGCCTTTTTTTTCTTTGGGAAGCTTCATCGCTATAAGGACACACAGAATAAATACAAGTACAGACACCGCATAAAGCCCAAGTATAACCTTAATTTCAAAAATTTCTTTAAACGGGACTTTATAAATGGAATCAAATATCATGACCGGCAGGATAAGGTAATACGCAAGATTATTAAGAAAAGTTTCCGTGCAGGGTTCCATCACCTTTTTCTGTTTTAACGCGAACCCGATTGCTATTATTATAAATGTGGGTATTACGCTGTTTATAATTAACATGTTTTTCTCCATTATTATTAAAACTTTAACCTACATCCGGCCGGCCAGTTTTTTTATATCACCAAACCGGGATGACTTAAAATCAGGGTTTAATTTATTTACAACTTTTAAATCCGCGTAGCCGTAGGTCAGAAAAAAAGTAAAACAACCGGCGCGTTTTCCCGCTTCAACATCAAACTGGCTGTCGCCTATCATAAGGGTCTGGCTTTTATCAATTTTATACTTTTTCATTAAAAGGTTCAACGGGTACGGGTGGGGTTTTCTTTTGGCCACGGATTCGCTGCCCAGTATAATATCAAAATAACCGTCTATTCCAAGTTCTTCATTAATGCCCTTTATGTACCGGGAAAGCTTATTGGAAACAATGGCAAGTTTGACTCCCTTTGACTTTAATTCCTTTAACGTTTCTTTAACACCCTTAAACATTATAAGGCCTTTTTTATAGTTAATGTCATATAAACGCCTGTACTGTTTTATCAGTTTATCCATTGAAACATTTTTTATAACGTCAGGAAACATGTCTTCTATAAAGTTATCAAGCCCGGTGCCCACCGCGGTGTGCACCTGTTCCATGGTAAATTTCTTCATGCCGTAATACGCTGCCATGGCATTAGCCGTGGCAAGTATTCCCGGCGCGCTTTCAACCAGTGTGCCGTCAAAATCAAAAATCATAAGTTTAAAATTGTAATCTGAATTTATTGTGTCGTCGTGTGAATAAGGGGGAGAGCACGCGCAGATTATTTTTAAAACGCCCCTGCCCGTGTTTTTTACTTTATGGAGAACGCCCGGCGGAATAAGCACGCTGTCATTTTTTATTACCTTAAAACTTCTGCCATTAAGCGTCATTATGCCGCTGCCCGCGGTAAAGTAATATATTTCCTCTGTTTTTATGTGTTTGTGCCCAATTGTGGAAAGCCCCGGTTTTAAGCTTGCTTCCGCAAGGGTGACGTTTTTCACCGGCGCGTTTGTGGTGTCTGTTATAACGCGGATTATGGAGCTGTCTTTGGTGACAAAAGGTTTTACTTTTTGAATATTGCTTTTATGTATTTTCATTTTATCTTTACCATTACGGGTTTTCTGTTTTTAAACACGGCAATTTCTTTAATGCCTATCTCTTCAAATATTTCATACGCGCGCTTTAACCCGTAAAAAGTGTCCTTAACATAGTGCGAATCAGAGCCCACAGTGATTATTTTTCCGCCAAGTTCCATGTATGCTTTTAGCACATCCGCTCCCGGAAGCATGTCGCCGCCGTGATACCTGAAACCGGATGTGTTAACCTCTATTCCCGCGCCGCGGGAGATGAGTGTTTTTAAAATATCATCAATTTCCTTTTTAAACATCTCGTAGCCGTATTCCGGCAAAAACTGCACGCCGCGCCTGTGCACAAGGTTTAAATGTCCTAAAACATCAAAATTACCGTAAGAGGCAAGTTTGTAAACCTCTTCAAAATACGCTTTGTAAGCGTCTTTAATATCAGAATACTGCTGAAAATACTCTTCATACACAGGGGTAAATTCGCCCACATGGTGAAGCGACCCCATTATAAAATCTATATCCTTATTTTCTATGTACTTTTCATATTCATCATGAAAAATATGCGGCTCGCCGGCTTCAAACCCTTTCATAAGATTGGGAAATCCGCCGCGCGCGTCTTCTATAGCTTTGGTGTAACCGGTGTAATTAAACTTTGTGTGATTCTGTTTGTGAAGCGGGTGAAAATCAAGGTGTTCTGTAATTGTAATATAGCCCACGTTTTCGGCCTTGGCTTTTACAAGTACTTCATCTATGGCCTGGGAAGCGTCCCAGGAAAATGACGTGTGCAGGTGCGAATCTGTATAGTTGTACATCTTTTTTCCTTTTGACATTTAATGTAAAAAATCCACGGGCACACACCCGTGGATTTTTATTTAAAACGGCAGTGTAAGCCGGATTCTGTGTCCCCGTTGCCGGGGTGCCAGCCATTAATCTTAGCGGTCTACCCGGAGCTTAAGAGATGAAGCATCCCTGCCCCTTTGCTTGCGCAAAGAGATCTGCCCCCTATTTGACCTTGCTCCCGGTTGGGTTTTCCGTGCCGTGTCGCTTGCGCTTCACGCGGTGGGCTCTTACCCCGCCTTTTCACCCTTACTCCGTCATGAAAATATCATACACGGAGCGGTCTGTTTTCTGTGGCACTATCCTTTACGCTGCGCTTTCGCGCCGCGCACCCCGCTGTTCTAGTGGGAACCGTGCTCCATGGAGTCCGGACTTTCCTCGGAAGAATCATCTGAATATTCCTCCGTGGCCAGCTGCACTGCCGTTAACTTGCTCTCTTCAATCTGTGGTAATTCGGTAAAACCTTTCGATTTTGCCAGAAGAACAAAGGGCATGGTCTTTATGCGGAAATTATACTCGCTTACCGTGTCCCTGTAATGATTGCGCTTTATCTTATATTCATGTATAAACTCTTTTGTAACAAGGCCCCATTCAAGGTAGTAAAACCTTTCGCGCCTTAATTCCATTTTCTTATTGTACTGTGCAATTATGGTATTAACAGACTCTTCAAGTTTGCCTATGTGCGCGGCTTTATCTTTTAATGTGTCGCCGCCAAGAATAATGCTTCTGGCGCCTACCGCTTCGTCAAAAGGTTTGGGGTCGTATTTCATTTTATCCTTATCCATCATTTCCCTGTACTTAATTGTCCTGTCCACTATCTTGCTTACGTAATATTCCATTCTGCCCCAGTCCTCAACCGAATAACTTTTAAGGTTCGTAAGGGATTGGGTAAAAACCCTGTCAAACATTACAAGGCTGATAAAACCGCCTATTGCCATTCCTATTAGTACTAAAATCAGGGTTGTCAGTTTCTTAACCACGTTATACCTCCGGGTTATTGTTTTGCACCATGAAAACCAGTTTTTAAGCCGTTATTTATTATATCAATTGAATAGCGGGTATGTCAATTCTGAATTGGGCTGGGGAGGGGATATGTTTGTTTACTGCTAAATTATCTTTATCCCCTTCATTGCGTTTTTTACAACCGGGAGTTCTTTTTTCGCCTTAAACTCTTTTTGCGTCATAATATACGGCGACAAAGGATTGCCATAAAGCTTAAGGCAGTTTTTTTCAAGTTTTATTAACGCGGG
This sequence comes from Candidatus Goldiibacteriota bacterium HGW-Goldbacteria-1, assembly GCA_002839855.1. NCBI lineage: Bacteria > Candidatus Goldiibacteriota > Candidatus Goldiibacteriota bacterium HGW-Goldbacteria-1. Next base: position 363,518 of record PGYV01000004.1, read on the forward strand.
TTCAATTTCTTTTACCGCCGTTTCATCCTGCACCACAATAAACAGGTCAATATCGCTGTCCGGCTTTTCCACCCCTGAAGCAACAGAACCATATAAAACAGCAGTTACAATTTTACTGTTTTTTAAGCCGTCTTTTATGGTTTTTTTAAGTTCTTTAAGCGGGTCTGCAGCCCCGGGCATTTTATTCATTACCGCTGATATAATGTCATAGGCATAGCTGTCCGTGTTCAACTCCCACAAATTTACGTTTCCCGCCCTTACTACTTTAAGAAAATTAACACTGAACAGTTCGTTTATCGCCCTGTTAACGCTCATGTGGGATGTTTTCAGCTGCCGGGCAATCTCCCTTTCGCTCATTTTAGGCGGATTTGAAAGAAAAAATTCCGCCACACGCGCTTTTGTGCCGGTTGATATAACCTTTAAGACCGATTCATTGAATACCATACGCTCTCCTTTGTAACACTTTATGTTACAATTGTAACATATTACGTTACAAAGTCAAGAATGGTACAAATCTATCCCATAACCATTTATCCCATATCCCATAAATGAAACCCGAGGGACGGAGATAACTTACAGGTAACATCTTACAAGTTACAACTGAAACCTGTTACACCAAAAACGCGCACCTTAAAAGGTGCGGCTACCACTTCCAAACCTTCCTTCCGTCCCTCTGTGCATCTATCCCTCTGTCTCTCGCGTTCTTTCTTCCGACCCTCTGACCTTCCGACCCTCTGACCTTCCGACCCTCTGACCTTCCGACCTTCTGACCTTCCGACCTTCTGCCTTTTCTTCCCAGCTGCTTAGCTTCCCAGCTGCTTAGCTTCCCAGCTGCTTAGCTTCCCAGCTGCTGCCGTTACCGTCATTTTGTCTTTTTAATCTTACTCCCCACAGCAAACGCGTCACCGATTTTATTACCCACGCCATAATAAGCCCTGCTGCCGAAGGAACCAAACATTATGGGCTTAACCTTTTTTATATCAGGGAGGCTGTTTTTGCCAAGCACATTGCTGTCAGCCACTATCCCCACAATTTCGCCTATAAACATAGTGTGCGACCCGACGTTTACGGTATTTACCAGTTTACATTCAAGGCAGTAGGGAAATTCTTTTATATATGGAGCGTTTACAAGCGCGCTTTTTTCAGGGGTTAATTTTGCCTCTTCAAATTTGTTGTATTCCCTGCCGGAAACCAGCCCTGCATAGTCGGCCTGTTTCACAAACTTTTCAGAAGGGATATTTATGGTAAAACATTTATTTCTGATGATATTTTCATGTGTAAGCCTTACCGGCTGCACGCTTATACTGATACACGGCGGTTTGCTTGATGCTATCCCGCCCCATGCGGCATTCATGATGTTGGGAGCGTCATTCTCCCCGTATGTTCCTATTATAAGGACAGGTGATGGAAGCAGTATCGGCTGCGGTGCAAGAAACTTTTTCATAATATACTCCTTTATGCTTGTATCTTTATTTTTTCCTTAAGGATACTGTATACCTCTTCAAATTCCTTTTTGGATTTAAACATCCGGTTGTTGATTGAATATTTTCTTCCGGTAACCGGGGTCAGTTCTATAATAATAGTCCCCTGCACGTTTGTTTCTGTCATATTTGTTATCTCGTACCACTTAAATTCGCACATCTCTTTACGCATAGGAAAAGAAATGCCGTCATCATAAACTGTCAGCACCCTGGGAACTTTTGAAGACATTTCCAGAAGCGGAATCACAATTCCCGCAATAGCAAAGACAACAGAAAACCCTGTCAGCACGTAATAAAAAATATCCGCCTGGCTTTCATTTAGTTTTATAAACCCGTTGATTATAAGCCCCCTGTCATTTGTAACTGCCAGGTGGTACAGCACAAAAGCCCCCGCCCCAAACATAAGGGTTATTAAGGCCATCATCAAATACCCCGACCTGTACCTGTATTCTTTTATTATCTGTTTCATCCTATTTCTCCTTTATGTCAGTTTAATACCTATTTCCACAAAATTTCCGGTAAATTTCCGCGAAATATTATCACCATCGCAGATAAATTGCAGATAAATTGCGGGTAAAAAATCCCGCTTTACTTCCCGGGTTTGTCGGCTTTAAGCTGTTTTTCCCAGTCCACTTTACCCGTAAACTGCATCACCACAAACAGGGTTATAACAACAAGCGCGGTGATTGTAAGCCCTGTGTATCCCTGCAGAAAGAACGCGGCGGAGAAAAGCACAAGGTAAACAAACTGCGACAGCCCCACTTCAAAAAAAGCAAACTTATTGCCCACAACCAGGCGCATGTAGCTTATGACAAGAAAAATGGATACGGCAGAGGCGATGGTAAAGGCAATGTAAATGTTCACCACATCCGCAAGGTAAGAAAGCATAAGGTGGAAGCTGAAAAAAGCCGCGGCAATGAAAAAGTAATTCATTGGATGAATCTTTATTCCCTTTATCGCGGTGATTATGAACATAAGAAAGAAAAAGAAGAACAGCGACACAGGCGCGAAAAAGCTTACCTGGCTGGCAAAAGGGCCGGGATTAAGTTTCTTTGGCATTTCAAGGCCGATATTTATGCCTGACAGCAGGTTCTTGTAATTCCACGCAAGTTCCCACCCTTTTTCTGTTTTCTTTTTGGACGAAGGCGACATAGCCCTTTCCGGAAAATCTATTTTATTAAAATCAGTTGTCATGACAAGGTTAAAGTTTTTCACGTTGGTAACGCTGCTGCCAAAACTGTACCACCAGTTATCCATTCCCTGTGAAACATAAGAAACAGTTACAGACGCTTTTTCACCTGCTTTCATAGGAAGCTTAACAGCCACTTTCCCGTTTGCAGGCCTTACGTTTTCAAATTTTTTCCCGTTAACCATTATTAAAAAGTCGTCATAAACACCGTTTGACGAAGGGAATTTATAGACAAAATTAACATCAGTGTTTTTACCCGCGGTATTAATAAAACCATATTCCCCCGCTATCTTTACTTTATATGTGGAGTACCAAAGCAGCCCCTTCTTGCGGTAATCAAGGTTAAAGTCGGCTTTAAGGTCTGTTGATTCAAGGTTAATGCCAAACTGTTCGATGGTTTCAACCGTACGCGAAGCCATCCTGTCTGTATCTTCATCCCTTTCCTTTACGGTCTTCATTTTCTTTTCCTCATAAAATACATCCGGCGCTTCCTGGTCCTGACTTGCCCCCCAAAGCCCGCCCACACGCTGTTTTAATTTATCATCCTGCGAGTAAGACCGAAAAGAAGTAACCGACCCCAATATCATCCACCCGATTAGAGCAATAACGTAGATAAGAACTAACGGAAATATCTTCTTCATAAACCCTCCTGAAATATTATTTATTGAATTTTCCCTAATTGCCCTATAGTATCCGCCTTATAAGATATTCTGTCAACCAGCCGGATATACTTATTTTCGTATTACAGAATATAAACAAATTACTTATTTTCTTTAAGCACTTTATTTACCATAATATCAGATACTTTTCCGGTTCTTCATAGGCGCACATATGGGCGAAGTTTTATATAATATTTATATATTCCCCCGCTTTTTTGGCTGTTATTTATTCTTCAGTTGCAAATCCGCCGCCTTCAGTAACTTGAATTACCGTAGTTGCTAAAAGTCCCCATAGAATTACCGGTCCAAATGTAGAAAAAGCCAGCAATTTAACAGCCATGCGTTCGCCGCTTACTCCCAAAATATGAACACAAGCCTTTTTTAAATATTCTGATGATATTTTACCTCTAAGATAAGCCACAACAAAAGGCCAGAGCGAAACAGTCAAAGCAACCGCAGCACCCGCTCCTACAACCTTACCGCCATCAAAGTCCTGATGAGTTTTTGACTGATGTAATAACTTATCAAAATTTTCCTCAGTAACATTTGTAACATATTCATTACTGATACCCGACGAACTGACCATATCATGTTCTTTAAAATAGTTATCATATACTTCATTTGTTGTTATTACCTCATCACTTGGATATTTGGACAATGCTTTTTCTATCAGTTCCGGACTGTCAGTTGCCTTTAAAGATACAGCCAGTCTTTCATGAGTATCAGAGTTTTCAAAAATAATGTCCGTTGATGGATGCGATTCATTTTCAAATAATTTTGCCACCCACCTGTCGCCGTCTGTGTTTTCGGCTTTTTCAACCATGTGTTCAAACATTTTACCCTTTATCATGGTTATTACGCCTTGCATCTGCTCTTCATCATAATTCTGCATATGTTCTGCAATTTCTTCAACTTCAGCATTTTTTAATTTTGAAAACCTTTCTCTGATTGCATCCAGAAACATTTCCCCCATAGGCCCTTCAAGTTTGTCATAATCTCTTGTTTTTAAAGCGACCATAGCAATTGATGTATAAACATTGTCCCTGATTACTGGTGTTTTCACCACAACTTCCCCGGTGTAATATTCTCTCATTCTTTTAACTACGATTAAAATATTGTTTTTTGTCATAAGTTTGGAGAATTTATTTATCTGGTAAGATACTATCTTTTTAGTTTCTTTAGAAACTTCAACAAGAGCAGAAAAAGGAACAGAAAAACTGCCTTTTTTCTTAACTTCCTTAAACCCAACCCAGAATATAACACCCACGAATGTAGTTACAACTAATTCAGCAAAGATTAAAGGATTAACCATGGGAATTACAGAGAAAAGAGAAAAAAATAATGATAATAACTGCTTAAATACCATAAGAACTGTCAGTAATATCCCGGAAATTAATCCAAAATATTTAAATACATCCTTTGGCTCATCAATCTTGACTCCAACGTACCGCCCTATTGAATAAGCCATATAAGCTTCAAGCGCAATACTAACGGCAACTCCTATTCCCATTTTACCGGGTAACCCTGCCAAAACCGCATTAACAACTGCAGTCTGTGTTATTATTGCCCTTATCCCGTCATCAGATGATGCCTTTCTTAAAAACATTACCCGGAAAGGTTCAAATATATAATCTCTAATCCGTTCTACAGAAAACAAAACCATTGTCTTTTTTAGCGCACTATCAACTTCCGGATTGCCGTCATTTAAATTCTTATACCTGTTAATGCGCTCTTTCATTAAATCATCATTAATACTATCCTTATCCGTTATGTCGGTCGTATTTAACTCTACATTTGCCTTAATCGTATCTTTATCTGTTTTATAGCTTAATTTACTGTGCTTGGAGTTTTTATTTTCAAGGTTTGCGGAACTATTATTTTTTAAATCTTCAGAATTATAATCTCTTGTGCCTTTGCAGTTGGGATATTTTTTGCACCCATAAAACTGTTTGCCTGCACTTTTCCCTTTTCTCGCCGTACGAAGCACCATTTCGTTGCTACATATGGGACACTTAGGTGTATCCATAATCCCTCCCGCCGAGTGTAGTCTGCCAACTTAACACACTAAGTTTTCTTAATAACAAATAGTAAATATTGCTACTGCATTCTTTTATATCGATTTTTATTATAATCCTTATTCAGTTATATGGTCAACGCATTTTCATTGAAACTTATCACTGTAATAAGTTGTTATACCGTTGTCTTGCAGGTAATAAAATATTTGTAAGACTTAAACGCTAACACTTTCCATAGAATACTTTATTTCGCACAGGTTAATGTCAACACCGTTTGCTTTAAGCAACGACAAAAGCTTACTTGCCAGATTATAATCACCATTACTGCTGTTCTTTCTTTGGGATTCTTCATAATAAACCGCATCAGCCACAATCACCGGTTTAAAGTTAAAAGTCTTTGCCGGAAAAATATTATCTGCATTTGAAACCATATAGCAGTAATATCCTGCAATCTGGCAGATGGCTTTTGTTAGGTCGTCTTTTGACGCATATTTAAGTTCATACAGGTAAATGTCATTACCATTTTTGCCAATCAGGTCTATATGTCCCGCACCTGATTTCTTTCCAACCGGGAATTCTCTGCACACTATGTCAATCCCGTTTAACTGTCCGCTTTCACATATAAACCGCTGAAGCTGAAGTTCGCGTGTGGAAGCAAGGGGTATTCTTGGAAATTTGGCGACTTCAGGCATGGAATAATATCCAATTTTAGCGCATGCCTCCTTTGTGTTTTCAATTACATCAGCAATTAATTTAGCATCAGCATTGTTGAGAATTGTCCTTCGTGTCTTAGAATCCGCCTTTTCAAGTTGCTTGAATATTTTTATATCACTCATTTCCGTTCCTCCCGATTCTCTTTAATATCCTGTTAAAATATAACTTCTTCTACGTTTATATTAGCAATTCATATGCCACGGAAATATGGGATAAAATAAGGGGATTTTAGAGAGGAGTGTCAAAAAGTGACAGTAAAATTATAGTTTAGTTTCCTCTTTATCGGCTAATTTCAGAACCTTGTGTTTTTTAAAAATATCCGCATATTTGCAGGGGTTATTAGTATGAATTGGGATAATTACACCCGGTTTCAACTTATCAGCCAGTTTCTTCAGGGCTGCTACATCCGCATGCCCGGATGCATGGATTTTACACATTTCGACATTTTTCCCCGCCCAATAGTTATTTTCCTGCTTTAGATACCCTTCCCACATCGACCAAATTACCCTTGAGCCTTCCAACTTCTTCTTGAACGCTTCCCTGACATGATGGTGGTCGATTATTACGTACTGCTCAGGGTTTTCTAAAATTTCTTTAACCGATATTTTATTCTTACCGAATTTATATATCTTATAATCTTTAAAAATTACCTTTGAGTGATTGCTATTTTTTACACAATAAACCTTAATATTATTTGCGTTATATTTAGGCATGCTTATAGGCCATTTTTCAAGTATGTATGCCTGATATGGATCGATAATAAACGTCTTGCGAGTTTTAACACAGGCTCTATAAATACTCCTGAACCTTCCGATATTCTGACTGCTGAACGAAATAAAAGTCAGCCCTTTATGTTCTTTCTGTAGTTCTTTAACAAGATCATCTTCCACGTTTTCTTCGGTACGGTTCTGCCTTTCAGTCCCCCCTATCATCGTTCCTTCAAGCAGCAGTGCATCTACCTGCTCGTTAACTCCTTTTAACAAGTTCTCAAACACCCAATTTCTCTGCCCATTCGCCCTGAAGTCACCCGAATACACCAGCGTTTTCCCGCCTGCCTTAACTTTAAAAGCCATAGAATCATAAGCAGAGTGGTCTACGCTATAAGCTGTTATCTCGAAAGGCCCGATAATAAATACTTGTTTATCTTTTATCATTCTAAAACGGCTTTCACTAATCTTGAATTTTTCCAGCATTTCAGAAATAAGAGTTAGGTCAATGCTCCCTTTACTTGCGTATACAGGAATGCTCTCTGCCGAATAGGCAATCAGGCCGTAGTGGTCCTGGTGCGAGTGGCTTAATAGAATTGCATCTATATAGGGTTGTTTGTATAATCCTGGTTCGTCTGGCAGCATTTCTCGTGCTTTACGTTTGTCAAAATTCTTACCGTCTTTATCATATAGCGGTAAACCCATGTCAATTATGATAGCGTGGCCGTCGTGAGAAATCTTTACGCAGCTCCCGCCGATTTCCAAAGAGCCGCGAAGAATGGATAGTTTCATTTTCGATCCTGTATTTTCAATCCAAAATCCTCAGCTAATTCTTTTCTGCTTATTTTTGATGGTTTTCCTTTCAAATATTTGTTAGTCAGTAAATCATTCCTATCTTTCATGATTTTTATCAATCCATTCTTGTCATCTTTTATAAAAACTTCACTAAACTTGAATTTAAGATGCTCCACATTATAATCTTTTGATAACTGCAACACTTTAAGTAGGTTCTTTTCTATTTCTTTAGATCTTTTCTTATAACTATCAATTCCTTGACAATCATAATATTCAGCCGGTGCGATAACTTCAATTTGAAACTTATTACATTTTGGTGCCCATCTATCATCTTTGTCTTTTTCTTTTTCTCTCATAATTAGATAAATCATAAAATTCGTAATTATTTCAATAACTGCAAATATTAAAGTATCCGCACCTTTCCATTCTTTTACTTCCGCAAGTTTAAGAACGTTTTTATGCTTTTTTGCCAGATCAATAGAAAATTTACCACCCGATTTACTACTATTATTGTATCCGGATAACAGATTTAGTTCAGTTGTCCAATTTTTTAGCAATCCAATTAATCTTACAAGAGGGACTTCTAATTTATTCCTATTTGAATATTTATCAATTGTATTGTCTTTCAAAGGCACAAAACCCCTAAGTTTTCCTCTTTGACTGCTTTCCTTAAAACTTTTACTTTTAACCTCTTCTTCTAAAATTTTTAGTATGTTTATTAGATTATCTTCGTTGATCTTTTTTAATTCAGATATATTATCCTTTTTGTTTTTGACATCTATTCCTGTCCTTTTCTTTATCTCTTTGTTAATTGTTTCTCTAATTCCCATTTTAACCACCTGCTCTATATTTTTTTTACTTGGTTTTTCAGCACGATTGTCTTCAAACCCTAAAAGAATTGCCAAACGTATGTATATATTTCATCGTCTTCTACTTTAACTCGCTTTTTTCATACCCCCAGTACAAGCTGGCCTTTGGTGTGTTTGTTTAATATCTTTATTATCTCACCGTCGCTGGTTAAATCATAGACGGTTTTGTCGTCGTAGTTTATTACGGTCATATCGGCGCCGTGCCTTAGCAGGGTCATGATTATCCGGATGCGGCCGAGCCTGATTGATTTTATGTGTTTATCTTTTTCACTTCTGCCTTTTAACATGTTAAATTCAAACCTTCTGTATAAAAACTTTTTATACTGATCACTGACCACCCTCATCAGCGGGGTGTTGTTGTCGTGGTTTCTTTTATTCACATCAGCGCCGTTTTTTATCAATAACCTTACAGACCTGTAATCTAAATCTGAACACGCGGATTCAACGGAAATATCCGCGGCATTAACCCCGGCATCAAGCGCCATCTTTACATCCGGGTATCCAAACCAGTTTATCAACTGTCTTTCACATGAAGATTTGGGTGAAATTCCCAAATTGTGTATTATCATCATATTATAATAGTCGCAGACTTCCGCCATAACGTCAAAGATACTGCGGCTGCTGTCCGCAGTTGCATACGCATCTGCCCCGTTATCCACCAGCAGTTTTATCATATCTGCCATTACCGGCCCGCAGTGTTCATACGCGACATGCGCAAGGGGTTCTGCTGTATGGTCGTAAGCAGCAGGATTCGCGCCGGCTTTAATAAGGCCTGCGGCAATCTGTAAGTTACCCCTTTGTACCGCATCTAAAAGATGCATGTTTAAAAACGTATTTTCAACCATACGCATCTGCCTTTACAGTTTTATTGTCTTTCCTCTTTCAAGCATCACCACATCACCGTGCATTTTTTTAAAGGCGTCCGGGTTTTCGGTGTGGACCGGGATAATCCGCTTTGCCGACACGCCGTCTATCATCTTTTTAACCCCTGCGTGGTCTGCGTGGCCGGAACAGTGAATTTGGGCTAACTTCATCCCAAAGTGGTCAAGCCAGTTATTAAGGCAGTCGCGGTATTCTTCGTTGCCTTCGCCTTCAATGTAATGTTCGGACATGGAATATACAAAAGTACCTTTGCCCGGCTGTATGTCAATAAGCTGCGACAGTTCGGACGCGGACATGAACATTACCGTGTCCTTTAAGTTTTTCTTTACCCACTTATAATCCACGGTTCTTTCAAGGTATGGCTTGGCGTAGATGTAAGAACGCTTGTCTTCTGCGGCTATGTCGCCGTCTTTGTTGAAGATTTTTATGTTGGGATTGCCGATAATATCCGGCATGCCTTCTACTATGTGTTTGGCGTTGTCCACCGCGTACCCAAACCCCGCATTGCACACCAGCACTTTTCCTGCGCGCTTTGCCGCATTACACAGGCTGCGCACCCTGTCTAAATTACGAAACGAGAAATTAAAGCAGGTAAGCCCCTGTGACTTTTTCATGGTTTCGCAGAATTCATTTTCTACGTCAGATTCGGTCATTTTTTTCTTAAACACAGCGTCATCAGATGCGCGCACCCTTGTGCCTTCGGTTATAAGGTAATCTGCCCCGGCTTTTTTTGCGGCCCTTATAAAATCTTCTGTCATTTCCGGTTTAAAACCGTGAAAGCGGTAGTCCCCGGAATAGGCAATTGTGCCTTCGGGGGTTTTAATAATAAAACCATACGCGCCGGGGACTGAATGGTCCACATGGACAGGCGTTATTTCAATATCTTTTATCTGAAAACTTTTCCCCGATTTAAACTCCACCACATTGCCGTTGTCTTCTGATTTAAAAGAGGGATATATAGTATTAAACGTGTCATTAATTTTTTTGGAGCCGTGCCCCATATATACTGGAATTAAAGGGTCCACATCTGCCACATCGCCAAAATGGTCGCAGTGGATATGGGAGATTAGAATTGCGTCGTAGGCGGGCTTTTTGTATTTTAGGTCTGTGTAATACAGCGCTTCTTTGCTGTAAATGCCTTCTAACTTTGGCACAATGCCAAATTCAAAGTAATCGCGCAGCCCTAACTTGCCGCGCGGGTTTACAAATTCCAGCCCGCTGTAAATGCCTTCGCCGCGGTCAAACGGAATGCCAAAATCCAGAAATATCTTTGTCTTTCCCGCTTCTAAAAGTATCTTATTGCCGCCTATTTCGTTTGCCCCGCCAAATGGTGTTATTCTCATTCTTCATCTCCTGCTGTTTCATCTTTTATGTCGTAATCTTTCATCTTCTTTTTAAGTGTGTTAAGCACCATACCTATCGCTTCCGCTGCCTTTTTCTTTTTGCCCTTAAATATCCTAAGCGCCTTTCTTATTGCCGCTTCTTCTGCCTGGGCTATTGTGGTAATTGTGGTGTCATCGCACCCAATTTCACGCACGGGGGCAAGTTCCATGTCTTCGCAGCGTTCTTCATCCAGCAGTTTTTTTAAGTCTTCGCCTGTGGCGTCAAAAATTATGCATCTGTATATAAACTTGTGCAGCTGCCTTACGTTGCCCGGCCAGTCATAACTTTCAAGGGTTTCAAAATCTTTTTTGCCAAGGGTGAAGTCTTTAACCTGTTCTTTCTGTTTAAGGTTGTAAGTGATGCTTACCGCAAGCTGCTTTATGTCTTCTTTGCGTTCGCGCAGGGGCGGCAGCCTTAAAGTGACGCCGGACAAGCGGTAATATAAATCTTCGCGGAATTTTCTTTCTTTAATCATCTTTTTTATGTTGGCATTAGTGGCGGCAATAACGCGCACATCCGCAGAATGAGCTTTGCCGTCAAAGCCAAGCGGCCAGTACTGAAAGTCCTGCAGGAATCTTAACAGCTTGCTTTGAATTTCCAGGGGCATTTCTGTTATTTCATCCAGAAATAATGTTCCGCCTTCTGCCTGTTTAATTACGCCTTCCCTGCTTTTATCCGCCCCGGTAAACGCGCCTTTTTCATGGCCAAACAGAGTGCTTTCCATAAGGTCGTGGTTAATTGCCGCGCAGTTTACCGCCACAAACTTGTCCTGTCGCCTTTTGCTGGCTTCACTTACCATTCTTGCAAGAAATTCTTTTCCGGTACCTGTTTCACCCACAATTAAAACCGGGGTTTCAAACCCGCCCACAATTTTCGCTTTTTTTCTTATTATCGCCAGCGCCTTACTGTCGCCGGTTAACATGTATTCGCTGGTTTCATATTTTTTAGCGCGGTTAATTTCTTCGGGAGTAGCGCTGTCAAAAGCAGTCTTTTTAATCATATCCACAAGCCCCGAAGTATCGCCCACATCCCATTTAAAATACATCTGGTAAGTGTATTCCACAAACTTGCGCCTGCCTTCTGCCTGCGGGTCTTTTGAAGTATATTTTTTCAGTTCAAAACTTTTGTATATTTCATTTATACGCTGAAAATCAGCTTCAGGAATTTCAAAATCTTTTTTTATAAGGTCGGTTATCATGGCGCCATCAATACCTTCACGCGCTTCTTTTATGTAAGGCATAAAGAATTTTACTTCCGGGGATTTAATTTCTATTCTGTCGCCGATAAGATAGAAAGTTACCGCCACCTTTTCTTTTTCAAGAGCAGTAATAGCATCTTTAAGCTGCACCGCATAATCCGCTTTAAGCCGCGAGCCGATGATGTAAATGTTTTCATAATCTTTGCCTAAGTATTTCAGAAGGTCATCGTGAATGCCATCCGCAGCGGTGAATTCAATATCCGCCTCTTTAACCCCCCTTAAAATCATAGCCGAAGCCGTGTAGTACTGATTTTTGTGAACTGTAAGAATTAACCTTTTACCCATTTTTTTCACCTCTGTCTCCTTTTTACCTGCCGTGCAGGTATGTAGTAGCATTTCCTATGCCACAATCCAGGCGGGAATAAAGCTTTATTTAATTGATGTTTAATTATGACAGGGAAAGCGGGTTATGTCAATTATTGACAAGGTGTCAAATACTGACAGGCAGAATTAGTTCTTAGTTATTAGTAGCCTAGAAAAAGAATACGAGAATACAGTAAAAATTTCTATTTATTAACCATTAAACCTTATCTGAAAATTTAAATCTATGTAAAAACCCGAATCATCTTTTACGATGTTTCCAAAATCATAACTTTTATTCTCACTAGTGGAAGGTATATCAAAGTGGGTGTCATTAAAAAGATAATCCTTAAACTCATTCCATTTAAAAAAGTGATAACACAATATCTCTCCATCGTCTTTTACCACAATAAAACCACCAGAAGCATCATAAGATCCATCCCAAGGTTCTGTTGCAGTCATTCCCAGAGCAGATGCCGTTAATAAATTCATTACTTTATTCTTATAAAATGGTCTTCGAGGATCGTTTATTTTTAAGAAGTCATCTGTTTCCATATCTTCAACCAATGTTTTAATTTTCGCTTTACCTTTTTTATAATAAAATATTTTAATTAATTCAGGTAAAATGTATACAAGATCCCCATCCACCATCTTTAAATTTTTCATAAAATTTTCATCTTTATATAAATCGAACTTTAAAGTACATCCCTTTTTATTCAATTCTTCAACCTTTGTTTTAGTACCGGAAATTGCATTTATTGAATCAACATCTTCTTTGGATAATCTTCCTTCAATCCTGAATCTAAGCCCTGAAGCTTCAGCCGCATTAAACAGCGTAGCAGAAGCGCCAACCTTGGATTTTATACTGAAACCAAGTCTGTGTCTGGAACTTGTTACAGAATCCTCTATAGAAAGATCAAGATCGCTTTTATTTTTTCCTTTTTTATCTTTTCTATTTTTTACTGATGTTACCATGCTTTTTGCCAAAAAATCTTTCAGTGTTTCATCTTTAATTTTAATTGGTGGCTTTTCTGTCTTTATTACTTTTAATAATTCTGAAGAAAATTTTACAAATTCAGAGACAGGAATAAAAACAGTCTTTTTTTGCCCTTTAATTTCTACTTGCTTTTTAGATATTATATAATCAACATCAGATTTAGGATCTATCCTGTGAGCAGCCAATACTTTCATAACTTCAGTTGCAAGTTTTTGAAGTTTTACATCCGCTCCATATAATTCACCATCTGCTAATAATTTATAAAGTACATAAATCTCACTCCACTCGCCTTTATTGCCTGTCATCTCTTCATACGACTTCTTTTTAGCCATTATATTTCCTCCACTTTATCAACAATACATCCTGCTACAGCTTTTATCATTGGTACAGGAACCGAATTTCCAAATTGTTTATATGCTTGTGCATCAGCAACAGGTATCTTAAATTTATCCGGATATCCCTGCAATCTGGCCCATTCTCTTGGTGTCATCTTTCTGATACCCTCTCTGTTAACTTCCCCTTTAATCTTAGTAACCGGAGTAAAGTCTTTTAATTTGTAATCCATAACCAAATTACGTTCTCTTCCCATACCCCCGACTACAATTGCATTTGCTATTCCGTCATCAGGTATAATTTCATACCCAAATCCATTACCTTTTGATGCATGTCTTGCTTTATGCGCTTTAAGTGTCTTTAAATACTGAGTTGATAAATAGTATTTTGAAGAAACCACATCTTTTTCTTTGATGTCAGAAAATTTGACTTTCTTACCTGTAGGTGCAGGATATTCAAATTCATTTATTTTTAAATCTTTTCTAAATCCCACTATTACAATACGTTCTCTATTTTGAGGCACGCCATAATTTTTTGCATTTAACACCTTAGGTTCAGGTACATAGTAATTTAATTCATTTCTTAAAACATCCAATATAACTTGTAAAGTTTTACCTTTTTCATGATTTGTAAGTCCTTTTACATTTTCCAATAAGAAAGCTTTCGGTTTTTTTTCTTTAAGTATTCTTGCCACATCAAAGAATAAGGTTCCCCGTATATCTTCAAAACCTTTTCTTTTACCTGCAATACTGAAAGACTGACAAGGAAAACCTGCAACTAAAACATCATGATCCGGTATATTTTTGGCATCAACCTTTGTTATATCTCCGAATGGCATTTCTCCAAAATTTTCTTTATATGTAACCTGCGCTGATTTATCCCACTCCGAAGTAAACACACATTTCCCGCCAAGATTTTGAAATGCTATTCTCATTCCGCCTATACCCGCAAATAAATCAATAAAAGTAAATTTAGGAGTTTCAGGCGGCGGAAAAGGAACATTCATCTTAAACAACTCCGGCTGAAATCCGGGAGGTAAAAATTTTACACCTTCTTTATAATATTCTTCCGCTTCCGTACCGTAAGATTGAAGATAATGTGTGGCATATGCAAATTTTTCGTTTTCTTCTTCAACAAGATAATTTTCAATCTCTTTTATTGCATCAGAATAACTTCTTTTACTTTTTTTCTTTGCAGCCCTTTTTGCCATAATTACACCCTTTTTTCAGAATCAACTCCACACATTTGGATGGATTCTTTTTGATTTGTGAATCCCAGAACCTCTGAACTACCCACCCTTGACTCCTTAACTCTCTGGTTACCTTTCTATCCCTTGCAATATTACCTTCAATTTTTTTCCACCAAAAGTCCCTCTTACTTTTAATGTTAAATCTTCTTTTTTTCCAGTCTTTGCCATGAAAAAACTCACTGTCGCAAAAAACTACCATTTTTAAATCTTTCAGTACAAAATCGGGAGTTCCATATATCGATTTTACGTTTCTATTAAATTTAATTTTTTGCTTTCTTAACTCTATCGCAATCAGCTTTTCAATCAAAGTTCCTTTAGACTTAACCGCTTTCATGCAATTTGACCTTTGTACTTTAGTTAAAATATCTGTCATAACATATGCACTAGTTTATTTTTAGCCCATCATTAAAAAAACTTAATATTTTTGCAATTGTCTTTTTTTTAACTTTTGATGAAATAACATCAAAAGCATTTTTAGTTTTTAAAAAATCTCTAGGCTGTTTTGCATTTTTATACACATCTGATTTCTTATACTCACTATAACACAAATCATATAACTCTTTTACGGGCTCTTTTGGAAGCATATCGATATTATTTAAAAAAGACATTATTCCTTTCATCTTTGTCTGATCTTTAAATAACGAACTTGAATTTTTTATTATCTTCATAATATGAAACCCGGCAGGTCCTGCAATAGATGTCCTTACGATAGTTTTATATTGCCTTCCCGCTTTCATTATTTTTTGCCAAATTAAATAAGGTACAACATATTCAAATTCCGTCTTACTTTCCTTAAATACATCATCAAAATATGTTGAAAATATGTCATCTTCTTTAACAAATGCTTTCCATAAATTATCATAAAAGGCAAGGTTAGCTCTTATCAACTCAGTATTTGTTATCTTAATCATTTTCTTAATTTTTGAATCTTTAATCTTTTTCTGATTGTATTGATTTTTCTTTCTTTCATAATAAAAATTATATGGTTCAAGTTCTCTTTGTAATTTAACTTGATATGGATGATTTGATTTTAAATCTCTTTCACCTACCGGATTTTGTCTATTATTCGCTTCTATAATCCCGTCAATGAGTTGCACATTCTCAGATTCATCCCTAACCTCTACAATACGTGCAATCAAATGTGCATCAGATGGTTTACTATTCCCAATAGTAGTAACTGTTTGACATCCATTTATTATTTGCGGATTATACATTTCTATTATTTTTCTTTTTTCGTCAATGATATCTACTTTTTCGGCTAATATAGTTATACCATTATTATAAAACCAAAATTCGCCAGGATTTTCCTCTAGTGTTTTTTGAATTGCTTTATTAGGTTTGCTTTTTTCAAAAAAAACTCTGACATTTCTAGAAAAAAGATTTTCTTTAAATTGTACGAACATCTTTCGCATAATATTTGTCTCTACATTGCATACATAAGCATTAAATTCAGCATTATCGTTTTTATAATCCATTTTTTCGGAATAGCACAGCTGTACCATCCCAAGTTTGGGATTATTCCCTCTTGTCCATTCTTCATATCTTCTCTCAAGATTTTCAAAAGACACAATAAATATAGAATCGTCCTTATTATAAATTTCTGAATTTTTATTAAACTTATCAGTGGTAATAAAATAACTGTGAATCTCATACCCGTCAATATACGCAACTCTTGCATCTTCTAACTTTTCTTTAAGTTGTTTATGAGCATATTTTTTTATAACCGATAGATCTAAAGAAGAAGATGTTATAAAATCATTAAAAGCTCTTAGTTTAAGTAATTCTTCTTTATTGAAGTTTTTATTACCAAAAGAATCAGAGTATTTTGATTGATAAATTTTTATTGTTTTTGATTTTGTATCAATATGTATTGCATCGCAACCCGCATCATGAGACTTATCTGTTATAATATTTAATATTTCACTATTTCCAAGTGTTTCATTAGCATCAATAAACCAAAATATAAAGGCTTTCGGGACAGGTATTTCATTTTTTCTAGCAATATTTAGTAAATCAGACTTTAATCTTTCTTCCCATTTTTTTTCCATAGTTCCTCCATTATAAAAATTAAAATTTTTATTCGAAATCAATTATCTATGCTTATATTATCCTTATTTTTATTTATAAATTTACTCAGAATATCTAAATTTATAAATACCCTAACTTTTATTAACTTTCAAAGACTGGTAATTTTTATATGACCCTTTATCGCCATTTTATATTTTTAAATTCCTTTTTATTATAAAATCTTAAGAATGCTTCGTCTTCACATTTAAATAGTTGATAACTACTACTATAAAACCCACTTTTTTTAACCTGCATAACTTATGAATAATTACTCTATCGTCCGCTCCCAGTTTCTAATATTTTATACATATTCCCACATATAAACCAACGTTTCAATACCTAATTCTATCACTCCAAAACTCTATATAACACTGAAGATAACGCCGCGAGGTTTTTAGCGGTTTTGGAGAATTTGTTGCGGATATTCACATCCGCACCGGCTTTGATAAGCGCCTGTGCTATTGGCGCCAGGTCTTTTTCTTCTATCCCTTCAAAATACTCCGTATGCAATATTTCCTCCGCTTCCTTGTAAACCGGTAAACCAAAAGACGTATTACAGGTCAATTCCGGGATGAAATACCTTAACGCAAGGTACATAAGCGGGGTAAAGCCGCAGGAATCCTGCGCGTTTGCATCTGCCCCGCGTTTAAGCAGTTTTTTTATTGTCCTAAGCCGGCTTATATAACACGCCTGCATCAACACCGTTGTATTTTCTGCCTTGTGAAATAACCTGCCTGTAGCGTAATATCCCCCCATGTCTTTATACCGCAGGTTTAAATCCGGTTTGTATTTTAGGACTTCTGTTAGTACGGTGTGATCTATATTATTTATTGCAATAAAGACCGCGGTCTTGCCGGTATCATCCCTGTCGTTGATGTTATACCCCATACTGATAAGCGCCTTTATATGATCAAAAAGGCCATTTGCCACCGCATATTCCATTACCCTATAAGAATGACCATCATCCAGTTCAATAATTGTATTATGCATATCGGCGCCTGCTTTAACAAGTTTGTGCGCCCTTTCAAAATCACCATCTTTAAAAGCTGATGCGAATTCGCGGCTTAAGAAAGACATTTTTTTCATCGAAACTCCTTTTTAACATTTATCCAATATACTTATATCCCATATCCCATAAATTAGAACATTAAACAAATCAAGTACCGCGGGCTGAAGACCCGCGTCTACCAATACAGAATACAAAACACGAGGGACGGATGCACGGAGGGTCGGAGGGTCGGAAGTAAAACAAAATATCCAATCCAACCCACCAGACCAACCGAACCCCCCCAAACCAACGAACATCCAGGCCAAAAACGCGCACCCTAAAGGGTTCGGCTACCATTACCAATGCATAACCAAAATAAAACTTCTGTCCCTCCGTGTATCTGTCCCTCTGCTACACCCTTATCCTTACATTCCTCGCTCCTTCAACATCTATTCCTGTGGTCAGGACTAAAATCTGTTCTTTTGGCATTTCTTCTATTTCTTCCACATACCCGTCTGTAAGCGCGACAAAGTTTAGCTTTTTTGACCTGTTATTATCTTCCACTTTTTGCCACCTTTTTATCACACAGTTAATGTCTGTGCCGCCGTACCCGTTCATCACAGTTGGTATTGGCTGGCCTTTTTTTAGCACGTACTGAATTTTGGTATCAAAAAATACCACTTCTTCAAACTGCGGCAGCGCCATAATGTAGCCAAGAAAGTCTTCTGTAAGGTCTTTTGTGGAAGCAGACACGTCCACCGCGGCATAAACCACAAACGCCGGGGTTTTGCGCCGTGGGAAAAAACTGTCACACACCTTTATTCTTCTGTTTGCCCTTGAAAAGTCATAATCTTTTTTTTCAAACTGTTTTTTTAATACATCCTTAAACGGAAAGGATTTTTTAACCGCCTTTAAAAGCCCTTTTACAAAATTTCCCGCGGCGTTGCCGTATTCTTCCGCGCCGTTTAACACGTCTTTAATCATCTGCTTTACCCTGCCGTCCAGGCCGGACACGTCTTCGTCGCATTCTTCCCCGTAAATGTCAATTTCTTCTGTCTTTCCGTTTTTTAACGTCACTATTGCCTTATTGCCCCTGCGCACAACACGTTCTATAAACAACGCCAGTTCTTTATAAATATCATCGGCGTTAATGTTTACAATTCCGTTAAACCCGTCCGGACTTTTATTCTTTTTACCCGTGATGCTGTTTAAAAAATCCATATCAAGCAGCCCTTGCGGGATATCCAGCTTAAAATTATGGGCAAGCATTTCATTTATTACTATGTCTGTGGCAAAATTCCACAAAGTTTTGTCCCTGCCGGCGCTGCGCGACATGGAAGATAATATTATGTGCGACGCTTCGTGCATAAGGACAAACATGCGCTCCTGCATTGTCAAAGACGCCATAAACGCGGGGTTATACTGCAGCATTCCCCTGCCTTTAAAGATACTTACCCCTGCCGTCTGTATGGTGTCTGACTGCTGTTTTTCTAACAGCACAAGCACCGCGCCAAAAATCCGGTAATTGTAGTTTATAAGCAGCCGTTCTATTGGAAGAATTTCATCTGGTGGTAAAATTTCATCCGGCGGCACCAATTTTTCTTTTGAAAGTGTTTTTTCAGCCACTTTTATCACCTTACGCCATTAACAGTTTGTCTGCCCAGCGGTCCATGGGCATACCCGCCACCTTTAACTTAACAAGGGTTTCCGGGTCGTGCTTTACAAGTTCTTCCGCAAAAAGCGCCAGCAGTTCCTGCGGCAGGTTATTGCCGGTTAAAAAGTCGGTGAACCTTTGAAAGACCTCTATTTTTTTAACGCCGGTTTTAAATTTAAGTTTTGCGGCTTCTTTTATAACCGATGCCTGCCTGAAATTGTCCGCCTGTAAAAACCGCACTGTCATTTCTTTATCGCCTTCGGTGACTTTAAGCGCGTCAATGGACGAATTTTCCAGAAAGTCTATGAACTGATTTACGGTTTCTTCTGACAGCAGGGACTTGGCAAACATAACCGCCTGCTTTTTTAAGTGCGGTTTTGACTTTAGATTTTCAAGCCCAAGTTTTTTTATCACCATGTCGTAAAGCGACCAGGCGCGCGGGCATGTCCACGGGGAAAAGGGCTCTGCGCTGTTGGGGCCGCGGTAAAGCTGGTTTGGGTGGTTACGCAGAAAGTTTTCAATTATTTCCGCGGGCCTTTGATACTTTATCCAGTCGTTTATGCCGGGGCGTTTCATTCCAAATATCGCCGCCCTGCCGCCTGTTAACGCGCTGGTTAGTATCTTGGCAAACGTGCCGTCATCGCCCCCCATATTGCCGGAAATCACTATCATTGTCCCGTCCGGAAGTTTAAGCCCGTCTATGGACTTCATCTGCACCACATCTAACACCGCGCCCTGCACAGCTTCATCTGCAAGGGTGAATTCATCAAAATGTAAAAGCGCGCGGCCGTTTTCTTCTATCACCTGTTTCCATATTACAGGCGGCTTCCATTCCATAAACTGCCCGTGCAGGTCCGGCATGCCTTTTATGTCATACGCCTCTAACCTGCCCAGCGACAACGGCATGTATTTTCTGCCAAGTTCTGCGGCTATTTCACGCACGGCAAAACTTTTGCCTATTCCCGGCTCCCCGAAGATCATGACCGCAGGCGGGTTTTCAAATTCATTAAGCCCCCTTATAACGTCCTTAAACTCTTCCGGCGTAAGTTTTTCCATTTTATATTCTCCCTGTGTTTTGTCCGGCTTCTATCAGCCTTTTTCTTGTTTCAAACATTACTGCTTTTAAAACCAGCTTAATGTCAGATACCTGCTGCGCGTTTGTCCTTATGCCGTAAACGGCCGGGTTAATTGCCCCGCCAAGCGCGCACATATGTTCAAGATTTTCTGTCAGCCGCGTAAAGTTTATGCCCAGCACGCCGATGATACCCGCTATTCTTTCATCTTTTAAATCCATGACTGCGGCTTTAATCTCTTTTCTTATGAAACTGCTTATTTCATCTTTTCTTAAATACCTGATAATATCGCGCGCGCTGCGCATAATTGCGTAATCCAGCGGGGTCTTTTCATAAAAAGAAACCCTGTTAACGCAGAAACCACACGATTTTAAAAAATCAAGATGTTCTATATCAAGATGCCATCCCGCCCAGCACACAGCGGGCATAAAAATGTCATCCCACGCGGAAGCGTTAACCGCGCTGTCTGCAATTGCCTTTGTAAGTGTCAAATTACCTGTACACGCCCCAAGAGACATAGGCGCAAGCAGCAGTTCTGAAATTGGGGTGTACAGATTAAAATTCACGCCGGTTTTTTCTGTATTATCCATAAACCTTATAAATTCCCCGCCCTGTTCGCCGCAAATGCCGGACTTTAACATTTTTCTTATAATTTCCGCGCCGCCTTCGGCTAACACCGCGTGCACAATGGCGCGTTTCTGGTGTTCTTCAAGGAGCCGCGTGTCAAACCGCCTTAATAAACACATGGCTTCATCCGCAAAGCCGGCTTTTATCCGGCTTAACATGTCATCTGTAAAACGCGCCGTTTCAATATCCGCCGATACCATTTTGCACCTTTAAGTTGTGTATTTGAATCACGCGCCTTAGGAATTTTTTTAATTTTCCTTGTGCAAAATCAAGGGGGTTGTTTACACCGTGAAAAGATTTAACGTCGTACCCGGCTTTTACTAAAAGTTTAAGCATCTTTATTTTTTCACCGTTATCCGGCATGGATGCAAGCCAGCAGAAATAAGACAGCCGGTCAAAAGAAGTGATATCAGCCCTTAACTGCAGAATTTTATCAAGAGTCTTGTACTTATTATCTGCCATGCATTCGCTTAATATTGTCCTTCCCTGCTTGTCCGCCAGATGAAGGTTTCCGCCAAGTTTTACAAATATGTCTAATGTATCCAGTACCATTTTTACGCCGTCTTCATAAACTGATACTCTATAAAACGCGGCAGTTCTGCCGTATTCATCCTGCGCGTTTACGTCCGCCCCATACTCTTTCAGCAGCGCGGCGCATTTAAAAGCCGTCTTATGAGCTGTCATGGCACAGATGAAAAGAGCCGTAATAATATGGCTGCCTGAATTAATACTTTTTAATTTTTTAAGTATTTTACCCAGTTTAACCTTGTCATCGTACTGCGCCGCTTTTAAGCCAGGTACTGCCAATTTTCCGGGTTCTCCCGGGAAAACATAAGACATAACCGTGTTAAGCGCATCCGCATGTTTAAAACCGCCCGTTTCAAACCACGGGGCATAATCCCCGGTATTATATTTAAGGCCGGCGGAAAAAGCCGCCTTTATCATTTTTATACTGCCATGCCTTACACAGGGCCTTATGATATTGCCCTTTTCATGCGCCATGTTAATATCAACGCCCTTATTTATAAGCCAGACAGCGAATTTTTTATCATTTAACTGAAATGCTTCATTAAGAAGGCACACAGGGTCGTAATTGGGATGTGTCTGCAGAATAATTTCTGCAAGTTCTAAACTGCCGCAATACGCGATTAGTTCAAAGTACCAGCCTGCCGCACCGGTTAAATCAAGCCGCGCACCGTCTTTAATAAGTTTTACAGCGCCTTTGGCATCGCCATTTAATATGGCATTTCCCAGAAGTTCATTCGGCAGAATATTTTTCATGTTACGCTGCGCAGAAATAAGCGTTGTTGTATTTAACGGTAGTTATCGTGTTTTCACGGATGTGAATGCAAAAGTCTTTGTACGCTATTACGGTTTCTGTCCCGCGGCTTAATTTAATCTTTGCCGCAAAGCCGTTGTTTATAATCTCTGCTGTTTTTTCAGAGACTTCTTTAATGTCCCTGCAGCCCGCCCTTTGAAACATTCTGTCCGCCGCGTGATGGCTTAAATAAAGCTCCCTTTTGCCGTAGTTAAATTTAAGTTCCATAATTGCCTCCCTGTTTTTTTATATTACCGGTTTTGCAGATTTGGCCTTTTTATTTGCCGGCGGACACGTGTTTTCTAACGCCCTTTTAAGCCTTGCAAAATAAATAAGTATTTCTGAAAATGCCTCTCTTGTTATGATGTTTTTATCAAATGATGTGTAAATATTGGTTTTCATCCTTGCCATTTCCTGCTTTATTGCCGCTATGCCTTTTCTTTTTGTCTTTGCCCCGGAAAGGTAATCTGTTACCAGCATCATAATGGCCCTGGCAGAATTAGGGAGCGGATCCCTTAAAAACGGATCGTGTTTGTTATCATGTCCTGTTAAATAATAAAGACACTTCTGAAATTCCCTGGCGTTTTTATAAAGTTCTGTTGCTTCTATCTCTGTTTCCGCTTCTTTCTGCTTCTGCATGGTGTCTCTCCTTTTAATCTTTTCACTTCAACTGCCGCGCCCTAAAGGGACGCGCCTACCAAACCTACTTCTGCTATACCTGTAATAGCAATCCGCGTGCCACTGAAAAAAAGGACATAAACAAAGGGGATTTTGGGGCGCAAAGGGGGAAAGTGTCAAAAAATGACAGGAGTGGTACCGAGGGACGGATGCACGGAGGGACAGAGGGACGGAAGTTTGGTGAAGCAGATGCTTGGATGTTTAGATGTTTGGAGGCTCGGTAAATACAATTATAAGAACCAAATCAACTGCCGCGGGCTGAAGACCCGCGTCTACCAAAGCGAAGCCAAAACATAAAACCTAAAACAAAAAACCAAAAACGCGCACCCTAAAGGGTTCGGCTACCATTGCCAAAACAAATTTATACCAGGAACAAACAATAATTATAAAAACAAAAACGCCCTGCGGGTGCAGGGCGTTTTTTATATGTAAGGACTAAACTTTAAAAACTAACTTATTCTTTAGCCAGTTCTTCTTTTAATTTATTCGCCATTCTTTTTGCTGCTTCTGCTGACAGTTCTTTTAAATCACGCAGAATTTCGCCGGACGGGTCTGCAACATCGGGTTCTATTTTATCCGGCCAGTTTTTGCCGCCGGACATTCTCCAGGTTACTGCTTTATGCGTGGGCCTTGCAAGTTTCATGGGGGCAAGGTCGTCCATTACCGGCCTTTCAAAATCCGCTATAATTTCCCCTGTCTTATCTATCATAACCATTGTCATATCAACCTTCACTGTCCCTACCACCCTGTCTTTGCTTACAATAACCCTTACTCCCTGCGGAGGCGGCAACAGCGTGTCTGCCATTACCACTATAACAGCGTCAAGTTTTGCCGCCGCGCATACGGCTTTGGCCTGTTCCAGCAATGCCATTTTAAGCCCCTGGTTTTCGCCTTCATCTGTTACCCTTTCGCCGTTTACGTATTTTATTGTAGTGCCTGATTCCGCATTATTAAAAAGCGTGTAAGGGATAAACGGGACTCCTTTTGCGCCTATAAGCACTTCTTTGTGGCCATCAAGCACTTTCTGCGCAGCAGCTGCCGGATTTTTTCTTGCTTCTCCCGCTGCTGATGCCGCCTGCAGCCCTTCTTTTAATGCTGTCATAAAATCCGCGTTTGAATCGCCCTGTACTTTTGTAATCATCGCGTCCGGATTTTCCTTAAAGTAACTTAAAGCACCTGCTGCCTTTGACATTGTGCCCGCGTAGTAATAAGCCGGAACTTTGGCAAGCGAAGCTGACGGTACAATAGTAAATAACCTTGCGGATTTCAACTGATATTCCGCCTGCGCCAGCGCGTAATCAGCGGCCTGCTGCATTACAGCGTTATTGGCGGCATTTGAAGGCGCGGATTTAACCATTGTCAAACTTAAAACGCCCGCCCTTTTTACCCCAAGAAGAGCTTCTTTGTTAATCTGCGTCCCCGCGCAGCCAACAACTGATAAAACAACCGCAACAGCAAGTACAGACAAAAACAATCTTTTCATAAAACCCTCCGAATTATATTTTTGCGCATAAACGCACATCTGTTTATAGACGTATTAAACCATAAAAATGTTGCAGCAGATATATAAAAAACAGACGCTTGGACGCTTAGATGTTTGGAGGCTTGGCATGCAGACCCGAGGGACGGTAAAACAGATGCTTGGACGCTTAGATGTTTGGAGGTTCGGCAAATACAATTACAAAAACAAGAGAGCACAGGCTCGCTTCAACCAGATTTTACCAATCTTCCAAGCATCCAACCTTCCAAGCATCCGTTTTTGTAAGCATCCAAACATCCAAGCCTCTAAGCATCTATTTTTAAAACGGGCAGTAGTCCGCGTAGATAAAAAGGGTGGTGGTGCGGTATTCCTGACTTGTGCCAAGAGGGTCGGGAAGCGCGTCACCGATACTTGGAAAAATTTCCAGCAAAGGAGCCGCAAACATGGAACTATCCCCTTCCGCTATTGAAAAAAGATTCATATCCCCAAAAACCTTAACAGCAATACCATAAGTCCCGCCTGAATAAATCTGTGCTGCGGGTATGGTAATTAAATTCCAGCCTTTGTCTATCCTTACAATTTCAGACTGTGCCATAAGTACGTTAGACGAACTATACAACCCGACTTTCACATCGCCGCCATCCGCGGATTTTATGCTTATGCTTGTAACCGTTCCTGAATTATTTGCCTGATGCCTGCTTACCCACACAAGGTCACGCGTCACTTTATAATACTGAATATCACCCATTTTTGTCCCAATACTTTCCGCATTATCGCAGTTTGCGGCCGGCGTCGGCACTATATACGGCAGAAACGGGTTGCTTCTTTCAGTGCACCCTGTGATAAGTGCTAACATTAGAACAATTGCAGCAGCTGATATTATGAATAATTTTCTCATTTAATACCCCCGCATGAACTCCACATCCAGCCTATCTGCAGCCTGTAAATAATATCATCTGAATCCAGCGAATCAAACGCGTACATTCTTATATTATGCGCGTACTCCGCGCCGGCATCAATTAAGAATCCGCCAAGCGAAAGCCTGAATCCAAGCTCGCACCCTACTGAAAAACCAAACACTTCATCTGATTCCCCGTCTTCATCATTCTGCCCGCCGCCCGGCCCATAATACTGATTGAACCTTCCGTAGCCGCCGCCAAACACAGGCCCCACGTATAATCCCGCGGGAGAACTAAAAGAAGGATTAACCTGCCACAACGGGTAAAAATTCGCGGCAATTTTAATTCCCCAGAACATGCCGTCAAGCCCTTCGTCGTTATACATAATATTATCAATCCAAGTACTTATACCAAATAAACCGCAGTCGCCCCATCCCATTCTTAAATTAAAATCTCTCTGCGTGTGATTACCTTCTATTATTCTTGCCAGCGCAAGCATATCTGTTTCCATATAGAAACCGTCTTTTTCATCTTCTGTCTCGGCTTTGGCTTTTGGCTGTTCAATTCCCTGTTCTTTTCTTAACTCTTCCAGTATCTCTTTTTTTAACCTGTCTTTCATTTCCTGCTCTGTTTCCTGCTTTGGAACAGTTGTCAGCTGCACTACAGGTGAAGGAACCACAGTCTGTGTAGCTGTCGGCACCGGCGTATATGTATCCGCCGCTGTGGGTGTCATTGTCTCTGTGGGTAAAATCACCACTGTGTTTTCGGGTGTGGCAGTTGCAGCCGGTGTATATGAAGATTTTAAATTTGATTTTGCCGTTTTTATATTGGCTGACGGCGTTACGTCAAACGGCACCGCCGCGCTGCCGGCTTTCTGATGAAAAGAAATACCCGTGCCCAGTGCAACGCGCCCGCTTGTGGAAATAGAACAGGTAAAATCAAGGCTTGTTTTATACCCTATGAAATTACTTGCGCCCAGGATAAGCGATAAGTC
Organism: Candidatus Goldiibacteriota bacterium HGW-Goldbacteria-1; assembly: GCA_002839855.1. Classification (NCBI taxonomy): domain Bacteria; phylum Candidatus Goldiibacteriota; species Candidatus Goldiibacteriota bacterium HGW-Goldbacteria-1. The sequence continues at coordinate 390,127 of PGYV01000004.1, forward strand.
CATATTATCAAAATTACCCACATTACTTACCTGCAGCCCCGCGTTCAAATCTAACGTCTGCGAGACAAACCAGTGCCCCCTTGTATAAAGCCCCAGCCCCACTGAATTTTCCAGTATATTTAAGCTGACTGACGCGTCCATTACATTATTAAAAAAGTACGTGCCGGCGTAAAGGTTAATAGATGCTGTGCCGGCGCTGCCCATAAGATTGCCCGATAAAAAGAAGTCGTAGCCATTTTCGCTTTTTGCGCCCGCGCCCCATTCTTCTGTTTTTTGAATTTTGCCGTTTTCATTTACTGACCACAGTTCTGATACCAAATCCCCGCCGGATACCGATACCATGCAGGCGTTCCCTTTATTATTATTGCCCCATTCTTCAACCGCCGCTTTTATTATTATCTTACGCGTGCTGTCACTTTCAAGGTTGAATTTTTCAGACACATCCAGAAGAAGAATTGCGCCGGTTTTTACGGATGCGGAATTAAACATGCCGCCTGAATAAATATCAGACCGCTTAAAATCATCCAGCGGGGCGGCAAACGCGGGTATTGATAAAATAATAAAAATCGCGGAAAGAATTAAATTTTTATTTAAGGCGGCCATTAAAAGTACCTCGTAGTGCCGACATAAACCGATACTGATGGGTCATCGCTTACAAGGGTTTTATTAAGTGATAATATGATGTCCGCGCTGCTTGATTTTTTATCAAGATACCATGAAAAACCGCCGTTTAACGCAATGGAGATTGAAAGGCCGTCTCCCGATACCCCAAAGATTACCGCCGTGCCGGGATTTAAACTGTAATTTTCATCAATAAAATATCTGTAAGTGGCGCCCACGCTTAAATTTAAGCCCGATAATGTGTCAAAACCCGCGCCAAGAGAAACTTCCATTTCTTTTAATACCATTATTCCAAGCCTGCCGGAAAGCGCCAGTGAAAAATCCCCTCCGCCGCCAAAACCCATATTGGCGCCGCCAAAACTTATGACGTATGTGTCTTTAACACCCGGTGTTTCAAGTTCCGGATTTTTATTGCGCATCCACGCTTCTTTGTCGCTCTGTTTTATCTGCCCAAGTTCTTTTACCCTTTGGCTTACTTTATCACCATCAGCCTTGCCAAGCCCGGTTATAGTCTGCGCGGCTTCTGCGGCTGCGCGCGCGGAATCAAAAGCGCCCGCGCCTTCCAGCGCAAGGGAGCACCCCATGTATGCTATCACCCAGCCGGGATATTTTTCCGCCATTTTTCTGAAAGCATAAGCCGCGGAAAAGTATTTTTCTTCGGAATAATACATAAGCGCTGTTTTTAAACTTTCACGGGCTTCTGCAGTATCAGGCTCCGCGGATTTCACATAGCGCGGCAGCGGTTTATCCGCGCCAAGTTTTCCGGCGCAGTATAATTTTTCAGGGTTTGTTGTGTTAAGGGCGTCTTTTGCAAAATAAGCGTGATATCCGCCGCCGTTTTGCGCCGCTTTCCACATGTCCCTTCCCATATCGCGGTACCCTGCAAGGTGGTAAACCCAGCCCGCGTAATAATATGCCGCGGCGCCGTATGGTTCTTCCTGCCTGTCCGTATCAAGAAAATTTACCGCGGGTTCATACATTCCGCCCGCGCCAAGCGCCATTGCGTATTCCGGCCTTATTTTTGACCATTCGCCGGAATCTTTAAGCGCCTTGTAATAATTGATGGAATTTATGATGTCGCCCTGAATTAAAAAATCCCTTGCCCCTGCAATACGGTCCGCTGAAGACCACGGCATTGAAGCGGGCGCTGTTTTATATTTTATGTTCCAGCCGCCGCAGTCACCGGGATTAAATTCGGGAAGCGGTTTGGCATATAAGGCGCCTGTAAAAAATAAACACACCAAAGCCGCTGATATAAGAAAATAAGTTTTTTTCATTTACGCGCGTATCCTTTGAAGTCCGAAATATTGTCAACCTGAAGCACAGCGGTTTCTGACGGGATGTACACATATAGTTTTCCGCCGGATACGCTGATAGACGGATTGGACACGGCTAAAAATTCCATTGAATTGTTTTTACCCGCATAACCCACGCCTTTTGCGGTGCAGTAAAAAAGCCCGGCATTGGCATCATACGCAAGCCCTGTTATTGCTTCTTTTGAATGTTTAAAAATACCTTCTGTTTTATCAGCCCCTAAAACTGACGCCGCTACAAGTTTATCCATGGCAATAAATGTGGTTTTGCCGTCTCCCGCTGCCGCGGATATTTTATTGCCCGCGGAGAAGAGTTTTTTATAAACCATTTTCATTTTATCATCAGACGCGCCCTCACCGGACGCGGTAAACACTTCATACCGCCCGTTTGCAGGGTTCTTTCCTATTATATATATGACGCTGCCCGTTCCCGCAGAAAGCCTGCATTCATTTACCGGAAGTTTTGCAATGGGCTGAAAAGGGTGAATGCCGTTATCAGTGGTGCTTCCTTTAACCGGCGGGATGTAACCAATATAACCCTTTGCGGCAAAATACAGCGCGCCTTTTGCCGTTAAAACAAAATCATCATACTGCCGGTCAATGCCAAACATGTAATTTTTATTGGGGTTAAGCACGTATTTACCGCCGCGGCCAAGCCAGATATTGCCGCTGCCGTCCATTTTAAAAACTAAACCTGCGCCTGTATTTTTACTTTCTGCCGGCGGTATAATCCAGTTGAATTTTACTTTGCTTGCCGGCGGCAGAAGCACGGCCGCGTTTTTTAAAAGGTTTGGTTTATTTTCCGCGCCGTACGAACAGACAGATAACGCAAACAATACAAGCGCGGCTGTTAAAATACGTTTCATTTTGTCCTCTTTTGTTTTTTATTACTGCCCGTCGTTATGAAATAATTCATTTATATCGCTCTGCGTATAATTCGGGTTTGTCGCTATGTCGCCGGCTTTTTTAAGGCCCTGCATTACATTTTCCGTAAGGTTGGTTGTATAATTTTTAATTATATTTATGCTCTTGTCCGCTATCGCTCCCTGCACGCCTTTCATCTTGCCTGACAGATATCCCACAAGCTGGCCGTTCATCTCTGTACCCAGCGCTTCATTGCCCTGTTTTGCCGCGTTATCAAGGTTTTTAATATTGCCGTATATGCCGTAAACTTCCACAGCGGCACCCATACCTTCTTTTATATTCTCATTTCCGCCGGATATGGCATCCATAAAAGCATCTGTGCCCGCGTCCGTTACTTTTCCTTCCACTTTGGAATACATATCATCAGCCAGGAATTTAAGTACGCCCGCGTCATTACCGGATTTTCCTTGTGCTTTTTCCGCCTGTGCCATAGCGGAATTGTAATCATCCCCGCTTAATGTGTTGCACCTTTTTTCGTCAATCACCGACGGCACGCGCCCTGCAAGGCGTTCAGCAAAAGGCCTCTGCGGGTCATACGATTTAAGCAGCGCGGGGTCAACTGTGTCCTGCCCGTCATCCAGGCAGACCACATTTGGGTCATTGCATGGATTTACGCGCGGGATTGCAGGCGCGGGTTTTACAGGCACAGGTGTTGGTCTTTCAGATTTGCCTTTAGTATTATTTTCATCAGGTTTGTGAAACTTATTATACGCCGTAAGCATCTTTCCCAGCCAGTAATCCCTGGAAGTCATCTTATCGCCGTATGACATAATATAATTTTCCGGATTATCAAAACCATAATTAAGGGAGACCCTTTTTAAAACTTCCCATTTCTTCTCATTTGACAATAACCAGTTTTTTGTTTCATCCTGTGAATTGGGGGTAAAAAACCCGGTGCCGTATGTGTCGCTTGCGGCATTAATACTTCCGCCGGCGCCGCTGCGGCTGCAGTCGGGCATGTTTCCCGCGCACGTGCATCCCGGAAAATACGCATTTACCATTCCCGGGCAGCAGTGCATATAGTCGTTCACGTTTACGGATGTTGAATATGAAGTGGCTGTGGCAATTACAACGCCGCAGAATCTGCATTTTAGGGTACAGGACGCGAAAGTGGTGGTACTGGTGCATGACATGTTTATCCATTCTACCGTGGTGGAATAACTGTAGCTGAAAACCCCGGCGGGGATAAAAGCGCAGAATATTATCAGGAATAGTTTTTTGATGATTTCCATTTTAAGTTTCATGAATTCGCTCTAACCGCCCTGTGTCAGCCTGAAATCCCGATACATAATCAATTTCAAATTACCACTTGGCATTACAAAAGTCAATTGAATTGTATTATTGTTGATTATTTTGCAGTATTTTATATTTGGATGCTTGGACGCTTAGATGTTTGGAGGCTTGGCATACAAAAATAAGGGACGATAAAGCAGATGCTTGGATGTTTGGAGGCTTGGAGATTTGGTAGCCGCACCTTTTAAGGTGCGTTGTTTAGATTTTGTTTTTGCTTAATACGCTGTCTGCCTTTTTCTACCCCAGGCCCCTGCCCTTTAAGTCCTTTAACGCGCGCAGGGCTTTTTCATAATCCGGTTTAAGCTTTAAGGCTTTTTCCAGATGTTCCTTAGCTTTTTTGTAATGGCCTAAAAAAAAGTGGCTTACAGCCATATTGTGATGCACCACGTGGTTTATGTCCGACAATTCGCAGTATTCTTTATACAGTTTAAGCGCGGCAGCGTGTTTGCCGTTCTGCCCAAGTTCAAGGGCCTGATTATAAAGCTTTTCGGCCTCTTTTTCTTTTTCAGCGCATATTTCTTTAACCTGAAAACTGTAGCCAACCCTTAGTTCCGGGTTTCCCATTTGTTTTCTTTCATCTATAACCGCCTGTTCCGGAGATTTGCCGTCAAGCGCCATGTTAGGCAGCTTCATCCATTCCTGAACTTTTTTATCCGCTTCATCCTGATTGGTAATCTTTCTTTTCTGTAATTGTTCATGCATATACGACATTGCAAGTTCTATCACAGCTGTCTCTATGGGCCCTTTTTGCGTTGAAAAAGGAAGCAGGCTGTTCCAAAATTTATAAACAGCGTCCAGAAACGGCTCTGCCATTTTATTATTTTTATTCATTACTATACGCGCGTATGGATCTATAATTTCATTAGGCATTTCCGTTCCTTTAGCGCCTTCTTCAAGTTCTTTAATAAGTTTTAATGTTTCATCCGCGCTGAATCCCGCCCTGCCTGCTTCATGCAGAACCCGGTCTTTTTCCGACATTTCAACTTTATCTTTTTTTCCAAACAGCCCTGCCACGTCAACAGGCGTTAATCCTGCTTTTATACCCTCAAAACGCCCCCGGTTGATTCTGATTATTGTAGCGGCTTCAGACGGCATTTTAATCGCGCTTGTTGCCATTATCTTTATATCTTCAAAAGTCAAAATACGGCCTATTATTACATCCCCTTTTTGTATGAATTTTGTCAGCGTGCCATCTGTTACATGATGTTGAGCCGACCCAAAAAGTTCGCGCAGTATTGCCTCTTTGCCGGTTTTTAAAGCCACAACTTCAAAAATACCATACCAGTTATTTTTAAACTGAGCACATATGTCCTTATTGTCAGGGTGGGTTCCGGAATTTTCCATAAAATCATCAAGTACCCCCTGATTTGTGTCCGGTATTTTATAATCAAATATAAACCAGTCAAGGGCCATAATTCTCCGCTGATGCGGCTCTGCAGGCATTAAATCAAACAACGATTCCTGTTCTTTCAATTTAGCGAATAAAACCGGCTTTGACACTATAAATTCAAGAATATCAACGTAAAACTCTTCCATAAAATCCCTGTAATCGTACATTTTGTCGCTGTCCAAGATATCCTCCTTTTATATAACATTTAATATTAACCATTGGTTTTACGCAAGTTTTTTATATACCACATAAATATTAAAGCGAGGCGCAATATATTGCGCCTCTACATTAAGAACACAATACAACTGCCGCGCCCTAAAAGGACGCGCCTACCAAAACCAAATCAAAATATAAAAAATCCAACACTACTGATTATTAAAATCTTTTTCTTCATTTCCCATGTTTATATACGCGGTTGCCCTGCCGCTGCCGGTTTTTTTAATAAGTTTAAGTTTTACAAGCCTTGCAAGTGACTGGCCTGCGGTTTCCCTGTTCATTTTAAGTCTGCTTACAATAATCTTATTTGTTATCGTTTCATATTTTTCAAAGAGTTCTAAAATCGCCCTGTGTTTTTCAGAGATTAAAAAAAGAGGATTTTCACCCTGCACAGTTTCTTTTACTGTTTCAGCGTGCTTCACCAGCACATCAAGAATAAAATCAAGCCATGGTATTATATTTTCCGCTTTTTTACCCCTGTTCATCTGGCTTTTTCTTAAAGCAAGGTAATATGAAGCTTTATTATCTTCTATTATTTTTTCAAGCGATGCATAGCGCGCGTATGAATACCCGCTTTTTAAAAGCATAAGATTTAAAACAGCCCTGCTAAGCCTTCCGTTGCCGTCCTGAAACGGGTGTATGGAAAGAAATTCAAGGTTAAAATTGGCGGCTATAAGCAGCGGATGAAAAATTCCGTCAGCATACGCTTTTACAGCCCAGTCAATAAGTTCCCTTGTTTCTTTCTGCGCAAGATAAGGTTCTGTGGGATTAAAAATAACCGACTCATTGCCTTTATTATCCCTTGCCACAACGGCATTTGAAAGAAACTTATACCTGCCCTTGTGCCTTTTGTCTTTTTCAGAGAACTTAAGCAGCGCATCATGAAAACCAAAGATTATATTTTCAGTTATTTGAATCTGATTATAATTATCAAATATAGTTTCCAGTAATTCCGCATAACCCGCGACTTCCTGCGAGTCTCTGTCTTTTAACCTTGATACCTTAAGTCCGTTAAGAAGTTTTTTAACCTGCTCATCGGACATCTTTGAACCTTCTATCCTTGTTGACGAACCTACCGAAGACACAATTGTGCTCTGTTTAAGGCTGCCAAGTATCTGCGGGCCAAGCCCGGGAGCAGCTTTAAACCACCCTTTAAATTCATCTATTTTTGCTATTTTCCCGTAAATACGCGCTGCGTCATTTCCGGAAATGGCATTTAACCGTCTGGTAAGATTTGATTCCATATTGCCTCCTTTTTAACTATACCCAATTATACCCAATTGTACCCAATTAATCAACGGGAGAATTATACAAACCCGAGGGACGGTGAAACAGATGCTTGGATGCTTGGATGTTTGGAGGCTTGGCTTATAAACCAGAGGGACGGAGGGTCGGATGCACGGAGGGACAGAAGTAAAATCAGACATTCAGACCTGCAAATCAACTGCCGCGGGCTGCCATCTCCGCCATAGCATTTTTTTTGCTGCGACGGCCGGGAAAGACCCGCGTCTACCATGACAAAAAAATCTAAAACACGCGCCCTAAAGGGACGCGGCTACCACTACATAGACCAAAAACACATAGGATCAGAGTCTATTCCGTCTTCTTACGCTCGCATGCCCGCTTCAACCGGATCTTACCAATCCTCCAAGCATCTAACCTTCTAAGCATCCGTCCTTATAACCTTCCAAACATCCAAGCGTCTAAGCATCCAACCTTCCAAACGTGCTATAATAAATTTATTATTACAAACGAGAGGAAACCTTATGCCTTCGAAATGGCTTACAGATAATGGCTCTAAAATCACACTTGTAGTATCCGGCAGAAATAATATTTTTCTTGTGGAATCACAGGGTACCACCCTTCTTGTGGATGCCGGTATGGGTTATATGTACGACAACCTGCTGCTGAAAATAAAAAAGACCGGCGCTGAGCCTTCTATAATCGTTTTAACCCACGCGCATTACGACCACGTGGAAAACACTTCAAGACTTAAAGCGCATTTTAATGCCAAAGTACTTATTCACCGCGCCGAAACAGAACACTTAAAAGCCGGGGTAAACCCGGAAGACAAACCGGTTAAAGGAAAATTTACGATAGAGGGTGAAAATTATCCTCCTGTAATACCCGATATTATTGTTGATGAGCTATATAACGCAGGGGGCGGAATTACCATTATACATACGCCCGGCCATACTCCCGGTTCAATAAGCATACTGGTTGATGATGAAATAGCCGCCGTCGGCGACGCGATGTTTAACGTGTATCCCGGGCAGGCAATGGTACCGTATGTCATGGACAGGCGCGTGCTGATAAAAAGCTGGAAAAAACTACTGGATACAAACTGCAGGCTTTTTTTGCCGTCTCACGGCAGGGCAATTACAAGACAGACAGTGGAAAAGGTTTATAAAAAGTATACTTAAATCAGAATTGCTTCTTTGAAGTATAATATTTTATACTCCGGTATAATTAATTATACCCTGACATCTGCCGGTTAAAATTTATTCCCCCGCGAAAAGGCCCACAAGCGCCAGAAGAAAGAATATCCCGCCCAGTATTAAAACTGTTATCTGTCCGCCGGAAAGATTTGTTTTTAAAACAAGTTCCGGCTGTTCTTTTTTCCAGTAATCATTAAGCGTTTCCTGTACTATTGTCAAAGGCGCAATGGAAAAAAACGTTAATAACCAGTAAGGGTCAGGCAGCCTCCACAGCGCTGTCAGCACAATATACTGAACAAGCATCCATCCCGGTAAAAACAGTTTTTCAATGCCGGAATTTTCCGCGTGCCCCCTGATATCATCAAACTGCCTGTAAGTAAGTATAAGCCCCCAAATAGGAACAAAAAGCCCTGCTGTCCTCCAGCCCGGTTTTATATCAAGATTATGATGGGCTTTTAACTGTTTCCAGTTTTTATAAAACCAGAAGATCTGATATATCCCGAACGTGGCAATTGACAGCGCTACCATGTGCCATAAAGGTATTGCATTGGAATACTGCAGCTTTTCCTGTTTTAATACCTGCTGTTCCATTTTTAACCCCCGGATTAAACTATAGATATCTTTATCTTTTTTCCCATTCCATTCGCAATTTTATTAAGCAATCCAATAGTTATATTCTGCCCGCCTTTTTCAACCCGTGATATTTCCTGCTGTTTGACACCCGCTTTTTCCGCAAGCTGTTTTTGTGTGTAATGCTTTTTACCCCTAAGTTCCTTTATTTCCTCCGCCACCATATAAGACAGCCTTTCTTCTTCATACGCTTCCCTGTATTCAGGACTTTTCTGATGTTCTTTTTTGCGTTTTTCATAAATTTTACCGTCGGTATAAACACCTGCTTTTTTTGTTTTCATTTTTTTCACCCTGTTTGATTCTCTTCTCTATACTTATAAATAAACATACAAGAAATAACTTGTATTGTCAACCCGGGTATACCGTTGAAAACAGAGGCTTAGATGCTTGGATGTTTAGATGTAAAAAAACAACCATTTATTACAAAACCCGCGGGCTAAAGACCCGCGTCTACCAAATCTAAATTACTATATAGTTATTATTTCACAATTACCAGCTTTTTAAGTTTCCCGTTTTCTGTCTTTCCGCTTTCAACAATCACAAACCGCGTAAACCATATGCCGAGTGCAAACACACAAAATTTATTTCTGAGGCCGTACGCATTTTTTAAACAGGTCAAAACACGGACACCTGTTATATTTTTCATATATCATCATACACGGACAGTTGGAAAACAACCCCCATATATTAAACAATATTATCACAAAATAAAACCATTTAGCATGCGGAAAAAACAGCGAAATCATATATGTAATTAATATAATAACAGATTTGTTAATATACGAAAATCCAACCTTTGGAGTTTTCATAAGCAGTCCCGTAAACACATGCGCTGCTATTATTATCCCAATTCTTACAGGCGTCATCTCTCCGTAAATCACAAGCGTTATAAAAAGAGCTATTAACGCAAACCTTAAAACCATACTGAACCATCCTTCAAATTTAGGCACTAATTGTTTAACAGAAGCGGAATGGATGGCAAAACCTGTCGGATCTGCTTCTTTAAGCAGTTTGTCTTCCGCGTTTGCCCTTGCTATCATCATAGGCGTGTAAATGAATAATATAAGAATCAATGCTGCATAATTAAGAAACATTATACTGCTGCCTATAAGCCATAATATAATTGAACTGTACATCGGATGGCGCACTATGGAATAAGGCCCTGCGGTAATAATTTTATGCCCTTCCTGTATTTCTATCATATTTGACCAGTATTTCCCCAGTGTGGACTTGGACCATACATGTATAAAACATCCGGCAGCTGATAGTATCAATCCATAGGAAGCTGCGGCAACACGGGCTGTCAGATCAGTTTCCAATACCCCGATATCAGCCTGTAAAATATTAAAAATAATTACTATTACGGCAGCCATTGAAAAAGTCTCCACCGGGTGGGGCTTGTTCTCTTTCTCCTTATACGGCTTAGCCCCATATTCAATAAATTTATAAACCACAGATATTAATATTATCAATGCTGTCAGCCATATCCAAATCAGGTTATATATATATAATTCATTGGATTTATTAATAATATCTTTTATTATGTCAGTGTATAATTGCAGGTTCATTTATTCTCCTTTTTATCATCAAAATTAAAAACGGCAGTATAAGTACGGCAATAACCTGATACACGGTAAATCCAAATAAAACTCTGGGTTCTATCCTTATAAATTCAATTAAAAAACGGAAAACCGAATATGCGGCAAGATATACTAAAAAATGCAGGCCTTTAAATTTACCTGTTTTATATAAATAAAAAAAGACTATACCGCACATAAACTGAAAAACGCTCTCATAAATCTGTGCAGGATGCACATAACTACCGGCATAGTTTTTTGTTCTGATAAAAAAATCTGTTTCAGTACCGCCGCAGCAGCCGTATATAGAACACCCTATTTTCCCCAGCCCCGCGGAAACACACAACGGCACTACAAACCTGTCACCAAACGCGCCATTGATTTTCTTAACCATTTTATAAATATTGGATGCAATTAACGCTCCTACAAGCGCTCCAAAATAACTTTTACCCGTTAAAATATATTCTTCACGGAAGCCATAAGACAAAAACACCGGCAATTTTGCTCCGATTATAGCGCCAAGTATCATAAAAGGCAGCACCGTTGTTTTTATATCCTGCTGCCCTTCACGGCGCATCACTTTCAGTAGAATTACCGCTGCTATAAGGCTTATAAAAGAAAAAAGAGTGTAATATAAAGGACCGGCATTTTCCGGATGCATTATTCAGCCCTTTTATTGAATACATTGTTAACACAGAAAGGTATAATTTTGCCTTTGCCTGTAGATACACCCACACAGCATTTTTCAGCCCTTTCAGTGTCAAAAGTATGGGCGTCCATAAAGTTCTTAACAATAATTCTTATCATTTTCATATCTCCGTTATTTGAACTGTTTCCATCTGTGAACTCTTTAAGTTTTTTTAACGGGGTAAGGTTATCTACAATCTGTGAACAGCACCCTCCTGAATTGCACGTGATTTGTTCTTTAAGGTATTTAAGAGCCCCGGAATCAAAACCTATTTTATCTTTTATGGCTCCCTGATGTTTGGCAAAATCAATATATTTTGCCAAAGAATATGATTTTTTCCCGTCAACAAACAGAAATGAAATTGAAGTGCAGTTTTCATGTGAACAAGGCAACGGCACTATGTGATTATATTTAAGATAACCGGTTTTATCCATGGCAACCAGTATATCTTCCTGAAGCAAAGGTTTTTGTTTCAACCCTTTAGCCCACCCTGTACCTGTAAGCCTTTGAAATGTTATTCCGGTAATATTTTTTGTTTCTATAGCCAGTTCCAGTATTCTTCCTATTTCACCAAGATTTCCGCGGGTTACGGTTACCGCAAGGCACATTTTAATACCGTCATTATTAAGTTTATTAATTAATGTAAGTTTCTTTTCAAGAAGAGAAGCTCCCCTAAGTTCAATTTCGGCTGTTGTGTCAAAACCGTCAAACTGAAGATAGATTTCAACTTTATCTTTAAGATCCCTGATTTTATTACAATTATCACTTTCCCCAAGAAGCGCAAGCCCGTTTGTATTTATTAACACGCGGTTAATATTCCTTGAAGCTGCATGTTCAAGAAAAGATACAAAATTCGTGTGAAGAGTCGGCTCCCCCCCGGAAATCTGCAGCACATCAAGGCTGTCATTTTCGGTTCGCATTATTACGTCAAGGCGCTTTTTAAATTCTTCAAAGGATATGTCGCCCGTATTTTTATCACCATAATAACAGACAGGGCACTTTAAATTGCATTTTCCGGTAATCTCTATCAAAGCTGTGCATAGGTGCTGCTTGTGTTTATCGCACCATCCGCAGTCATCCGGGCAGCCTTTGAAACTTTTAGTCTGTCTTTCATATACTGCTTTGCCGGATGAAGTAAAGGTTTTATCAAAAAAACGTTTTGCATCCCTGCTTATTAGCGTTTTAATTTTTCCGTGTTCCGGACATTCACGTACAAGAAAAACATCATTACCTTCTGTAATTTTTTCTGCCGGCAGTATTTTAAGGCAATGCGGACAGCATGATACTGTGTTTTTTACCATCAGTCACGGCTGCCTTTTTTGGGATTCATAATATCTATCCTATTTGGGGTTATTTTTTTTGCTGAGTCTTATAATATATTTTATTATGAAATAACCGCCGGCTCCCAGAATCAGACCTATCGGCACAAACATCCACATAGGAGTATACTCGCCTCCCGCTAAACCAATCAATACAAAACAACCGGAAGATAAAACAAGCACAATTGCTATAATATATATAAATACTACTCCTATGCCGTATAGGATTTTACTTATTAAATTTTTTTCATCTCCCATATAAACCCTCCAATTAGAAATTAACTTTAATATTATTATTTAACAATTACCAGCTTTCTTAACTTTCCGTTTTCTGTCTTTCCGCTTTCAACAGTCACAAACCGCGTAAACCATATTCCGGGGGCAAGGTTGGGCGCGGTAAACGTGACCCGCTGTTCGCCGGAGTTTACGTCTTTTGTTTCTTCTTTTACTTTTCTTCCGTCAGCGGAATATATCTGAAGCGTGACTTTGGCGGTATTGGTGAATTTAAACAGCGCGTAGATAGGAGCGTTGTTTGACGCGGGATTAGGGTATATCTTCCCGTTTAAAATTTCAAAATTATAGCCTTCTACTGCCGGTGTTAAAAATGGCGTAGCAGTTATTGTGATTGTGGGGGTAACAGTCGGTGTAAAAGGCACGGGAGTTAATGTTACTGTGCCTGTAATAGTTTTGGTTGCGGTAACAGTGATTGTCCGCGTGTTTGTCGGTGTTATGGTTGATGTTGTTGTCATTGTTGAAGTCTCTGTTACGGTCATTGTCAACTCTTCCGTGTCTGTCATTGTCGCGGTTGCCGTCGAGGTTTCAGTAACCGTTTCAGTCACGGTTTCAGTTGCTGTCTCAGTCGCAGTTTCAGTCACAGTTTCTGTTGCTGTCTCTGTTGTAGTCTGTGTAACCGTGTCTGTTACGGTTTCTGTTGCCGTCTCTGTAGAAGTCTCTGTGACTGTGGGTGTTTCCGTGTCGGTAATGGCATACGCGAAAGCCGAGCAGGCAAAGATAAGTATTGTTATAAACAGTATTTTTTTCATCATTTCACCAGTTTCAGCCAGTACTTAAGCACTTCATTATCAGGCGAATAAAACAGCGCCTTTTCAAAATACTGCGCGGAATTTCTGTTATCGCGCAGGTTGTAATAACACAGCCCCATCCTCTGATAAAATGACGATTTTTCATTGTCTTTCATTGAATCCAGGTCTTTCCAGTACAGCACGTTTATACGCTCGTAAAACTTTACCGCCTGCGAATATTTTTTCGCGCGGAAATAATAATCCCCGCTTTTCATGTATTCCGTAAAGTTCTGCGCGGGCTCGCGTATTGCTTTGGTCTCCCCGCCTTCTTCTTTTTTATCTTCCGCGCCGAAAGATACGGCATTAATACCTATCCTGTGAGTATCACCAAGCACAGCGCCGGGAGAGTACGAATAATCCAATGACATATCATTGTATTTTATTCCAAGCCCGGCGGAAAAATTTAATTGTGCATCGCCGTTAATTGACGCCCCTGCCCTTAAACTTAACATTTCAAGAGGCTTAAATTCCATGCCAAGCTGCCCTTCAAAATAATTTTCGTTTTTCAGATAATAAACGCCTGTCATTATATCAAGAAGCTCTTTTTCATTATCCCTGATTTTCCACGCAAACGCACACCTTGCCGCAAGCGGCAACAGCGCGCCTTCTTCATTTTTGCCGATATTGCTTATACTTATGCCAAGCCTGCCGTTTAAAATATCACTGTATGTGATGCCGATATCGGCAGCGCCGAAAGCGGATTCTTTTCCAATTTTTTCAAAGACGCCTTTAATAGCAGCGCCTATCCCTAAATTTCCGGTTTTTTTAGCGTATGCAATTGTAAAAACATCAGAACTTAATTCAAGGACATCCCCGGTAATAACAGGCCTTCCAAATTGGTCGGCTTCAAGCGCTTCCAGTGAGCCAAAATTATACCCCTGATACTGCGCAGCGATTACCCCAAAATCAAATAACATTGCCCCTGTAAGCATTCTTCCGCTTATACCAAGCGGCATAAGCGCTTGTGAAGCGGAAACTTCCACTGCAGTTAAACCTGACGCGCACGCGGGATTTATATTCAGCGCGGATGATGAATTAAGCGCGGCAGAAGCGCCGCTGCCCAGCGCCGCCTGGCGCGGGCTTAAACCCGTTAACAGGTATGCGGCTCTTGACACATCCGCATACACCGCGGACGATATAATAACTGTAAGTGTGAATAGAATGATGGTTTTTTTCATAATCAGAATGATAACATATTTTAAGGACAAATACGAGAGACTGCAGCTGGGCGGCTAGGCAGCTTGGCAGCTCGGTTAAGACCTGGTTAAAGCGAGCCGCAATATATTGCGGCTCTACAATTAAATACTTACTACAACTGCCGCGGGATAACACCGCGCAGAACCTATAATATGCGCGGGCTAAAGACCCGCATCTACCACTACTAAAACAAAATCAACAACCGCGCCCTAAAGGGACGCGCCTACCAGATCTAAACCAAGCTGCCAAGCTGCCTAGCCGCCCAGCTGCCGCTTCACTTCATCTTATGCAGCTGCACCATCGCGCGCCATTTTAAACCGCGCCGAAGGATAAACTCCCTTATCGCGGAAAACTTTATCCTTCCAAAAACCGGCTGTACTATTATTTCTGCCTTTGTCCGGTGCTTTTTTAAAACCGCCTGCGCGTACCTTAAATCCGCAAGCGACCCTGCCACAAGTTTTACCTGGTCTTTGGGCTTTAACACTTTTAAATTAGACAGCATCATCTTTTCGCTGACACCGGATGATAAAAGTTTTATATCCATGCTTACGTTATCGGCATTAAGCCCCGCTACAGAAATAGACCCGTTGGTTTCCACCGTTATTTTTTTACCGGGGCATTTTTTCCGCAGCGCTTTTATTAATACCTTTACACCGCTTTTCTGCAGCAGCGGCTCTCCCCCTGTTATGCTTATGTTGCAGCAATCGCTTTCAGACGCCATTTTTGCCAGTTTCGTAATGCCATACGGCTTGCCCTTGGCATAGCTTTCCTTTGTATCGCACCAGTTGCAGCGCAGATTGCACTCTGATAACCTTATAAAAAACGTGGGATAGCCCTGAAACCTGCCTTCGCCTTCCAAATCTTCAAACAATTCGCACACAAACAGCTGTTTTTCTTTCTTCATTATTATAATCTCCCTTTTATGCTTGACCTTGCCATTATATCTATATATAATTCTCTTTTGAAAGACGGTACCAAACTATACTAAAAGGATGTTTATGAAAAACCGCTTGCTGTTAATTATACCGCTATTCGCTTTTTTTTCAAGCATACACGCGGCAAATATAAAAATTTCCACTGACAAGCCGGAATACTGGCGCTATGAAATAGTGACCGTAATTTGTGAATTTGAAGCGCCTGCCGCCGCTATTCTTCCTTCATTTAAAAAGAAAGAACAGCCTTCTTTCAGAAATATGGAATGCACCGCGAAAATTTTTCACAATAACGCCCTTGTTACCACTGTGGGAAAAACCACAACAATTAACCTTTCATACAACAGAAGCACAAAACAGTTTACCGGAAAATGGCCCATTCCTTTTAACCCAAAACTTGGCGAATATAGGGCAATAGTACTTTTAAAAGACGGTTCAAAAAAATACGCCGGCAATGCGGCATTTAAAATTAAAGGCCGCACAGCGCCTGAACTGCCCAAAGGTTTTTCCGTAATGAACATAGAACCCGGCGACAGCATTATACGCCGCGTTCCGGGAGTGGGCGGAAAAGCCGTAAAGGTATGGGAAAATTACGTGCTGTGGTCAAAGTTTATGGGAGCCGACGCAATGTGGCACTGCGTGGGTCAGAGCCAGATATGGAACAAACCAAACGCGGTTAACAGCGAGGAATTCCCATGGGACCAGAAATCTGTCCGCCAGATGGGCGAAGTGGGCGAAGAACTGCACAGGCATAATATAAAATACGGCACATGGATAACAAGTTTTGTGCTTTTAGGCAACAGGCAGGATTTGTCGCCATACGCGCACACAACCGGTTATGACAAAGAAAACGATACACTGAGAAATTTAATTTATGTTTCCATAAAAGACAAAAAAAGGCACGATGATATCGCGGCCCTTCTTAAAAAGATGAACAGCAATCCCAACGTGGATTACGTGGGGCTTGACTACGTAAGGACAGACTTTGGCGGTTATGAATACGCGTCTGAATTTGTAAGTGACATGCCCGTGCGCGGAGTGCCTTATGGCTGGTATTCGCTTTCCGAAGAAGACCGCATGCTTTGGCTTGGAAGAAAAATTGAAAAAGAAAAAAACAGGCCGGTAATAGAAATGTGGCAGTGGTGGCGCGCCCATAAAATGTCACAGATAATAATCTACATCCGCGAAAAAGCCGGGGTTACAAAACCCATGTGGGCGTTTACCCTTACATGGGAACAGGGCAGGCAGCACGGCCAGGACCCTTTAATGTTTATAGACGCGGGTATTGACATGACCGCCGCAATGTACTATTCAATTGATAAACTCACTTACCCAATGATGATAACTGACTGGCGCAATTATTTAAGCAGGGGCAAAACATCCCTTGTGGCCGGACAGTGCGTGGACTGGAATCTGCTTGGCAAAACTTATGACCCATCCGGCCCTGACGAACATTTTTTAAGGCAGCAGCTTTTAGTGGACAGGCTTATAGGGGTTAACCCAAGCCTTGGCCTTTTCTGGCACGATTTAACGCGCGCCTTTTTAAGTACAAGCGGGCCATATTCTTCTTTGGAATGGGGCATCACAGGCGCCGCTTCTTTTACTTATTTAAGAAAAAAACAGGGTTACTTCCCTTTTACTGTAACCTGGGACGCACCCGACGAAGTAAAACTTAACACACCGTTTACAATGGAAATAAATATTAAAAACACTTCAAAAATTGGCGGCAATTACGTCATGAAACCCATGAAACTTGCCAACCTTGCAATGAGCGACGCGATAGACCAGACTTTTTACCTTGCACCGGGCGAGATAAGGACTTTTAACATTAATATGCAGGCCGCGCAGATAGACCGGCGCAAGCATAACATGCAAATGATTGCCTTTATGATACAATACGGCGATAAGCAGACGCAAAAACGTTACTTTGAATATAAATACGTGAAGGTAGAAAAAAATGACAAATGATTACATGAAATTTATCAGAAATTTCAGCATTATTGCCCACATAGACCACGGCAAATCCACGCTTGCTGACCGCCTGCTGGAAGAAACCCATACTGTTGAAAAAAGAAATATGAAAGCGCAGTATCTGGACAGTATGGAACTGGAACGCGAACGCGGTATAACAATCAAAGCCAAAGCCGTTCAGATTCATTATGTAAAAAACGGGCAGGACTATACCTTAAACCTTGTGGATACCCCCGGCCACGTTGATTTTACATACGAAGTGTCAAGGTCGCTTATTGCTTCTGAAGGCGCGCTTTTGGTAGTGGACGCGTCACAGGGCGTGGAAGCGCAGACAATGGCCAACACCCACATTGCGGTACGCCACAACCTTACTTTAATACCGGTTATAAATAAAATTGATATGCCCGCTGCTGACCCGGAAAAAGTTATGATGGAACTTGAAGAGCTGCTTGCCATTCCTTCTGAAGAATGCATAAAAGCAAGCGCCAAAGACGGCATAGGTATCACTGAAATCCTTGACGCGGTAGTGGACAGAATCAAGCCGCCCGCCGGCGACGTTAACGCGCCTTTAAAAGCGCTTGTAATGGACGCGCAGTTTGATTATTACAAAGGCGTTATAATTTTCATAAGGCTTTACGACGGTTCCATAAAAAAAGGGATGCGAATCACAATGATGGCCAGCGGCACAAACTGGGACGTTACCACCCTTGGCATTTTCCGCCCCGGCATGGTGGAAACAGACGAGCTTACAGCGGGTAATACCGGCTTTATTACCGCGGGTATTAAAAGCTTAAAGGATATAAAAATAGGAGACACAATAACAGACGCATATAAACCATGCAGTGAAGCGCTTCCCGGATATCAGGAAGTAAAGCCTATGGTATTCTGCGGATTGTTCCCTGTTTTAAACGACCAGTACGCGGAATTGAAAGAAGCGCTTTTAAAACTTCAGCTTAACGATTCTTCCCTTACTTTTCTGCCTGAATCTTCCGAAGCCCTTGGCTTTGGCTACCGCTGCGGCTTTTTGGGGCTGCTGCACATGGAAATAGTTCAGGAAAGGCTTGAACGCGAATACAACCTTAACCTTATTGCCACCGCGCCTAACGTGGAATACCATGTTTACACCACCGCAAAAGAGATGCTTGTGTGCGACGCGCCGTCAGAACTTCCTGATTTTGGCAGAATAGAAAGAATAGAAGAACCTTATGTGAAACTGTCGCTTATAACCCCGCCGGATTACCTTGGTTCTTTAATGCAGTTGTGCCAGTCAAAACGCGGCATTTATAAGACCACCGAATACATATCCACTACAAGGGCGATACTGCATTATGAAATGCCCCTTGCGGAAATAATATGGGATTTTTATGACAAATTAAAATCCATGTCACGCGGCTACGCGTCAATGGATTATGAACTTCTTGACTACCGCCCGGCGGATTTAAAGCGCGTGGATATTTTAGTTAACCACGAAGTTGTGGATTCACTCTCTTTTATCACCCACGCGGACTTTGCGTACGCAAAAGCGCGTGACCTGACGGAAAAATTAAAGGACGCGATTCCGCGCCAGCAGTTTCCCGTTCCCATACAGGGCGCCATAGGCGCGCAGATAATAGCCAGGGAGACCATAGCAGCCCTTAGAAAAGACGTCCTTGCCAAGTGCTACGGCGGCGACATTTCAAGAAAAAGAAAGCTGCTTGAAAAACAGAAAGAAGGAAAGAAAAGGATGAAACAGATTGGCTCCGTGGAAATCCCGCAGGAAGCCTTCCTTGCCATCCTGAAAGTGGATTAATTGTAATTCCCTCCCGGGAATTTAAGCAGTACGCAGATAAGCAATTAAGCTATAGCGTAACCGAGAAACACAACTTAGACTTCGCTTATGCTTAATTGCCTATAGCTTAAACAACTTTTTTTATTCCTCAGTTTGCGCGGCACTTCTGGAAAAACACACATAACCCCTGTTTTAATACATATTGCATCTGAAGTGGTTTAGGTTTGGTAGCCGCGTGTCTTTAGCCCGCGAGATCTTGTTTTGGGATTGGTTTTGTTCTGGTAGGCGCGCCTTTTAAGGCGCGGCAGTTAAAAATATTAATGCCGGAAGGATAAACGTTAAGAGCGCGCGCCCTAAAGGGACGCGGCTACCAATACTGAAGAGATACAAATCAAATATAACTACCGCGGGCTGAAGACCCGCGTCTACCAAGGCAAAAACATCTAGCCCATAAACGTTTATCCCATATCCCATAAATAGAAACTAATCCAAACCAACTATCCCCTGTCACTTACGCTCAAAATTCGCGCAAGCTCAGAAATTTCCGCTTCGCAGGTTAACTACTACCAGAGATTTTCTTCCGTCCCTCTGTCCCTCCGTCCCTCTGTCCCTCCGTCCCTCTGTCCCTCCGTCCCTCTGTCCCTCCGTCCCTCCGTCCCTCCGTCCCTCCGTCCCTCTGTCCCTCCGTCCCTCTGTCCCTCCGTCCCTCTGTCCCTCTGTCCCTCTGTCCCTCTGTCCCTCTGTGCATCCGTCCCTCAAGTTTAAATGCCGAGCTGCAGTTTTAATATTAAATACCGGTTTTTAAATAAGAAAGCCCTGCCATAGCCAAAAGTATTATCATTGCATATATAAGCGAGCGCCTTTTTTCCGCTTTTATCCACGCGCCTTTATCGGCTTTCTGCGTGCCATCCAGCCCCCTTTGCCCCGCAAAAAGCACAAAATACCGCGCAAGGTAAATTATAAAAAGAGTTCCTGTTATATAATACTTTGTATTTTGTAATGCCGATATTATTCCATAAACCTTCCAGATAAGCTCTTCATCGCCTGACGCGGAAGCGGCCATAAGCAAACCTAATAGCACAAGGACAAAAACAGTAAAAATATATATTATTAACCCCGCGATAATTCCCAGAACCTTTGCCGCCCTTTCAAATTTTAAATCGCTTTCCCTGCCTGCGTTTATTTCAGACATACGTTTAACATTTATCACAATCTGAAATATCACGAATATAAAAAGGACCGCCCCAAAAGCGTAAGGATTTGCCCCCGCTTTATACATAATAAAAAGTATCGCCGCCAGAGCAAGCGTGACAAATGGGAGGTATTTTTTTATTTTTTTCATTATTATCCTTCTCTATTTATTTTTGTCTTCGTAGGGACAGCTCATGAATGCGGGCGTTGCCAAGGCATTCACGCTGTCCGGCTTTTACAGCATTTGATCTCCTAAATTAAAAACAATCCTAAACCACGGGACGCGCAGGAGCACGTCCCCTACAAGTACAAAATATTAATCTAAAAATACCACCCGGAGCCCAGCATAAATCCGCCCGGATTTTTTGTGCCGTTTACCACCCTGAAATCATTAAAATATACAATTTCCACTTTTAGGATATCGTTTACATAACCCACGCCTGCGGAGACAGACGTCCTGACCGCATATTCGTTTTCAAACGGATTAGAGTTGTTTTTGTTTTCACCGGACTTGACCCCGGCTTTTACGATGAAATTATCCCCAACATTACCCTGAATCCCAAGTTTAAACTGCCTTTTAAAAATGTACTCGGCAGGAACACCGGATAACAATTCCACGCGGGAGCGCGCTTCGAAGATATTATCAATATCAAAATTAAAACTTATAAAATCAACCGGCCTGAAGTTTATGCCAAGATTTACAAATACAGGCATCATGCATTTTGACAGTATGGAGTAATCATCAAGCGTATATATAAAAGATGAGTTCACAAGGTTTTTTACCGCAACTCCGGCCCTTACCCTTTCGTTTATTTCAAACACCATGCCGGCGTCAAATGAAACGCCTTCTGCAATACCGGACAGCGCAATTATATTAAAAGCCGCGCCTGCTTTTATCACCCCTAAGTCATATCCAAACCCTCCGGTTAAAAGCAGGGTGTCTTCCAGATAACCGTTTCCATCAGCGTCCACGGTTAACTTGTCGCCCGCCTGCGTAAAAACCGCCCTGAACCCAAACCCTTTAAATGCCGCGCCTGCCGATACCCCGGAATTAAAATAGTTTTCTTTGGCTGTATCCCCGTTAAAATCATAATTCATTATTTTGCCGTCAATTGATATGGTACTTTTTTTAACGTAAACCATTCCGGCAGGATTGTAATACAGCGCGGTTTCGTCATCAGCACCGGCTGCAGCGGCGCCGGACATGGCCGCGCCGGATGCCGGTTCATAAAAAAAAGGTATATCAAGCGCGCATATATTAAAATACATAAAAAGATAGATTATGCCCGTTATTACTGCCCTTTTCATCTTGCCCCCAATAAATTTATTTGCTTTTTACGATAATTATTATATCACATACAAAATAGAAACACTTTTTGAATATTGTATTTTTCAGGGATTTTTTAAGGCCAGGGACATAGAGGGGTTTTACGAGCTAACGAGTAACTCAACCCTGGCCAATACCTTTATATCAAATACTTTATGCACAGTCAAGCAGGTTTTTTGTAAGATTGTCAGGGTTTTGCCTTAAAATACTGTTTATGCACGTAAATAACTATAACTATTTACGTCAGATTTATTATATAAAAAACAATAATTTAAATATAAATATATAAAAACTGCGCTAATTTTTGCGCATATTTAAATCATAAATCAGCTTAAAACCTTTAAGGGTAAAATCGCCGTCTTTTAACAGACACTTTTCATTAAGCCTTTTTATCACAAGCGGGTTTACCTCTCCGCCTGTAAATATAAGGCAGACACTGTCTGTTTTTAAATCTTTTTTTATCATCTTTACGGTTTCGTTTATCCCGCCGATTATGCTGTTTAAGACCCCGCTTGCAATGGAATCTTCTGTTGTTTTGCCTATCCCCAGGCTGGCATATTTAAGTTTTATCTGCGGAAGTTTAGCCGTGCGCGCAAACAGCGCGTGAAGCGACATATTAATGCCCGGCATTATAGCGCCGCCAAGAAAATTACCTTTTTTATCCACCACGTCAAAATTAATTGAAGTGCCCAGGTCAATTATTATATTATTCTTTCCCTTATTGATATGATACGCATAAGCCGCGTTGGCAAGCCTGTCATCGCCCACTTCGTTTTTATTCTTATACTTATTTACAATGTTTAACCGGGTCCTTTTTTCTATTATCACAGGGTTAAGCTTAAAATACTTTTTTATCATGCCCGTAAAACTCTCGGTAATAACAGGCACAACGCTTCCCACAATGGCGCCTTTAATATCAGGCACGAATGTGTTGTTTATTTCCAGAAGCTGTTTAACCTGGGTATAATACTGGTCCTGCGTGAAATTAATATTTGTGCGCAGGCGGAAACTGAACATTAAACTGTCCCCGGAAAATATCCCGGCGGTAATATTGCTGTTTCCCACGTCAAATACCAGTACACACTCTTTAGTTTTTTCTTTTTTTGCCATTTTAACCGCCTTTAAGTTAGACGCCGATTTACCCGTAAAAAACAAAGGCGCCGTTTCCGGCGCCCTGTTATCTGTTATTATTTTTTATCCAAGCCTGTATACAATACCGTGGCCGCCCTGCGGATGTTCCCATTCCACAGCTTCCGGCGCAGCCACCCTGCACGTGCCGCATTCAAGGCAGTTTTCAAAAGAAACCACCACTTCGTCCTTTTCATTTAAGGTATAAACCTTTGCCGGACAGATAAAAAGTTTGTCATTAACAAGCTTCTTTGCCGCTTCGCCTGTTTTAAACCCGTCTTTTATTTTAAGGTGTGTCTGATGAAACAGGGTGAATTTATCAAGCCCCAGCTTGTCTTCCATTGACGTAAATTTGCTCATATTATTACCCTCCTGCCCTTAAGGCCTGTTAATGCGAAGCTGATGGGGTTTTCTTTCCTTAACAGCCTCATTACAAGGCGCATCTGTTTGGCGTTTTTGGATTCGCCGTCCACAGTGAACATATCACGCACAAATTCTTCCATTATCACGGGATACTTTTCAAACAGCTGCGGAGTGGTGTCAAGTACGTGCGCCAGATGGCGGAATTTTTTCATATCTTTCATCACAAAACTTTCCCTTAAACGGTGTTCATACCTTGCCGTCATGGCTTCGCTGAAATCATTTGCCTCTTTTGCCTTTATCACGGTCTCTCCCGCAAGTTTTCCGGACATCATCGCAAGGTTTGTGCCTTCGTGGAAAAGCGACGCGTTTACAAAACCCGCAGCATCGCCCACTACCAGCACATTATCTTTATAAAGTTTTGAAAGTTTGTTGTAGCCGCCGTCAGGAATTAAATGCGCGGCGTATTCCCTCTGCTCCCCGCCGTTTACAAGCGGCTTAATTGCGGGGTGGCTTTTAAACCATTCCAGCAGGTCATTGGGGTTTATTTTGTGTTCCATAAGCGATTTAATTGTGCCGCCCACGCCCACTGATATGGTATTTTTGTTTGTATAGATAAAACCCGACCCAATGGCGCCCTTTGCGGCGTATCCAAAGTATTCATACGCCACGCCTTCGCCTTCATTTAAGCCAAAGCGGTCCATTATTTTTTCTTCCGGAAATTCAATTACTTCTTTGATGCCCACAATGGTGCATTCAGGGGCAAGTTCCTTGTGCATTTCAAGCTGCTTTGCAAGAAGGGAATTTACGCCGTCGGCAAGGATAACACAGTCGGCATAAATATCGCCGTCATCCATCCTGGCTTTAACCCCGTTAATTTTTCCTTTTTCATCCCTTAAAAATCCGTCCACCACGCATCCGGTAAGAATCATGGCGCCGGCTTCTTCGGTTTTCTCGGAGAACCACTTGTCAAATTTGGCCCTTAAAACCGTATAGCTGTTATTATGCGGCTGCTGCGCGAACTTTGAGAATTTAAAACCGCCGCCTATTTCACCGTCCGGGGTTAAAAGCGACCAGCGCCTTCTGGTGACAACCCTTTCCAACGGGGCGTCTTTTTCAAAGTCCGGAATAAGCTCCCTTAACACGTTTGTAAAAAACATTCCGCCGAACATATTTTTGGAACCGCAGTAATCGCCGCGCTCTAAAACCACAACCTGCAGCCCCGCTTTAGCCATTACATAAGCGGCCGTAAGGCCGGCAGGCCCTCCGCCTACCACTATGACATCAAATTTCTCTTCCGCTCCCATTTATTCCTCCTTTACTGTTTTTCAAGGTGTTTTTTTGAAGCTTTTGAATACTGCTTAACGTCGTTATAGAATTCTTCCTTGTCCATCAATTTAACATTTTTAAAGGCGTCTTTCAACTTTGAATTAAGGTTCCTGGGGATTTCCACCCTTATTACCACGTGCATATCGCCTTTTGCCCTGCCTGACAAAGACTGAAAACCGCCGCCTTTAATATTTATAGTATCGCCGGTTTGAGTTCCTTCAGGAATCTTTATCTCTTTTTTGCCATATAAGGTGGGAATTACAATCTGGTCGCCCAATACCGCCTGTGTTATTGTCACCGGAAGGTCAAGTATTACGTCGTTATCCTGCCTTTTATATATTTCATGCGTTTCCACTTTTACCGCCACAAACAAATCTCCGGGTATTCCGCCAAACAGCCCTTTATGCCCTTCGCCGGAAAGTTTAAGGTACGACCCCGTGGCAACCCCTGCCGGTATATTTACTTCTATGGTTTTCTTTTTCTGCTTAAGCCTTTTGCCGCTGCAGTCCGGGCACAGCGCTTCCGCTATTTCGCCTTCGCCGCCGCATTTGGGGCACGTGGTGACCATGGAAAAAAATCCGGATGACTGCCTTACTTTTCCCTGCCCGCCGCACGTGGAACATGTCTTTTTTGAAGTGCCGGGTTTAATGCCTTCTCCCCTGCAGGTTTCGCAGACTTCCATCCTGTTTATGTCAAACGACGCTTTCTTGCCGAAAGCCGCCTCTTCAAATGTCATTGTGGTATTTACCTGAAGGTCTTCGCCGTCAGCGCGCCTTGACCTGCCGCGCCCGCCGCGCCGGCCTGATTCAAAACCGAAAATGTCGCCGAACATATCGCCGAAGACATCTCCCATTCCGCCCATATTGGTGAAGATATCTTCAAACCCGCCGTACTGTCCCGCGCCCTGATTTCCTTTTAAGCCGTCAAATCCATATGTGTCATATTTCTTGCGCTTATCCGGGTCGCTTAAAACGGCATAGGCATTGCCCAATTCCTTAAATTTTTCCTCTGCCTGTTTTTTTTCATTATCTCCCTGATGCGCGTCAGGGTGGTGCTTTTTGGCCATGTTTCTAAACGCGGATTTTATTTCATCAGCAGTGGCATTTTTGGAAACTCCAAGCACTTCATATAAATCTTTGTGTGGCATCAGTCTTCCCCGCTCTTATTTTTTTTCCGCTATTTTAACCATCGCAGGCCTCATTACTTTATCCTCAAACATATACCCTTTCTGAAACACTTCGGTTATTTCCCCGTCTTCTTTTCCTTCCACAGGTTCTTTATGGACAACGTGGTGAAAGTCCGGGTTAAATACGCCCTTGCATTCAATTTCCACAACTCCCTGCTTTTTAAATATTTCCACAAACTGCTTTAACACCATTTCTACGCCCTGCCTTAACGGTTTTGCCTCTTTAACTTCCTTGGCTGACACAATCGCCCTTTCAAGGTTGTCAATTACAGGCAGAAAGTCCCTTACTATGTCGGCTTTCGCGAATTTTACAAAATCTTCCTTATCTTTTGCCACCCTTTTGCGGAAATTATCAAGTTCCGCAAGGGCGCGCAGATATTTGTCAGTGGTCTCTGCCAGAAGCTTTTTATCCTCTTCAATCTTCTTTTCAAGTTCCGCTTCCTGCTGTTCCAGGGAAGGTTCCTGTGTTTCTTCCTTAACATCCTGCTTTATTTCTTCTTTTTCTTCCGCCATAACAATACCTCCTTGCACCTTATTTACCGGGATTTTTATAAGGACTAAAATTGATATTAATAAAATACCATATCTGGCGGGAAAGTCAATATTGACTGACAAAAACACAACCTGCCCCCTATATGGCAGGTGCATTTGCCCCGGGATCAACCGCCGGCTGTTAATTTTAAAAACTTTATTTTATCCCTGTTTTATGGTATTACTATAATCACAAAGCGGGACAATTCACATATATATAAGGAGGAGTCAAGTGGCGGAACAGGATGTAACCAAAGAAAAAGAAGCTGAAAAGAAGGTAAAGTTAAGCCTTATCAACGAATTTAAGGATTTTCTAAAAGAATACAAGGTAATTGGACTTGCGGTTGGTTTTATAATGGGCGGCGCGGCAACTGAACTTGTAAAGTCGCTTGTGGACAATCTTATAATGCCTCTGGTTGGGGTTCTTATCCCGGGCGGAGACTGGGAAAAAGCCACGCTTAGCATATGGAAGTTCAACATAGGCTGGGGAGCTTTGCTTAGCTCTACAATTAACTTTCTGATAATTGCCTGGGTTGTTTTTCTGGTTGCAAAATTTATGTTTAAAGAAGAAAAAGTAACTAAAAAATAACGTTATTAATAAAAAAAGCCCGGTGGTTTTGCCACCGGGCTTTTTGTTTTTATAGCCTATATAATAAAATTTTCTGTTTTCGTAGGGGACGCGCTCCCGCGCGTCCCGCGTTTTTAAATAAAGTTATAAGTAATTCCGGCAGTAAGCGACTCTTTTATCTGCCTCTTTGTGGATACGTCCTTGTCATACTTCATCATGAAATTTAAGCCCATATTGAAGTATTCGTTAAACTTAAATGTCAAAGTATTATCCCATGCAAGGTCTGTCCTGTCAGAAGCCTTAAAATCCGTAAAAGCTTCGGCCTTTGTCACATAAATTATATTATCCGCAAACTTTACCATGTAATCAAGTACGGCTTCAGCTCCCGGTTCTGTCTTAAATTTATTGGTGCCGCCCGCGTATAAAAGGGCGTATTTATCCGTCACTGTGTGCTTAATGGCCGCGCCGATTCTTAAACTTAAATTATCAATAGGAGAATAAACAAAACCAAGGCTCTCTTTAAGATAACCCGGATCCATAAACGCGGACACTTCTATTTTTTCCGGAGAGTATACATATCCCGCTATCATCTGTGTCTGTGCCATAAAAGCCACAAAAGGGTCAAGCTTTATCCCAAGCCTGTAGCGCAGCATGGAATCAAGCCTTATTTCATCGTCTGATTTTTTGGGGTCAGCTGTTTCTGTATCTATCATTCCGTATTTCAATTTTAACGTGTTTTCCCAAAGCCATTTTTCCATGTCGTAATTTTCACCCGCAAGCAAAGACGCTGTCCATGCCCAGTTGTTTTCTCCGCCTGCCGCCCAGTTATCAAAACCCGCCTGCGAGAAATTTACCGCCCCTGTAACAACCGGCTTTAACCAGCCCTGCGGCGGTACAGCTGTTGCTGCTGCTTCCGGCTGAACAGCCGCAGCTGCTGCAACGGGTTCTTCCGCGAATACACTTAAAGCTAAAACAAGTATTGCAATAACACAGAATAAAACTTTTTTCATTTTCTTCCTCCTGAATGATTTTTATTTCACGCCTTAGTGATTATTTTTTCTTTGCTGATTATTTTATCATAAAAATAAATTATTACATTCACTAATATAAGCACAATAAATCCGGAAGCGGCCATTACACCCGCCGTTAAATCATCCCCGCCTTTTATGTACATAACCGCGGCGCCCGCAGAAGCGTTAATTGCGCCGTGAAGAACAGCCGCGGAAAAAACAGAGCCTGTCTTTTCCACCGTATATGTAAAGATGGGAGAATACAGCACGCAGAAAATTATCATCATAAAGACGCCTGCTATCGGGTGCTGCGGGTAATTATAACCCTGTATGATAACGGGCAGGTGCCAGAAACCCCACACCGCGCCTATAAGCGCGGACTTTTTATAAAAAGACAGCCCTGATAAGTTCTTAAGAAAAAAGCCCCTCCACCCTGCTTCTTCGCCAAGGGCAAAAACAGCATTAATGATCACTGCCGCAACTATCATCTGCACAATGCTCATAATTAAAACCGAAGGCCCCGCGCTTGCCAGCTGCTGCCGCATTGCTTCAACCTGCTCCGGCGAAAGCATATCTTTATACCGGTCAATCATGCCGCTCATGTCAGGGGAAAATGATATTCCCGGAAAAATAAGCGCGGACGCGGAGGCTAAGAACGATATTGCTATAGGCGCAAACAGGGCAAAAAGATACCACGGGCTCCATTTAAATTTAAAGCCTATCTCTTTTAAAGGCTCTTTATAAACAATTTTCTGCAGAATTAAAGTGACTATAAGGGGTATTAACATATACACGGCAAGAAATATCAGGGAAAAGTTCACGGCGCAGATTTGATTACCCTGCGGCCCCGGCACATTTAAAACGCATATCTCCCCCATTTCTTTAAGCGGAATAAAAAAGAATGTGATTGAATATAAAAACGTAACTGTTAAAACGCTTACAACATACATCAAAGCCCTGTTATTTTTCATAATAACCTCCTGCATTAGTTTTAAAACATAATATAAAAATAAGATGGTAATTACAATTGGTTTTTTGATTAATTGAATTTATTCCCCAAAAGCCGTTTACCCCCATCTTTCTATTTCCTGTTCCTTATCCTTTTCTTTGCCCTGCTAAATCACAAACAAGACTCCGGCACTTTTTCAAATAATTATATTATTTTTAATATCCCGCCAACAACCTTTTTCATATCCTCCCTGAACTCTTCATCAGAAGGCCTTTTAACCCACTTTATTCTGTCAAGCCCGGCAGTATCATACTCTTCCATTTTTTTCGCGATAAGCGGCGGATTTAACCCTGCAGCCTTACTGTCCGCCGCAGTAAAAATTTCCTTCCAGTCCACAGGCAGATTTTTAGAAATTACCCATATATCCGATATATCCTTCGGTTCATCCCTGTCGGAAAACGCCGTTATCTTATTGGCAAGAATATTCATCGGATTATCTATCTTTGAATACGGGCCGGATGCCCTTAGTTCAACCGTGCCATAATAGGCAGGTACATCATTCACAAAATCCACTTTTAAAATGTCCTGTACCGTCAGCCTGCAGAATGATTCATATTTTTTTTCCACAATACATTTCATTTCTTTTCCGGCAAGTGCCTTTATTATCAGATTGACGTAATCCTGAAATTTCAAATCATCATTAACAAAGAAATCAAGGTCGTCAGAATATCGGTGTTTAAAATGAAAACGGCTTAAGGCGGTACCGCCCGTTAAATAGAAAGGTGTACCAAGGCTGTCTATAAGCGACAGGACTTTATCTTGAAGCGGATACAGTGTATTTTCGTAGGGCATAGTCAATACCGTCTCTTATGCTTTTTATACGGAAGGTTTCTCTTATAGAAGGCCATACTTCAACTATTGTTTTAAAACCGACCAGTTCAATAAGTTCATAATAATTCAGGCCTTCTACGGCCCGCCTTACCGCCCATTTTCTGTTAAAACTGCCAAGTTCTTTTTTACCGGTTAAAATATCCATGTATTCTTCTTCGGTAAAATTGTAATCCCATAACAGTTTTTTTATTATGTCTTTCTGTTCCTGAGTCATAATAACAGTCCTTTAATTGGTTTTATTTATTATAGCACGCGGCATACTAAAATCAATGACAATACCCCGCCACCCCCATTCCTTATCCTCAACCTTCTCCTTATCTTTACCTGAATATCTCTTTAAAAAACATTTTCATCTGCTCCCATGATTTTTCATCTGCTTTTTTATTATATGCAGCGCCGGTTGAGGTGTTGGAACCCGCGTCCGGGTTTGTAAAAGCGTGCACAGCTCCGCTGTACAGTACCATCTCCCACTCTTTTCCCGCATTGTCCATTTCCGAGCGGAAAGCGTCTATAGCTTCGCATGAAGCCGACCTGTCCTTTGCGCCGTGCAGGATAAGCACGCGGCCTTTTATGTTTTTCGCGTCCCGCGGATCAGGAGTGTCTGTATTGCCGTGAAAAGCCACGGCGCCCTTTATCATAGCCCCGCTGCGCGCAAGTTCAAGCGCCGCTGTGCCGCCAAAGCAGTAACCCATAACAGCAAGTTTGTCAGCATCCGTAAACTTAAATTTTTTAAGTTCATTTAAGCCCGCGTTTGCCCGCGCGCGCATAAGTTTTCTGTCGCCGCGGTATTTGCCTGCTTCTTTACCGGACTCTTCCCTATTTTTCGGCCTTATACCCTTGCCGTATATGTCAGCCGCGAAAGCAACATACCCAAGCCCCGCCGTCTGTACAGCCCTTTTTTTCATGTAGTCCTGCAGCCCGTTCCATTCGTGAATTATCAGCACTCCGGGCACTTTTCCTTTCACCGCGTCGTCATACGCAAGAAAGCCTTCCAAAACAACGCCGTCTTGTTCGTAATCAACGGATTTTGTGACAATCTTTGCATGTAATACACCTGCCAAAAATAAGATAAAAACAGCAAATAAAGTTTTTTTCATATCTAACCCCCGGATTTTAAAATATCCGGCGCGGCTTTATGCGCGCACCGGTAATTGTAATTATACAGGCAGGATTTAGAAGCGTCAAACGCGGGAAGATAAACCATCCTTAATTACCTCTGCTATGGTATTATTGCCAGCCTTCCCTTTCTTGACCTGCCATCAGAGTCAGCGGCCACGTAAATATAAATCCCGGCCGCTATTCGTCCCGCCTTGCGGCTTTTATTTATTTCCCACAGATATGTGCCGTCATTTGAATTTGTATTTGTACTGAAAACAAGGCCCCCTGTTATGTCATAAATAAACAATTCTGCGTTTAACGGCAGGCCCGTAAACAATATTTTATTACATCCCATGGCTGCAATGCAGTTTGACGGCTGTGCTTTTATTTCCTGCGATGGATTATAAATATATTCAGGCGTTGGGGTTATGCTGGCGGTTGCCGTTACCGTGCAGGTTATTGTAATTGTGGGGGTGGCAGTCGCGCTAAACACGGGCGTATTTGTCGGTGTTACCGTGGGCGTGCGTGAAAGCGAAATATTATTCCAGTCAACAAGGGCCCTGTACTTGTGCGCGTCAGCAACCGGCTGATTCTGATATTCCATGCTTCCCCACATTCCCCACCGGCTGAAATCCCCGCAGTCCACAAAATGGCAGAAAAGCCCTACGCCTGCCGCGTCAAGCTTATCAAGATAATCCGTGTAAACTCCGTAAATACGCGGATCCCTGTTTACAGCTATAAAGGTGTCGGTAAGCGCCGTGCTTTCGCTGCGCACCATGTGCTGCCCGCCTTCATAACACACCAGCTCTACTCCGTGCTCATCAGCCACGGTTTTATGCCCTGACACCATTCCGCCCGGCGCGTTCATAGCGTCTATATCCTGAAGGCACAGCGTAATTACCTGATCCACGGTCGCGGTGTCAGTAAGGCTTCCCATTCCCACCGGCGCAAAATACGGCGCAATAGCTATCGCGTCCGCGCTGTAACCGTCGGGATTTATAAGCGGGTTTGTCATCGCGTCTTCCAGCATAAATTGAATGGGATACGGGTCGGCCTCTGTGCCTGAACCCCACCCTGCCTGCGATGCAAGCACTTTTACAAAACGCGTATCGCTTCCAAATTCCTGCGTAAAGATGCGCCATATATCGCACGCCCTCTTGCAGTGATAAGCCCACCTGTATCCGAAAAAATTCGGAAGCCCAAGAAGTTCTCCCTGGTCTTCGCAATAGTTTGTCTGGCCAAACTGCCAGTTCCATGTTTCATTTGAATATTCCAGATATACCCTTAAGTTTGAATTTAAGTTATCCCTGATAAGCCGCGCCAATTGGGTTATATAATCATCCGTTGCCATGTGCGGCACGCATATCCACGGCGGAATGTTAAGGTTATTGGCCAATTCTATCATCACTTCATACGGGACGCCCCTGCGTGTATATGAATAATCCCCGGTATGCGGCCTGTCAGCCCAATTGGCAAGAGTTGAATCATTTGTCGCGCCCCAATCCATAAATCTTAACGCCCTAAACATGGATATCCTGGATGTGAATTCGGGATGAAATTTTTCTGCCTGATAAACAGATTCATAGCCCGGCATTATAAGGCGCATATTGCGCAGATTATCGCCGGCCTGCGACTGTGTTATATCCATCCACGCGTTTCCGTCGCCTGCAACGTTAACGGTAAATGTGCCGCCTCCGTTTACGGTAAATGAACCGCTCATCATGCCGTTAAAACTGACCACTCCCGTGCCTTCACATATAAATGTGTAGTTTCCTGTGGGCAGGTGCGCAATGGCCCAAACTGTACGCACAGCCTGAGGTATAGCCGGCCCCGCGCCGTCGGGATCAAAAGGCACCTGAGAGGGATATAAATTGGAATCCAAAGGAATTGACGCGCCATAACCCGTGTCCCAGCCGTCCGAACCGTCCGCGTTAAAAGTAAACCACTCGCGCGATATTTTCATTATGTCCACAAACGGCCACTCTGTTGTCCAGTCAGAAACCCCGTTTAAACCCATGCCAATTGTCATCTGCCCGGCAGTGAACGCCGTTGATACCCATAAAATACAGATTAAAGTTAAAATAAATTTACGCATTATATTTCCCCTTATAATGTATTAAAAAACGCCCCCCGGCGGCAATAAAAAAAGCATTTAAAACTTTAATTTATTACCACTTATAATAACAAATATAAATATTAAATCAACCGCATTAAAAAGGGAAAACGGCAACAGGCAGGAGTTTATCCATCGGCATTGATTTTAGCCCCATAATTCTGTATCATATGCCCATAAAGCAATAAAGGAGGCGGACATAATGCGCGTACAGTGGACAGAACACAGGGGTAAAAAGATACTGGTTTCAGACATGAGCAATATCAGGGATATAGAAGAAGTTGTCTTAATACTTGATGAAATTGATAAAAAATTCAACGAAAGCAAAGAAAAAGTGCGGCACCTTTTGAACGTGGAAAACACAGCCGCAACGCCGGACTTTATGGAAAAGGCAAAAGCGCTTGGCAAAAAAAACGCGTACCTGGTATATAAGGACGCGTACGTAGGCATATCCCCGCTTAAATCGGTTCTGTTAAAAGGGTTCCTTCTTTTTACAGGCGTGTCTGATAAGGCCAAAGTATTCAGCAGCGTGGAAGAAGCGAAAAACTGGCTGGCGAACTGAATAAACAGGGACAGACAGACGGTCGTGAGTTAAAAATGATTTTTTACCGGTAACTATGAATTTTCTTAGTTATGTTTTAGCACTTAAACATAACTACTCTATTTCCTCATCCCCCTATATTATGAAACCTGTTATACGCACGCTGTACCAGCTCCGGCAGAAGCACGGCGTTGGGTGTATTCATTCTTAACATCTTAAATACCTTTGCTTTGCCCTTTTTATCCTTGTACACATATATATAACCCTCGTGCGGCACCGGCAGGTAAACCTGTTCGCTCCACAAAACCGAATCTGTTCCGCCAAATAACTTTTTCTTTGAATACCCGTCTTTTGTAAATATAATATTGCCGACAGACACGCTTTTCCCGTTTTCAAATATATCTTTTATACTATTTGAAATTAATAAAGGCATGATATATTCACCAAGCAGGGTGACAAGTTTAAAAAACACAGCTTCCTTTTTTTTAGCGCCAATATAAAACGGCGTGGTAAATGTAAAATCAATCTTTTCTTTTCCAAAACGCAATCCCGCATAAAAGGAATATAAAACAGGGATAAAGTTTACAGACATTTTTTCAGAGTGATAAAAGACGGATGTCAGGTTAGAGTAATAGTAGGTTTTTTCTTTGTATACAAGATTGTCTTTGTTGAATATTATTGCATGTCGCCCAAACCCCGGTATTAATACCGCGTTTTTCTGCTGATACTGCATCTGCATAATATCATCCATATATCCTCCCTGTATCCGCGCCCCTTTCGCGGCGGCTTTATTTATTGTATCATTATCCGACGGCATGCCCCAAAAATCAAATATTTTATTACCAAAAATGTAAGCCTGCCATATACCCTCGCGGTAAATGGCGCGATGCCGGTGGTTTTATATTGAATGTTTTTTGTATAGCGGACAAATATAAGGTTATGTTAGTTTCCCAGAAGTTTTTTAAATTCGTCTTTATCAATCCCGGCCTGCCTTAAGATACTTCTAAGCGTTCCTTCGGGGATTTCTTTCTTCGGCATGGGAAGAATGACGGTTTTACCTGCAGAATTTTTAAATTTCCCGTGCGAACCTTTTTGTGATATATGCGTAAAACCCAGCAGAGACAAGACAGATGCTATTTCTTTGGAGGAAAACAACTTAGACATGTATTTTTTCTTTGCCCAGATAGATGTTATCAACTGCAGGAAGTTTTGAACCTTTTGTTTCAAGATACAACTCTACGGCTTCCTTAATATTTTTTGACGCTTCTTCCATTGTCTTTCCAAATGAAGAAACATCCACATTAAGGCACTGAGCTACATAATATTTTCCTTCTTTCCAGGCCACATAACTTATATCTTTCATTAATAATCTCCTTTTACAACCCTTTGATTAAATATAGCAAAACACATACTAAAAATCAAACTTTCTTTTCCCGCACCAGGAGAAACGGATACGGACAAGCAACCAGAAAATGATAATAATTTTATCCTGATTTATCACCGCAGCAGCCTATCCCCAGTAGATGGAGCGATATTGCTTCTGTTAATTAAAGCAGGAAAACAGTTTTTTTATTATTTACGCCCTGATATCTTTTTCATGGGGCATTTTTTATTGCCGCAGCCTTTGCACACAAAAAGAAATATCTCCGCGGCTGCAATCGTTACGGCCGCCCAGTAAAAAATCAAAAGCGGAATGTTTTTTATAAGCCATGGCTGCGGCGTTATAACCGCCGCTGCCGCCACGGCAAGCGTCAAAACCATATCCGGCACTGTGTAGGCGGACTCGTTCGGCTTTGATACCAGCAGTTTTGAGATGGGCCCAAGTATCACGTGCATGCACTTATCCCTGCACGGGCATTTAGAGCAATAAACTGCAGGTATGACGGTAAAAAATATAACAATAACCGCGGCGTATATAGAACCAAATAATATTGAATCCACAAACACCGCATACCCGCCCGACAGGAAAGCCCCGATAAAAAGTACAATGGCGGCAGCTCCGTGAATTCTTGATTTTTCTTTGATCTCCATTATTTTCCCGCCTTAATTATTTTTTCTTGCGTCAGATAAAGTTATTTCCCCGCAAAATAACTGATAATTCCTCTTTTATTCTCCTGATTAAAGAAAAAATCCCCTTTATCCGGGGTTACTTTTATCAGGCAATACATGGGGTCTGTTGCCCCTCCCGGAAAATATTCCTTCCAGCTGTCGTTCCAGAACCTTTCTTTTGTCTCTGTATCTGTTAATATAAGCGCCGTGCCGTAAACATTGGCGCAGTCTTCTGTTTTTGCGTCATAGAACATTATGCTTACCCTGTTATTATTATTTATCCTTTTTACTTTCTGCGAATCGTGCATGGTTGCAAACCAGAACACCCCTCCGCTTCTTTCATTATCCTGCACTTTATTCATTACCCTTGGCACGGCAAGGCCTGATGAATCTGTTGTTATAAGCACGGCGTCACGGCACGAATCTATCAGGCTTTTTATTCTAATATCCAGTTCTGTCATTTAAACGCACCTGTTTGGCGAGCCGGGTGAAGTTATCGTGCCCGCAGGAAGTTTGGCGGAATGCGCCCCGCATGATTCCGCGCTTTGCTCCATATCGGGATAAAACCCGTACTTTTTAAGTATGTCCAGTTTTGGCATTATGTTTGACTGTACGTCTATAAGATAAAAACCCGTAAAAATATCCGGGTGCTGCCTTATTAATTCAAATATATAACTGTATTTGTCTTCTATTGTCACTTCAGGATACCTGCACAGTTCATGCCCTGTTAACATGTATTCAGGGATAAGCCCGGGGAAGAATTCGAATTTACCGCTGTCTTTATAATCGTCATACATCTGCGTCTGTGGAAGATAGGTAAGCAAAGACGGCAGTATCCTTACGCCCATGCCCCTGAATGACACCATCTGAAAAAGCGATGCGTAAAAATCCTGCATAGTTTCAAACGGAAAGCCCCATATATAAAAAGCGTCTGTCCTTTGAAATATCCGCGCGGACTCGGATATTACCTCTATCACCTGCTGCGGCGCAAATTCCTTTTTTACCCTTTTTAATATCTGTTCAGACCCGGATTCCACCCCAAAACGCAGTTCTATGCACCCTGCGTCTGACATGGCGCGCATAAGCTCTGTATCAACAAGATTTATCCTTCCAAAAGCTTTCCATTTAAGGCGGCTGCCCCGTTTTTTTAATGTTTCGCAAAAATCCATGGCGCGCTGTTTGCCCGACAAAAAGAACTCATCCTGAAATAAAAAAAGCTCCTGCCCGGTTTTGTCATGCAGGGTTTCTATTTCTTTAATTATGCTTTCATTTTTTCTGAAATATGCAATGTGATCCCAGACCGGCGCGACCGAACAAAAAGTGCATTTATACGGGCAGCCCCGTGAAGTAAGTATATTATACCCCTGATACTTTGTAAGGTCCACGCGCCCAAACGCGGGAAGCCCGATACTGTCCAGGTCACTGATTCGCTGCGGCCTTTTGTTTTCGTTTATCCTGCCGTCATGCCTGTATAGTACTGCCGGCACATCACGCAGACTTTGTTTTTTTAATACTTTTTCTATCAGCTCAGGCACATAGTTCTCGCCTTCACCTTTGCCGATGATGTCTATCCACGGGAACCTTTCCATTAATTTCATTTCCACGGCTTTTGGCCCGACCCCGCCCAGTATCAGGATTTTTTGCGGCCATTTTTCTTTGACTGCTTTCATCATCAGGACTGTAAAAGGCAGAAGATTTGCCATGCATGAAAACCCTATTATATCCGCGCTGCCTTCAAGGAAAGACAAAAAATTATCCTTATCAAACGGTTCGTCCCCGTTATACAGCTGATAGTCGCGGAAATCCACGCTGATTCCTTTTTTTTCCAGGGCTGATATCAGATACATGCAGCCAAGCGGCGTGTGACATTCTTTTTCCACAAACGCGCGGAAACGCAGGTAAAGCATATTCAGGTTTACAAGGGTAAAGTCTGCCATCAGTAATTAATTTCCACAGAAGAGATGGATTTTATATACGGTATATCGCCGTATTTTGCCTGATCAGACAGCGCGCACCCTGTAAGATCAACTTCAGCCCCGGAATAAAAACCATGTTTATTAGCGATTGCCACAAGGCCGGGAATTTCTGTTACCTGTGTGTTAACAAGCATCAGTTTCCTTAGTCTTGTGCAGTTACTAAACACCATGGTATCTGATACTTTTGTATTGGAAAGATATATAAAGTATATAAGTTCCATGCCCGATAACGCGCTGACATCGCTTAAGTTCGGGTTATCAATCAGGTTTATAGTAAGCATTCCTGTCATGCCGGCAATTGCGCTGATATCAGTTATATTATTACCGGATAAAGACAGTGTGCTTAAATTCAGGCCGGAGAGTCCGCTTATATCTGATATGCCTGTCCGCGAAAGATTCAAGTTATATAAGGAAGTAAGCCCTGACAAAGGCGGAACATTAGTAATCGGGTTCAGGTACAGATCCAGTACATTAAGGTTAATCAATTGCGTCACAAAAGAAATATCCGTCAGCCCGCAGTTTGAAAGATATAATTCAGTAAGAGCCGGGCAGTCTTTAAGCGAGGTTAAACCGGTTAATCCGGTGCTTCCTGACATGTCAATTTTTCTTAACAAAGTAAGGCCGCTTAAAAGAGTCATGTCCTTTAAATTGCTTCCGCTGCCTTTTATATACTGAAGTTTTGCCATCGCAGTAAGCCAGCCGTAATCCGCTATGGCGGCATTTGTCATATATAAGTTCTGCAGGTTCACCAGGTATTCTATTCCAGACATATTTGTTATCGTCGCATCGGAAAGAGTCAGGTAGGTTATTCCTGTAAGGTCTGTACTGTATATCGTGCCCGTTGGTTTGCCAATGGCTGACCTGACCCTTGCCTGAAGGACAGGGTCCGGGAATAATACAACGTCCGTGGGAGTTGAAGTCGCCGTCGGGGTATTAGTGGGTGTGTTTGAACTTGTAGAAGTATTAGTAGGCGTAAAGGTATCGCCGCCCGGGGTAATTGTCGGCGTTGATGTATTTGTCTTAGTGCCTGTATATGTATGGGTTGGCGTGCTTAAAATGCCTGCCGTGGTACTTGTGCTGGTCGAGGTATAAGTTGCTGTATATGTATAACTGGGCGTGCCGGGAAGAAAAGTATTTGTGTATGTATGCGTGGCGGTTTTTGTATTTGTCTGCGTAAATGTATTGATATGCGTTACAGTCGGTGTACTTGTGCTTGAGCCTGTATTTGTATAAGTTGATGAAGGCGTATGCGTATAAGTATTGGTTGCCGTGTCCTGCGGGGTGTTTGTATCTGTGTTTGTTGCCGAAGGCGGCTGCGCGGTGCCGGTAAATGTCGCGCTTGGAATAATGGGCGTGTCAGTTTCTGTTGAAGTCATAGTTTCCTGCGGCGTGTTGGTTATTTGTAACTGCAGGCCATCAGCCCCTGTAATATTTCTTTTATTGGAACACCCGCCTGCCGCAATTGCCGGTATTAAGCCCGCCGCCGCTATTAAAGCAGCTGCAGTGCAATTTTTAATTATCTTTAGTTTTTCATCCGGAAGCTTTATCGCGCCTATCATCCATTCTAACTGCTGCAGCGGCACTGAATCCAGCATGTCAGCTTCAGTCTCGTCCAGCGCTATTCCCACTAATATGGCGGACGCAGAACGTTTTAGTATCAGTTCTTTTCTGAATTCACGGTCTGATTTTGCCTTGTAAAGCAGTACCTGAACCCCGCCCGGCGCTGTGATATTTGATTTTATGTCTTCAGGCGGCCTTGCGCCCACAATTGTGGGCTTTACCTGATCGTTATTATTGTCCATTCACAACCCTCCCATTAATGTTAAGAACTTAAATATTTAGACAACTTAAACTTGAAAAAGTTGTATTATCACTGCTTTGCCGCTGTATCTTATAAGCCAACAGCCTTTCACCGGAGATAAAGTGATATTGCTTCTGTCATTTCAGCAAAAAAACTGTCTTTTATTATTATTTTCAAATAACTTACACTTCCGATATATTTTATTGGCGTTTTTTCTATCCAAGTCTTAAGTCAAGGCGCGGTGTCGAGTTATAATTCTCAGTTAGCTGTTTTTTTTAAGACAAACCCTCTCCTTTTTCCACCATCTTGGTAAGTTTAGAAAGAACTCTTACTGCCGGGGCTCCGTCAATAACATCGTGGTCCACCAGCGCTGTCAGATACAGATATTCTCTGATCGATATTTTATTATCTGCAACACCGGGTTTTTTTACAATTGAACCAACCGCAAAACAAAGGGGATGAACGCTAACCGGCATTACCCACCCGTTAATTTTGCCCATCATACCTACCGGAGTTACCGCAACTGTCCCCATATTCTTTTTAGCTATAAACGGGTTTTTTATTATTATCTGCCATATCATTTTTCTGACAAACCCCGGCATAAAATAATATAGCTTCATTAACACCGCCTGCCTTCTTTCCCCCAGAACATTGTCGCCTTCATTTTCTATCGCCTGTTCCGCGGCTGACTTTATTTCCCTGTATATTTCAGAAATACTTTTTTCATTTGTCTTTCGTATAACGTACGGCAGGGGAACTTTCTTTCCATTAACTTCCCTCTCTACCACAATTGAAATATCAACATCTTTAAATACAACAACCTCTCTTTTACCTTTACGCATTCCATGTATCTGCGGGCACTCTTTAGCCGCCATACTGATACATTTAATCAGCCAGGAATTAAAAGATATTTCATGCGAAATTTTCTTTTTTTCTCTTATCATTTTTCTGGCATCAGTCACATCAAGCTCAATAAAAGCCTTTATATGGTGTTTTTGCAGGCCTACTTTACCTATATCAACAGTGGCAAGCCTGCTTTCGGGAAATTTCTCAACATCATAATTTTTATTCATTTTACACTTTTACCCCTTGTCTTTGCTTGATAACATAAAGCTTTCACAATCCTGATTCATGCAAAAATTCTACTGGCATCGGATTAAAGTGTCAATAAGTATATCCGCTTCTACTGGCAGCCCCGGCGCCCAAAATAACAAAATTCCGCATATACAAAGAAGCCTGCCGTGCCGAAACAACAGGAACATAACTTTTGCCTTCAATAAATCTGCAGCAGACCTGTGTTGACAATGATTTTTAACATTTTACCTGCGATAAACGGGCACGGTGTGGGTCCTTTTTACTTTCCACTTTCAGGGTCCGGCACTATAATTTTTTTCTTTTTATCCTGATTGTAAACCGAATAATTCACGCTGTTCTTCCCGCCCTTTTTTGAAATATACATCATTTCATCCGCCAGTCTCACCAGCTCGTCCATGGATTTCGGCGGTGTTAAAAAGGTTACCACTCCTATGCTGAAAGTTATGTTCATGCCGTTGTCCTTCATGGAAGCCCTCATTACCTCATCCAGTTTTTCGACCGCAGTACGAGCCTGTTCCGGGTTTGTTTCAAGCAGCAGTATGGCAAATTCATCGCCGCCCATCCTGGCCACAACATCGGTGGGCCTGATATGGTTTCTTATGGCCCTGGCTAACCCGACCAGAAGCGTGTCCCCCGCGTTATGGCCGTAATTATCATTGACGCCCTTGAAATTATCCACATCAAAATATACAATCGTAAAAGGCGCCTTGTAACGTTTCAGCCTTTCAACTTCCATGGAGGCATAATTAAAAAACGCCCTGCTGTTTGAAATTTTAGTAAGAAAATCCTCATTGGATGTTTTTTTCGCGGTTAAAAGCTGCTTTCGCAGGACTGCAGCTAAAGTGGTTATTATCGCGTATAACAACATGCGGGAAAACGCGTTGACATAAGGGATATACGCGGCAGTATAAGAGCGCTCTCCTATAATATCCCCGATAAGCCAGGTAATCGCTGAAAAAAACGAGATGAACAACCCGCTTTTGACGCCTGAAAACCAGGCTACCAGCAGCGCGGGCACAAGGTACAAAACCACAAAAGAAAACTCATTGCCGGCATAAACCCCCAGCCAGCCTACCAAACCGCACATAATGACGCCTATAACCAATATAAAATCTTCGCTAAATGGGCCTGTTCCTTTTTTTGTACCGGTATTTGCCATTGATAAACCCCGATGAACCGCCTTTTAAACGCAATACATAACTGAAACAAAACCGGCAGTTAAGCTATATTATATCAGATAATAAGAACATTTATCTTTTATGTTTACAGCCAAAAAGGAAGTAAAGCAGGAAAAGATCTTGACTTGACAGTTGACAGCATTTTACAGCTAACAACTTACAAGTTACAGCTTACAACTTACAACTTGTTACTTGTTACTTGTTACTTGTTACTTGTCACTTGTCACCTGTCACCTGTCACTTGTCACTTGTCACTTGTCACTTGTCACTTGTCACCCCCTCAACATCCTTTCCCCGGAAGATAAAGTGATATTGCTTGTGTTATTTCAGCAGAAAAACAGCTTTTCTTATCATTTACGAACAAGTATCAATATCTCTATATTTTATTCGTGTTTTTTCTATCCAAGTCTTGAGTCAAGGCACGGTGTCGAGCGGTTTGATACATAAGGCCTGTTTTCAAGCCGCTCTTTCTCTATTTTATGCTGAATAACAACATTTTTGTCTATTTTTCGCTTTATGTTGTACAAATTCGTCCGATTTTGTTCATTATGTTGAACAAAATTCTTCTTTTCTGTCAATTAAACGGATTTTAGGCTAAAAAATACAAAAATTTCCCCCACTAAACGTTATTATAAAACTTCTTTGTTATGTTTTATCACTTAAACATAACTACTGTTCGCCTCTCGTCCTTTTCCTATTTTTCTCCAAAGTCTTAGGCCAAACCACTATGCCGGGTATTTTTGTAAACTATACTTTACATATGTAAAGTATAAAACCAATGACAACAACGGGCAATCAGCCGGTAGTTCACAATGATTTTGACCGGCTGCCAAAGATTTAAATATACACCCGATCAGTCTTTTCTTATTATTTACCAACAATTATTATCAAACCTGCCATATACCATTACAGTATATTGGCACGGCGGCGGGCGGTTTAATAAATAGTTGACATATCAACTATTTATATGTATGCTCTTATTAACACTTAAAATACGGAGGTATTAAAATGAAGAAAATACTGGTAACAGGCGCAACAGGCAATGTGGGAGCAGCCCTGATACAGCTGCTTAAAAATTCCGGGGCAGATTTTGAAGCTGCTGTTACCGATATCAGTAAAACGGAAAAAATTCCAAAAGGTGTTCCTTTAAGGCAGTTAGCTTTTGACGGAAAGTCTGACCCGGCGCCTTTTACCGGCATAGACAAATTATTCCTGATGAGGCCGCCCTGTATATCTGACGTAAAAAAATATATGTTCCCCGCAATTGACGCCGCGGTATCCGCCAAAGTCAGCCATTTTGTGCTTTTATCACTTCAGGGGGCGGAGCGCAACAGCTTTGTGCCCCACAGAAAACTGGAAAAATACCTTATTAAAACCGGCATCCCTTACACCTTTATAAGGCCGTCATTTTTTATGCAGAACCTTTCCACCACCCATCTTAAAGAAATAAGGGATAATGATGAAATTTACGTTCCGGCAGGCAAAGGCAGAACCGCTTTTATAGACGTTTCTGACATTGCATACATTGCCTTCAAAGCGCTTACAGAAATCGGCCATGAAAACAAAGCCTATGAAATTACAGGCAACGACAGTTTAACTTACAGCGAGGTTGCATCAATGCTCTCTGAATCTCTTGGCAGAAAAATAACATATAAAATGCCTTCCGCTTTTTCATTTGTATTGCGGAAAATTAAAGAAGGAATTAACCCTGAATTTGCTGTTGTAATGGCTGCAATATACACTGTATGCGCATTAGGCAAAGCGGGGGAAATAACGCAGGTATTCAAACAGATAACCGGCAAAAACCCGGTTTCCATGAAAGAATTCATAAATGAAAATATAAACCTATGGAAGAGAGGTTAAACAAATGGAAAACAATTTTATAAAAATAAGCCGCCTTATATCCGGTAATTACAGGTACGGCTCCGCTTATCTTCAGAGAGCCCTGAAAAAACTTAAACTGGGCTCTTCACAGCACGCCTATCTGCTTGTCATCCGCGACAAACCCGGCATATCACAGGAAGGCCTTGCATCGCACTTCATGGTGGACAAGGCAAACGTAACGCGTGTTGTGTCAAATCTTATTAAGAACGGT
The DNA here is from genome assembly GCA_002839855.1 of Candidatus Goldiibacteriota bacterium HGW-Goldbacteria-1. Taxonomy (NCBI): domain Bacteria; phylum Candidatus Goldiibacteriota; species Candidatus Goldiibacteriota bacterium HGW-Goldbacteria-1. The sequence goes on from PGYV01000004.1 coordinate 433,902, forward strand.
TTTATTAAACGCGAAAAGCATGATTTGGATAAAAGATGCATGCATTTAACCCTAAGCAAAAAAGGGGAATCTGCCATCCCGGTAATTGAAGATATTCTATCAGGCTGGGCAAAACAATGCCTTAAAGGCATTAAAGAAAAAGACCTTAAAACCGCATTGAATGTACTTGATATAATGTTCAGCAATTCATCAAAACTTATCTGACAACAATAGTTTTTTTCTATCCAAGTCTTGAGTCAAGGCACGGTGTCGAGCGGTTTGTTTTCTATTTTATTCGATACTGCTCGATGATTTTTTTGTCTCTGCTAATTTCATTTCTAAGTTCTTTTTCCGTGGGCAGATATAACTTATAACGAGACGCAAATATCTGTTTATTATTTTCAGGCAGCGTGTATTTAACAACTGTATCTTTTTTGTCCTCACAAAGTATCAAGCCGACTGTCGGATTATCGTTCTTCTCTTTAAGTTCCCTGTCGAAGTAATTTACATACATTTGCATTTGCCCTATATCCTGATGTTTAAGCCGTCCAATCTTCAAATCAATCAGCATATAACATTTAAGAATTGTATTGTAGAATACCAGGTCAATGTAATAATGTTCGCCGTCAAAACTGATGCGCTTTTGCCTGGCTACAAAAGTAAAACCTTTTCCCAGTTCCAGAAGAAATTTGGATAAATTTTCAATAAGCGCCTGTTCCAGGTTATTTTCATACATTTTCCTGTCTGCCGGCAGTCCTGTAAACTCCAATATATACGGATCCTTTATCATGTCTCCATAAGTCTGTAACTCCTGCCCTTTTTTAGCCATTTTTATAATGGCTTTTTTATTTTTACTCAAGGTCAGCCTTTCAAATAGCAGTGATGACTTCTGCCTTTCCAATTCCCTTGCGGACCAATGATTTACCGCGCATTCAATTTCATAAAGATCCCGTGCTTGTTTATTATCAATACGTATCAGTATCCGGTAATGGGTCCAGCTCAATTCTTGACGCAGTGCGTCAAGAATTGGATAAGTTAGATATAATTTGCGCATGATGTAAAGGTTACTGGCATCAAAACCCTGCCCAAATTCCAAAGTCAGGCGCTCTGAAAGATTTTCCAGAAGTTTTTTTCCATATTCCGCTTTTATACTGCCTTTTTGTTCCTGCTCTACAATAACCCTGCCAATCTCCCAATAAGCCCTGACCATGACTGTATTAACCGCTTTGTAAACCTTTAATCTGGCTTCGTTAAGTATTACCTTTATTCTCGAATATGTCTCTGTCTGGGAAATAACTTTATTACGCATTTTTGCCCCCTCTATGTTTTAAAACTTACGGCATTGTGCTGCTTTTTATTTTTTAACACTAAAAAAAATCAATTATTGTGCCGTCGCATTCAGGATAATGCTTACATACAATATATTCATGCCCGCTTTCCATTTCACGAATAACCTTAAATTCATTAAATATGAATTTATTCCCGCAATGTATACATTCCACTTTTTCGTTAAACTCTTCCGGGCTTTTCCGGAAAGGACTATAGCTTTCTATATATTGCATCTTGTTTTTTATAACCATCTCTCTAAACTGTTCTTTCTTTTTTCTCATCGTATTTCCTCCTTAAAAAAATTAGTAATTATTCCCTGGTGCTGTTGCTGGTAAAATCAGCCATATAACCTATTGTCTGGCTGCTAACCATCCCTTCAGGCAAAAAATTACTTAAAACAAATTCGGATTCCCGCAACCTTACAGTCACGACAAAAACCCTTTTTTTTGCTCTGGTAACAGCCACATAAAACAGCCTTGTTTCCTCTTCCGCAAGGCTGAATTTATTTCCCCTGCATAAAGCCAGAATCCTGTCTTTAATCCTGTGAAAATTATCTTTGGCAGGAAAACAAAATGCCCCGTCTTCGCTGTTGACACAGCCTAAAATAATAACATTATCCGCCTGCAAACCTTTGGATTTATGTATTGTCATGTATTTATAATTTCTGCGTCTGAGCTTTTTGTTTAACACTTTCATATATGGTTCAATCTCCGGCATTGCCTCGCTGTATCTGCCAAGAATCTGAATACTTTCATTTTCCGGTATCTGTGCAAGCAGGTAATCGGCAAGTTCTTCTGCTTTAGTTTCGTCCAAAACATTTAAGACTGTCAGTACTTTATCTGTTTCCTGTTGTCCGTTTACAGCATTCCCTTTTACCTCTTTAAAACGCTGGCTTCTGTTATTTTTTATTATCTTGTTGGATATTTCAACTATCTTGGGGTGGCATCTGTAGTTAAACTTTAATTTCAGGACTTGCGCCTCCGGAAAATAATGCTCAAATTTAATAATAAACATAGGGTCGCTGCCCGCGAAGGAGTAAATACTCTGATAATCATCGCCGATGGCGAATAAATTTTGCTTTTTACCGGTTAACAGCCGTATAAACTGGCGCGTCAAAGGCTGTAAATCCTGAACTTCATCAACAAATATGCATTTATATTTCTCGCGCAGTTTTTTTAACAGCGCCTTGTCATCTCTAAGCCTTTTTACAGCCAGATACAAAATCTTTGTAAAAGTCACTTTATTTTTCATATTCATGCTTGTTTCCAGTTCTTCACAAAAAGGGATGATAAAAGCCAGCACAGCCTTAATCAGCGGGTCCGCTCCGGGCATTAACTTTTTCATCTTGATACTGTAGGCCATTGTTATTTCAAGAGTGCTTATTATCAGTTCCACGACCTTATCTTCAATAATATTAAACATTTTTCTAAGCCTTATCTGATAATCCTGCACAAACCTTTCAGATTGATAATTTTTCAGCCTTGTTATAATCCATTCTTCAGGGGGCTTTTGAAATTCATTCACCTGCGGTTCTAAATCTATCAGCCGAAAACCGTATTTTTTAAACTGTTCTTTTTTCCACTGCATCTGCTCACGATATTTTTCCCTGATTGAAGCATTCTCGTGATGCATCATTCCCCAGTATTCCGCGTAAACACCATAATCAGGAAAGAAGAAATCAGGCTCAAAATATTTATCGCCCCAAGCAACCATAGTTTCATAAACAAAATTAATTTTATTTTTTATCAGCGCTTCAGCAATCCTTTTTTCCGCGTATGAACGCACCATTGTCCCGTCAGAACATCTTATGCTTTTGCCCGGTTCAGCAACAGTCTTATATTTTTGTATCTTTTCCCTGGGCTTAACGTTGCCAAACAGGTTTATTGCCGTACCCATGTATTTAAACATATTTTTACCGGTCTTGTGTTTTTCCAGCACGTTCTTTACAAAATTCTTCATTTGTTTTTCATCAATTATAATATCAAAATTTGGATTTTCTTCTCTGGCTATGCTGTAGGCAAAAGAATGTATGGTGCGTATGTTGTCTTTTAAAAACTGGGGTTTTTGCCCGATAGCGTCACCCACCCTTGTTGCCACTTCCAAAGCTGCATCTTTATTAAAAGCCATTACAAGCATATTTTTGATAGGTATTTTAAGATACTTATAAAATAATACTATCCTTTTTTTAAGTATTTCAGTTTTACCTGCTCCTGCCCCGGCAATTACAAGTGTTTGTTTGAAAGGTGAAAGCAAAGCCTTTTTCTGATAATCATCCATGTGTCCCTGATTGGCAAAAGCAATCATTTCCGGAGACGGGTCTTTTAATTCATCAATAAGGGGTTTATAAACCTTTTTCACAACAGCACGTGATAAAAACCCAATCCCCAACCCCGCCACAACAATCCCCACAGCCGTAAATATCGTTGTCAATTTTTTACCCCTTGATCCCTTTTCCTTTTTTCTATCCTCACCAAGTCACGATGTTAAATTCTTATCAATTTATGAATCAGGCAACGACACCTATATTTTAATTTCCTAATAAATCACGTTATTGGGATGTTTTTGTTACGTCTTCTTCCTGAATCTTTTCTTTTTCCTTTTCGGCTTCAGCAATAACGCTTTGCATTTTAAAAATTAGATTTTTAAACGCATTTTCTGCCAGTTTTAAATCCATTTCTATTGGTTCACGGTTATGCGGAAGAGGTTTTCCCAGCATCTCCCACAATAACGTCTCGGCTAAAACGGGTTCTATAACATAACGGTATCTATAACTCTCCCAATTGTCTTCCCACGTAAAATTAACGTTCATGTCATATGATAATTCAATTTTAATAAACCCCGGTATATCCGGATTTTTTAACAGATAAATATAACCCAGTTTTGCTGTTTTCCAGATTTCTTCCAAATCTTTAGCACCAATACCACAAAACGGACAGCCCGCGCCTTCCGCTATCGCCATTGACCTTGCTTTCCATTTATGCCCATTACTGCAAATAAAATTAGACTTCCCGGAACGGTCTGTAACATACCCTTCAAGCGATATCCCCCGGCCCTGCAACCGTTTTTTCATCTCTGCAGTATATGCATAAATATTGTCAAATTCAGGCTTTAAACCCGGCGGCGGCCGTAAACCTGCCTTCTTAGCTTTATCTAAAGCTGAAAATACCTCTTCCTGCTTAATTTCACATACTTCAACCCCTTTACTATAGGGTGTTACCAAGTAAGCCGTTGATGCCCAAAATACCTCTTCTGCCCAACCCATATCTGGTACAGCGTGGTATTCCTTCAACTGCCATTTCTGCCCGGTTTCTTTTACAATTTTACCCGCCTGTCTTTTGCAGTCATTATTATGCTCCGCTAATCTATCTTCGGGTTTCCAAGTAGTTATTCCAAACTTATATAAATTCTGATTAGAGGGATGCACTAATAAATATATAAACCCCGGTTTATCTGTTTTCTCACTCATAGTAACCTGCCTTTAATGCGTTATTAGTTTTGTCTTTGTTATACTACAACTTATCATTTCTCCCCAAAAATCACAAATCCGATTATATCATCAATTCTTATTATTTACGAAAAAATAGCACTACCGCTGTATTTTATTGGTGTTTTTTATATCCAAGTCTTGAATCAAGGCACGGTGTCTGGTTGTTTTATTTTTTACGCGTTTTAAATCAAATTATCTGTAAACTTCATCAGCGGATCAAAATCGCCTTTATCCGCCTCTTTAAGGGCTTTTATATATTCTTTCCTTATATCTGTGTTGTCCACCATATCTTTATCCGGCCATTTAGGCATTGCATGCCCTGCTGTAAACAAAATTATATCGGAAACAAGCCTTGCGTGCCTTCCGTTGCCGTTTTCAAACGGGTGTATCATGACAAGCCTGTGATGTATCCGTACTGCCTGTTCCAAAATCTGCATTTTATTTTCAGACCAGTATTTTGAATCGTCAATAAGTTTTTTTATTTCTACACCGATTTGTTCCGGGGCAATTCCTATGTTTAACACTTTTCTCCTGAAAGCCCCCGCCCACTTCCATGTAGCGCCGAACATTTCCTTATGCACGCCTTTTATTGTTTTTTCAGAAAGCTCAAAAGCTGTTTTTTTTTGACAGGTATTTACTTACCGCGTGCAGCACATTTTCCGCTTCCCAGACATCAAGTTCTTTTTTTGTGCTGATATGCCCGGGTATTAAACCTGAAATATCATCTATAGGCGTTGAATCTTCAGCGCCATGAAAATTGTCCATTTAATCCTCCCAGATTGAAGAATCCGCTTTTTCACTAAGCTCGTCTGTAAGTTCTTTTAAGCGTTTTTCATACGCGCTGTTATCAGGCGCCTGTTCTTCCAGCGCCATATTGGAGTATGTCCTTTTTAAAATTTTTTCAGCCCTGATTAAAGCATGCTTTCTTATAAACTCTTCAAAAGTCCCGGCCGGTTTAAAGGTAATAAGCACTTCGCAGTTAAGTTCTTTAGCGACGCGCGCGATTGTCTGCAGCTCAGCCGTATCCAATGCGGATTCTGTACGGTTAAAAGAAGACTGCTTTGTTCCCAGTCTTTTTGCCATCTGTCCCTGCGTAATTCCAAGGGCTTTCCTAAGCGCTGATTCTTTACCCGGAAGCATTGAAACAGGAAAAGGCTGCCCGCTTTCAAAAGCCGCGAATATCTGTTCACGCTGTAATTTCTTAAAATTATTCTTCATAATACACCTCCTAATATGTATTAAGATACATATTGTTTCAATGTAATTATCACTTATAATACATATTTTGTAAAGCAAAAAATGTATTTAAGTACATAAAATTGGAGGATCAGAAGGTTGGATGGTTGAAAGGTCGGTTGGAAAGAATAACCAAGGACGGACCTTCCGCCTGCGATAAATCTTTAGCGGACAAGTGAGTTGAGAGTAATTTACAGCTAACAGTTTACAGCTTGCAATTTGTCACTTGTCACTTGCAATTTGTCACTTGTCACCTGTTACCACCTGAACGCCTTCCCCCGGAGTAATAATTATTCTGTTATTTCAGCATAAAAATTGCTTTTCTTATTATTCCCACACAAACAACACTTCCGCTATATTTTATTGACATTTTTTTTTCAAAGCCTTGAGTCAAGGCACGGTGTAGGGTTATTTTTACAACCAGCAAACACATTTGTCAAATGACTTTTGTGTATTTTTAACACATTTATCCAACGACTTTTTGCCAAAAATTACACTTTTGAAATAATTTTTATTTTTGCTTTATTTTATAGGTAATTTAACACTTTAAAATCATATGAATACAGGCAAATCTTATTATTTACAAACAAATAGCATAACCGCTATATTTTATTGGCATTTTTTCTATCAATGTCATGAGTCAAGGCACGGTGTCGGGTATTTCTTTACTTTCAAGGTCTGGCACCAGTTTTTTCTTTTTCTTCTTTTTTCATCAAAATCTTAAGTTAAGACACGGTGTCGGGTTGTTCAATTAAGGATTTAGAGTAAAAACTTGTATTCTGCTATTATATGAGTCCACTACATACAACTTTGAAGAAACATTATGCCATGCTACTTTATTAGGATCATCAAATTGCCCATTCCCGCTTCCTGCACTTCCCCATTGAGTTATAAAATTTCCTGAAAGATCAAACATTTGGCAATAACTATTAAATGTATCTGCAATGTAAACACGGTTATTCACATTGTCAATTTCTATCCCATTAGGACGGTCAAACGTACCGTAACCAGTACCATTTTCACCGAACTTACTGATAAAATTTCCTAATAGATCAAATACTTGCACGTTGTGAAGTACTCCATCAGAAACATATACACGACTATTAGTTTTATCTATTTCAACATCCATCGGTGATTGAAATTGTCCGTCCCCCGTTCCTTGATAACCAAAATAAGAAATATAACTGCCATTTAAATCAAATATTTGTACTCTATGATTACCTGTGTCTGCAACATATACTTTTCCATTAGTTGTGTCTATATCAATACCACTAGGCATATCAAAATTCCCATTTCCTGTACCATTAGCACCCCATTTATCAATAAATGTACCATCCGTTGCCATTATTTGTATTCTATCATTGTCACCATCTACCACATAAATACGATTGTTCGCAAAATCACCTGCAAATTGATAAGGCTGACTAAACTGACCATCTCCGGTTCCAGGAGAGCCGATTGAACGTTTATAATTGGTACTTAAGTCAAAAACCTGAATTCTATGATTCAAAGCATCTGCAACATATATTTCAGAATTTGTATCATCTATTTCAATATATGAAGGTACGTTAAATTGCCCATTTAACGAGCCATAACTTCCCCATTGACCGGCATATGTAATATTTGGTGTTAATGTATTTGTTGGCGTATGTGTAGAGGTTTGTGTAGCCGTATTAGTCTGTGTTTGAGTTTCTGTTGCTGTATTTTCAATTATATTTGTAGCATCTGGTGGAGCTACAGGATTTCTTTTGCCGCAACCACTACAACCTGAAAAGATTGCAATTAAACCGATTAACATAATAAGAATTATTTTTTTCATCAATACCCTCCTGATTTTATTAACTATATCTTAATCCAAAGATCAAATATTTAACAGTTATTTTTTGCTCCGGTTTATTCTTCCTTCCCCAATCACCATGTTAACACTTTTTATCAAGTCACAAATTAGGCTCTGAGACCTATTCTTTTATTAGCAGAAAAACAACTTTTCTTATTATTTACGAACAAATAGCATTACCGTTATATTTTATTGGTATTTTTTCTACTCAAGTCTTGAGTTAAGATACGGTGTTGGATGGTTTTTTTCAGATTAGACGGATGCACTAATAAATATATAAACCCCGGTTTATCTGTTTTCTCACTCATAATAACCTGCCTTTATCGCTTTATTTGTTTTGTCTTTGCTATACTACAACTTATCATTTCTCCCCAAAAACCACAAATCCGATTCTATCATCAATTCTCATTATTTACGAACAAATAGCAATATCGCTATATTTTATTGGCGTTTTTTCTATCAATGTCATGAGTCAAGGCACGGTGTCGATTTTTCATATAAATAAACGATATTTATCATTCCTCTAAAACCCCGGACCTTACGCGATGTTCTGCCAACCAAGCAACCGGCCGGGGCGCTGATTGTTACATTGTGTGATTTTTTTCATGCGATATAATAAAAGTTCATCATTAACAGTCTTCAATTCCTTGTCAATCATGGCTTCTCCCGTTACCAAAGATGATTGTTTCAAAAACCACTTCCAAACATTTTTTATTATACGCCTTGGGGGGAAATACGTCAATTTTTTAAAACCTTTATGTCAATGCAAAATAGAAATGTCCTATTTTTTAAAACCTTTACCCACCTGCTTCCCCGCCCCTTATTCTCCCCCATAATTCCCTTGAAATATTGCCTGTAAACCCTTATAATTACTTCTGCCTTAAGCCAAATAATGGTGGCGTAGCCAAGCGGTAAGGCACGGGTCTGCAAAACCCTTATTCATCGGTTCAATTCCGATCGCCACCTCCATAAATAAAAAAAGCGCCCTTTACGGGCGCTTTTTTTTATTTATTAAAACCTACAGCGTTGTCTCCCCTGTAAGCTTTTTAAGCAGTTTCGTATGGTCGGGGTGTAACAATTCAAAGTTAACGCCCGACTTCCAGATGCCTTCTTTTTTTGAATCGCTGAAGCACCATTCCACCCTTCCAAAAGTAACAACCGGCATTGGTTCTTCCGGGACCATTATTTCCATCCTTAACATCCTTCCGGGCGGAAGCAATACTTTTGACACCACCTGAACCCCGGTTACGCTTATATCCGCGCTGTCTGCATGTATTTCGTTTTTTAAAGGGTCATCGGCTTCATTTTCTTCAAGGGTGTCTGCGGCTTTTAACGCAACTTTTGCCTGAAAACTTACCCTTGGATGCCTTCTTTTTTCTGTGTAATTTTCCAAAATTACGTCCCTTCTTCCCAGCTGTTAAGGTACTTTACCTGCTCAGGGGTAAGTTTTTCAAGTTTTACGCCCATGGATTTAAGTTTTATTTCCGCTATCTTTCTGTCTATTTCTTCAGGCACCACATATACTTTATTTTTCAGTTTCTTTCCCATCTTAACCATGTATTCCGCGCCCTGTGCCTGGTTTGCAAAGCTCATATCCATTACCATTGCCGGGTGGCCTTCTGCTGTTGCCAGGTTTACAAGCCTGCCTTCCGCAAGCAGGTTAATCTTATGCCCGTTTTTAAGTTTGTATTCAACAACCATATTCCTTACTTCTTTTTTTGTTACCGCAAGTTTTTCAAGGGCAGGCAGGTCAATTTCCGCGTTAAAGTGGCCGGAGTTGCACACTATGGCGTTGTCTTTCATTTTTCTAAAGTGTTCATCGCGTATTACATTTAAATTTCCTGTCACTGTCACAAAAACATCGCCGTAAGCCGCGGCATCTGACATTGGCATAACCCTGTATCCGTCCATTTTGGCTTCAAGCGCTTTAATGGGGTCAACTTCGGTTACAATAACGTTTGCGCCGGCGCCGGCGCCCCTCATTGCAAGGCCTTTGCCGCACCAGCCGTAGCCGCACACCACAAGGGTTGAACCGGCAAGAAGGACATTTGTCGCGCGGATTATTCCGTCAAGCGTGGACTGCCCTGTGCCGTAGCGGTTATCAAAGAAATGTTTTGTCATGGCTTCATTCACGGCAATTACCGGGAATTCCAGCTTGCCGTCTTTTTCCATTGCCTGCAGCCTTATAACACCGGTTGTGGTCTCTTCTGTTCCGCCGATAATTCCGGGGATAAGGTGCCTGTGTGTTTTGTGAATTGTGGAAACAAGGTCAGCGCCGTCATCCATTGTAAGCGTTGGTTTTGAAGCAAGCACTGCAAGTATGTGCGAATAATAAACTTTATTTGATTCGCCCTTGATTGCGTATGTGGGGATTCCAAAATCTTTTACAAGGCACGCCGCCACTTCGTCCTGAGTGGAAAGCGGGTTTGAAGCGCAGGCAACCACATTGGCGCCGCCTTCTTTTAATGTCCACAGAAGGTTTGCTGTCTCTGTGGTAATGTGCAGGCACGCCGCCATGTTAATGCCTTTAAAAGGTTTGGTCTTTTTAAATTCTTCCCTTATTAAACGCAGAACAGGCATATTGCGTTCCGCCCATTCCATTTTTCTTCTGCCTTCTTTTGCAAGTGTTATATCTTTTACATCATAATTTTTTTTCATTTCGCCTCCGTAAATTTTATTTCCGCGTATTACTTTAAACCCGCCGCTTTTTTTAATGCAGCGGCTTTATCCGTTGCTTCCCATGTAAAGTCCTTGTCGTTTCTTCCAAAGTGTCCGTGCGCGGCTGTCTTTCTGTATATGGGCCTGCGCAGGTTTAATGTTTCCCTTATTCCCCTTGGGGTTAACCTGAATACTTCTTTTACCGCCGCTTCTATTTTGCATTCTGACACTTTGTTTGTTCCGAACGTGCTTACCAGTACTGATGTCGGTTCGGCAACTCCGATAGCATAGGATAGCTGAACTTCCACTTTATCGGCAAGCTTTGCTGCCACGATATTCTTTGCAACATAACGCGCCATGTAAGCCGCGGAGCGGTCAACCTTTGAAGGGTCTTTGCCGGAAAACGCGCCGCCGCCGTGCCTGCCCATTCCGCCGTATGTATCAACAATAATTTTTCTGCCTGTTAATCCCGTGTCGCCTTCGGGGCCGCCCACTACAAACTTACCTGTGGGGTTAATGTGAAACTTTGTATTTTTTGTTACCATATTTTTTGGAATTATGGGGTCAATTACGTGCTTTTTAATGTCAGCGCGAAGTTTTTTGATATCAACATCCTGATGCTGGTTGGAAATAACAACCGCTGATACTTCCACCGGTTTTCCGCCCTGATAACGCACGGAAACCTGTGATTTGCCGTCCGGCCTTAAGTACGGAATTATCTTTTTTCTTCTTACTTCTTCAAGCCTTTCCACAAGCTTGTTGGCATATGTTATAGGCCATGGCATAAGCACGTCTGTTTCGTTGGTGGCGTAGCCAAACATCATTCCCTGGTCGCCGGCGCCTTCTTCTTTAGTACCTTTTTTATTTTCAGCGCGCGTTACACCCTGGCTTATATCAGGCGACTGTTTGCTTACCGATAATAATATATTGCATCCATCAGGGTCTATTCCGTCTTCCCTGGAATTGTACCCTATTTCTTTTAAGGTCTTTCTTACTATCGCCTGAAAATCAAGCGAAGCGGTTGTGGTAATTTCACCCGCGATAATTACAATTCCTTTTGCAAGCAATGTTTCGCACGCAACCCTTGAATTTGGGTCCTGGGTTAAAATTGCGTCCAAAACCGCGTCAGAAATCTGGTCCGCCACTTTGTCCGGATGGCCGGCCGTTACAGATTCCGATGTGAAAATACCGTCTTTTACTTCCATATTATTGCCTCCTGAGATTATATTTAGCGCTGCAATTAATAACGAAATTATAGCACAGCACTGTTTTGATTTCTATAAAAAATACGGCAAAAACAGCGCCTATGTGTAGTATAATCGTGTCATGGAAAACACATCCGACAGAATACAAACACAGCAGTCAGATAACACTATTACCATAGAAATTAAACCTTACAACACTATGTTTAACGCTTTATTATCTGTTTTTGTGACAGGTTTTTTTGCGGGGCTTTTGTTTATAGCCATAATGACAGCAGCCACTTTGCTTTATTCTTCGGGCTCTAAAATTGACTTAAACCCCATGATTACCATAACCACAGCTGTATACGCTTTAATCGGCGTTTTTTTTATAGCACGCGCCGCGGTATGGACGCTGTTTGGCAAAGAAGAGATTATTATAACCGGCGGTGCTTTTTACTACAAAAAAAGCGCGCTGATTAAACTTAAGGAAATTAAGGTTAACAATGAGGAAATTCTGGAATTTAAACTTACCGATTATTTTGAACCCAAGGATTTATTTTACGCGGTAAAAGCGGAATTTGGTTTTTTAGGCAGGTCTTTTACCCTTAAAACCGCCGCTTATAAATTACGTTTTGGAATATGCCTGAATATTGAAGAACTGCGCGTGCTTGAAAGTTTTAAGGAATTTAAAACCCTGCTGAAAAAAACTTAGCCCAGGTTTTCTTCCGCCTCTTTTACAAGTTCATCTATAAGGGTTTTTACCGGCACTATTTTATCCACCCTGTAAACGTTTGAACCCGCAAACGCAAACCCATTTTCTAAATCGCCTTTGGCGGCGTTTGAAAGCGCGTCTGCTATACAGTATGGGGACTTTGCAGGATTGCATGTCCTCAGGCAAAGGTATGAACATTTAAACTTAATTTCACCTTTTTTTGCTTTCTCAAGAAATTCATTTTTTATCGCCCTTCCGGGCATTCCTACAGGGCTCTTTATTATTACAAGGTCTTCTTTTTTGGCGTTAATATAAGCGTTTTTAAAAGCAATATCCGCGTCGCATTCATCCGTGCATACAAACCTTGTACCCATCTGAATTCCCGACGCGCCAAGTTTAATCATGTGTGCAATGTCCTTGCCGTCATATATTCCGCCCGCAGCTATTACGGGTATTTTTTTACCGTACTGTTCTTCATATTTTTTTACGGTTTCTATTACTCCGGTTACTATACCGTCAAGTTTTGGCGATATGGCGTCTTCTTCTATTTCTTCATGGGAATAACCAAGATGGCCGCCCGCCATTGGGCCTTCCACCACTATAGCATCCGGAATTCTGTTATATTTTGATGTCCATGTCTTGCAGATTATTTCCGCAACCCTTGCGGATGATACAATGGGCGCTATTTTTACGTCAGAGCCTTCAACAAGTTTGGGAAGGTTTAAAGGCAAGCCGGCCCCTGAAAATATGATATCCACTTTTTCATCTACCGCCGCCTGTACAAGCGCGGGATAACTGGTAAGCGCAACCATGATGTTTACGGCGATAATCCCTTTGGTAAGTGCTTTTGCTTCCCTTACATAACTGACAAACTCCCTTAAATCAAGCGCGTCGTCTTTTTCAATATTTTTTCTGTCTTTAACATGGTCGCTTTTGATAGCGGCCGATATTGTGCCCACCCCGCCGGCATTGGCTACCGCGGATGCCAGTTTTGCAAGTGATATTTTAATGCCCATTCCGCCCTGGATTATAGGCGGGCTTATCTTTAAATTTCCGATAAAAAGTTCAGGAAGATGTTTCATCTTTGTACTCTCGCTTTCGGGAATAGTTTCCCTTAAAATTCGTATATATAACTGAAGTATCTGAATTCTTTTCGGGGGAGGATTATCTGAAAGGTTAAAGAAGCATTAAAAAATCTTCTTAGAACTTTAAAGAGTATTCCAGGTCCGTCATTAGATAATCTTCACTTGAGTATTATTATATCACAAAACTTGCAGAAAACAAACATACTTGGGGGTATTAAGTAAAAGAAATTACGTAAGGACGGCGGTATTAAGAATTTTTACCTCTTTGACGTATTCTTTCATTATTTCCGCGAACTCGTAAAGCACCTGTTCGGGATATGGAGGGATTCCGGTAAAAACATGCGACAGCGTGTTTTTATTGTCATACTGCTGTATGGAAAATCTGTCAGCCCCGTTTATCAGTTTTCCTATCTGTTCAAAATCTTCTTTTTCAACTATTCCCGGGACTGCGGTGGTTCGAAATTCGTGTTCAACACCGGAAATCATTATAAGTTCTATGGATTTTTTTATTTTGCCAAAATCAATTTCACGGCCTGATGCCATTTTATATTTTTCCGGAGAGGACTTTATATCCATGGCTATGTAGTCCACAAGCTCTTCATCAATCAGTTCTTTTATTATTTCCGGCCTGTAACCGTTGGTGTCAAGTTTTACCTTAAGTTTCATGTCTTTGATAAGCGAGCAGAAATCCACCAGCCCCGGGTTAAGCGTGGGCTCTCCGCCTGTAATTGCCACGGCATCAACAAATCCCGCGCGGTCTTTTATCTGTTCCAGTATCTCGCCAAGAAGAAGCGTGTCGTTATTAACCTCCACCAGGGACGCGTTGTGGCAGAATGGGCACTTAAAATTGCAGGGGGATGTGTATACTATGGAAGTGACGTGTCCGGGGTAGTCAAGAAGCGACACCCCGGTAAAGCCGTTAATTCTCATTTATTTATTAATTCATCACTTCAATTTTTTCAGCCGCAGGTTCTGATGTGTATGTTTCCCTTTCCGTATACTCTTCCTGTTTTCCGTTGTTCCACTGCTTTACCGGCCTGAAGTAACCCACTATTCTGCTGTAAACCTCGCAGTCAGTTCCTTTTACGGCCTGAAGCTTTGTTTCCAGTTCTTCAATCTTTGCGACGATGTCTTTTTTTTCCATTAGTGCCTCCAAAATTATATTATTTTATTTAAATTTTTATCTTACGTTCTGTTCCAGCAGTTCTTTTAATTCTGTTATTTCAGACAGTATTTTTCCCTTTTCTTCTTCTTTGCATTTGGGGCAGTTAAAGAATTCGCCCGCAAGGTAGCCATGCGTGGGGCATACGCTGAAGGTGGGCGTTAAGCTGTAATAAGGCATGTGGAAATTTTCCGCCACTTTTTTTACAAGCTGTTTTGTGGCTTCAATTGAATTTAACCTTTCGCCAAGGAAAATGTGGAATACGGTGCCGCCCGTGTACCTTGTCTGAAGCGGATCCTGGTGTGACAGCGCTTTGAATAAATCCTTGGTATAAAATACGGGAAGCTGCGTGGAATTTGTGTAATACGGTTCCTTGTTTCCCATGGCTTTAATATCGGGGTATTTTTCCCTGTCTATCTTTGCAAGGCGGTATGACGTGCCTTCTCCCGGTGTGGCTTCCAAATTATAGAAATTACCGGTTTTTTCCTGATACTCTTTCATTACGTCCCTCATAAATTCAAGGGTTTCAATGGCAAACATCTGCCCTTCCGGCGACGCAATGTCCTTGCCCATAAAATTCAGCGCCGCTTCGTTCATGCCTATAAGCCCGATGGTGGAAAAATGGTTTGTCCAGAATTTTCCTGTCCGCTCTTTAATTCCGCTTAAATAATAATTGCTGTACGGGTACAGCCCCTGCTCTGTAAGTTTTTCAAGCATCTTTCTTTTTATTTCAAGGCTGTCTTTGGCCACTTCCATTAAATACTTCAGTTCCTTATAATATGCTTCTTTGTTGCCTTTATTTTTGTATCCAAGCCTTGGCATATTAATGGTGACAACCCCGATAGAACCGGTTAAAGGATTGCTGCCAAAAAGGCCGCCGCCGCGTTTTCTTAATTCGCGGTTATCCAGGCGCAGCCTGCAGCACATGCTGCGCGCGTCGTCCGGGCTCATGTCTGAATTTACAAAATTCGCAAAATACGGAATGCCGTATTTGGCTGTCATTTCCCAGACCGGGTCAAGCTGCTTATTATCCCAGTCAAAATTGTTTGTGATGTTGTATGTGGGTATGGGGAACGTGAAGATTCTGCCCTTGGCATCGCCTTCAAGCATAACTTCCGCGAACGCCCTGTTTATAACGTACATTTCTTCCTGATAATCGCCGTAGGTGGAATCGTGTATTTCGCCCGCAATTACAACCGCTTCATCTTTCATGTTGCCCGGCACCACTAAGTCCATGGTGATGTTTGTAAAAGGGGTCTGGAACCCGACCCTTGTGGGGATGTTCATGTTAAAGATAAACCTTCTGATGGCCCTTTTTACGCTTTCATATGAGAGGTTTTCATACCTGATAAACGGCGCTAATAACGTGTCAAAGTTTGCAAACGCCTGCGCGCCGGCGGCTTCTCCCTGAAGGGTATAAAAAAAGTTTACTATCTGCCCAAGCGCGGATTCAAAGTGCGACGCGGGCGCGGATTCTATCTTGCCTTCCACTCCGCCGAAACCGCGGATTAAAAGGTCCTTTAAATCCCAGCCGCAGCAGTAAACTGAAAGCAGCCCAAGGTCGTGCAGGTGCAGCGAGCCGCTGGAATGCGCTTCTTTAATTTCAGGAGTGTAAATTTTATTAAGCCAGTATGTGGATGTAATAATGGAAGAGACGTGGTTGTTAAGACCCTGCAGGGAGTAGCTCATGTTGGAGTTTTCTTTTATCCTCCAGTCAAGCTTGCGGAGGTAATCATCTATCATCAGGGTGGAATCGCCAAGGATGCTCTTTAAATCCCTCATCTTGTTATGCTGGTCGCGGTAAAGGATGTAAGATTTGGCTATCTGTATGAAGCCGTTGTTGATAAGGGTCTGTTCCACAAGGTCCTGCACGTTTTCAACAGTGGGCACCTTGCCGTCTTTGTAAACCACGTTAAGAATGGACGCTACCTGCTCGCAGATTTTATCCGCTTTCTCACGGTCATAGTTATTATTTGCCTTGAACGCCTTGAAGATAGCCTCGGTTATTTTAGCCTGATCAAAAGGCGCCAGGTCACCATTCCTTTTCAGGATGAACTGGATTTTACTCATTTATCGCTCCCCTTTATTTTTTTAGCCTTATTAAAACCCGGCTATTATATTTGTTGTAACCATTTATGTCAATAATAAAAATCAATATGTTGATTTCCCTTGCATCCTTGCCCACAATATATTGTAGATTTACATAACTGTCAACAATAAATTTCAAAAAAAACATATATGTAGTGTTTGATATGGCAAAAACATGCCTTTTTTCCCATATATTGTGGTTTTTTTTCCTGCTTTTTGTGGAAAAACCCTGTTTTTATTGCTGTATTTTATACCATGACGTATAAAATACAGCAAATACAGGGTTTTATTGGCTTTTGTTAAAGTGTTACTTTAACCACAATTTTTACCGTTTTTTTACGGCAAACTTGTGTTTTAAACTGATAAATCCGCCCGTCAAAACCCCATGAATCTTATTTGATAATTTGCGCAAATGAGTGGATTGGGCAGATGCTTAGAAGGTCGGAAGGTCAGAAGGTCGGATGTAAGAACAAATCTATAAACAAAAACCTTCTGACCCTTCCCCTAACACTTCCGCTCGCAAACTCGCTTTAACCGACCCTCTGACCTTCCGACCTTCATATATATACTCTTTTTACGATATACAAAATCCGCGGCGTGTGTCAATATATCTTTGATAAAAATAAAGGAGGGTATACATGACAATAGAAACCGCTAAAAAAGAGTACTATGAACTGCTTAATACGGCGTTAAAACGGGAAGGCGTAAAAGAACTTGCCGCGTATCTGGAACGGCATGGCTTTTTTAAAGCGCCCGCGTCCACTAAATTTCACCTGTGCAGCGAAGGCGGGCTTTTAATTCACTCCGTGGGAGTGGCAAAAACCGCGCTTAAAATCAAGCCTGTTTTGCTTCCCTCTTACCCGGATGAATCTGTCATTTTATGCTGCCTTTTTCACGACGCCCATAAAGTGACAGACGGCTTTGGACAGGTCACATATAATAAGAATAACGGCGCCACAAAAGAACAGCAGCCCTATTTTTGGAACAAAAACCAGATGTCTTTTTCCGGCGCGCATAAAAGCCTGCTTTTGATAAATAAATTTGTGGAACTTACAAGGGAAGAAATGCAGGCCATTGCCTACCACGACGGCCCGTATGTGCCGTCTTTTGAGGATATTAAAGGAAACGTGTATCCGCTGACACACCTTATACACTTCGCGGATTTATGGTCCACCTGGGTGGATGAAAGGGGCTTGGGCGGTAATTTTGACCCGCATAAATTTTTGGATGATAAAGAGACGCTGTTTTGAAAAACTAGCAATATAAGCTATAGCGAAGAAATAAGCATAAGCATTTTAAGCATTTAAGCTATAGCGAAGAAATAAACATAAGCATTTTAAGCATTTAAACTATAGCGAAGAAATAAGCATAAGCATTTTAAGCATTTAAACTATAGCGAAGAAATAAGCATAAGCGTCTTAAGCATTTAAACTATAGCGAAGAAATAAGCATAAGCGTCTTAAGCATTTAAACTATAGCGAAACCGTATTTGTATCGCTTATGCTTAATTGCCTATAGCTTAAACCGCTATCCTTTTTTATTCTAGAAACTTGCTGAAATTTTAGTTCCTACGGATAATCCTCCAAGGTACGTGTATCCCGGATAACCGGTCATGCCTACATGAACCTTATTGTTTAAAAGGTTGTTCCCGTAAACCGTTACTGAAAAACGGTCAAGGATATGTTCAGCAACAAGGGTTAAATCAACCAGCTGTTCCTGCCAGCCGCTCCAGTATAAATCCCTTTCATCGGCGCTTTTTCCGTGATACATGTCAACAAATCCGTTCACATTTAAATTGGCAGAAATATCCTGCGTTATATACCAGTCTAATCCCAGATTGTAAACATGTTTTGGCTCGCCTGCCGGTATGGCGTTATTAATCACAGTCTCTGCATACATGTAGTTGCCGTACAATGATAATTCTTTGCCTATATTGCCGCGCGCGTTTAATTCAATTCCGTTGCTAATTGCCACGCCTTTGTTGTAATGGCCGGCGTTCATGTGAACGTGCGTAACAGGGTCTTCTGTGCCGTCATCGTACCAGGTAAGGTAATCCATAATATAATAATTAAAGCCGGTGGCTGAAATGCTTAAAGCTTTATTATTGAACATTACCTGCACGTCATGTTCCTGAATTTTTTCGGATTTCTGCGCGTGGCCAAAATATCTGCCGAACTTTTTCTGCGCCGGCGGCCTGCCATAACCCGTGTTGTACGCGTATTTTGCGGAAATTTTATCATTTATCTGGTAAACAACCGCGGCCCTTGGCATTAAATTAATTCCCATTTCCCTTAAATCGTTGTATTCGCAGCTTAGCCCGCCCACAAGCGTCAGATTATCAGTTAAATCAATATTATCTTCCAGGTAAGCCCCCACGGTATTATCAATCGCGGGTTTAAGGGTCACTACGTATAAATACCCCACATTACCCGAATCAGACATATCAGGCAGGTATTCAATACGCGTATCAGGCCCTATGTTTATCCTTGAAAATTTAATTCCGGCTAAAATCCTGTGGACATCAGCCACATTAGCGTGCAGTATGGCTTCTGTGGAAAAACCCATCTCTGTCATTGTTTCAATATCAGCCGCCACCCAGGTTACGCCTTGGGCATATGAAACAGGAATTCCCCTTTCATACATAAGGCCGTGCCCGTCAATTTTTGTAAGAATCGAAACCCCGTCAGCTAAATTATATATTCTTTCAAGTTCAAGAAACATGTGCTTCATGGCCGCATCAGTCATTTTATAATCATAATTTGTGTTCCAAAGGTACTTCTGCGCCATATACGAAACGCGACCTTTTAAAATAAAATCTCCCAGGTCCGCTTTGCTGTACAGTTCAAAACTTGGCGAATAATCCAGAAGCCTTGGCCCTTTATTTTCTTCAAGCGCCGGATTTACAAAACCGCTTTGAATCGCGTCTTTTTCACTGCCCCACTGATAAACAGTATTGCCCTCATTTTGTCCCGCGCCATAAGCATACCCGCTGCTTTCAGTGTACGTTAAAGATACCAAATAACCGCCTTTATCCAGCTTTCCGCCGGCAAGCACATTTCCTGTTATCTGGTTATTGGCTGTTGAATAATCTCCGGTATATATAATCCCATCAACTTCAGCGCCGTTTTTTGTAATAATGTTTATGATGCCAAACGTGGCATCAGACCCCCATAACGTGGAAGCCGGGCCTTTTACAACCTCTATTTTTTCCACCATGCTAAGATTTGGCATATCTATAAAGTTATATACCCCGTCCTGCATTATGTTGGTAATAGGAGAGCCGTCAATAAGAAAAAGAAACTTGTCATTCTGGTCGGATGTAAATCCTCGCGAACCCAGAAGGGAAGTTTCACGGATAGATATACGCATACCGGGAACGCGTTTTAAAATTTCCGCAAGGCTTTTAGCCCCTGATAGTTTTATGTCCTCCCTTGTGACCACATACACTATGGCCGGCGCCTTATTTATGCTTTCGCTTGTTTTTGACGCGGTTATAACTTCGGGTATTTTCATAAACCATATTTCTTCAGTTATACCCGCCACTTCAACCTGCGCTGTTTCCGTCAATTCTTCCCCAAAAACGGCAGCGCATAAAATTGTAAAGAACAAAACAGCCGCAGCTAAAACTGACAATTTCTTCATATACAGCCTCCTTTTAAATCTTAACTTATATTTATTTTATTAATACTTATGTCTCAGTCAAACGGTATTAATATTTCAAAAACAGTCCCTTTGCCCTTTCCTTCTGAATCCGCCCATATACTTCCTCCGTGCGCTTCCACTATATTTCTTGCTATATTTAACCCAAGGCCAAGTCCCTGATATTTGCGGGTGTTAATATCCTCTATCTGGTAAAACCTGTCAAATACCTTGTTAACATACTGTTTTTCCATGCCTATGCCCTGGTCTTTAATTGATATCTTGCAGCACATTTTCCCGTTTAAACCGGCGTTTAAGGCATCATCCGGCACGTTAAACTTTTCCGCCTGCCCTGTTACCACTGTAACTGTAATAGACGAATCCGCGGGAGAAAATTTCACACCATTGTTAATTACGTTTATAAACACCTGGCTTATCCTGTATTCATCCGCCTGCAGTTCTATAGAAGCGGATTCATAATTTGTTATAATCTTCAATTTCATTGCCGCCAGCATAGGTTCCATTTCTTTTACGCATTTTTCCATTACTTTTACTATATCGCTCTTTGTTTTATTTACCGCGAACGTCCCTTTTTCCATTTTTGTGATATCCACAAGGTCATTGATAAGTTTTAAGAGCCTCTCTGAATTCCTGCTTATGGATTCCAGATAATCTTTCTGAGTATCTGTAATAGGCCCTGTGGCGCCCCTTAACAGAAACGCAAGATAACCTTTTATGGAAGTAAGCGGCGTCCTAAGTTCATGTGAGACCATTGACAGAAAACTGCTTTTTAACCTGTCAAGTTCTTTAAGTTTTTTATTATTTTCTTCCAGTTCATCGGTGTACTTTTCTATTTTAAACAAAGCGTTTTTAAGGCTGTTTTCAGTCTTTTTTATACCGCTTATATTTGTTGCCGCGCAGGCGTAGCCGTTTATGGTATTATCCTTTGATTTAAGAAAAGAGGCTCCAAAAAGCACCGGTATTTTGCCGTGTTTTGAAAAACAAACGGTTTCAATATTCCCCTCAATTTCCACGGATTTTTGCATATCCAGCAGCAAAAAGTATCCGTATACAGATGTGCCCTTTAATTCATCTTCACTTAATCCTGTCAGCTCTTCCGCTGCTTCATTGGCCATTGTTATTTTTCCGTCCTTATCGGAAACTATAAGCGCTTCCGCCATTGAAGTAAATATACTTTCCATGAAATCTTTTGATACAAGGGTACTGGAAAGCTGCCCGGTCATTTTATTAAAAGCCTCGCCCAAAATACCTATTTCGTCATCTGTGTCTTCTTGTACTTTGTAGCTGAAATCCCCGTCAGCTATTTTTTTTGTCCCTTCCATAAGTTTTTGAATGGGCACTGCCACCAGTTTTTTAAGAAAATACTTACTGAAAAGCAATGCTGTTATTATGACCAGAAGGGTTATTGTAAGCCCTGAAAGAATTATCATTACAATTGCTTTTCTGCCGGCTTTCTCAGAAACGTTTATCTGAACCGTCCCAAGGGGTTCTTTTGTCCGGGTGCTGATACCAAGCATTGTTTCTTCGCTTTGTTCCTGGGCTTTTTCCCTTAATATTTCTTTTTTAAAAAGGCGGACATTGCCGGCACTTTTATCCCCGTTTTCATAAATAATCTGCCCGTAATTATCTTTAAGGACGCAAAAGACCACATCTTTATTTTTCAGAACGTCATTTACCCTTTTTTCCACTTCATCATAATTACGCACAAACAGGGAAAATTCTATATTGGAGGCAAGTTCATTTATGATAAGTTCTGCCTGTTCATTAAGCGTTTCGTCTATGTGCTTTAATTCCATAAAAACAAAACTGGCGCCCATAAGCAAGCTTAGGGTTATTATTGTTATGATAAAATAAGCGTTCAGTTTTTTATCAAGTTTCATTTTCCAAACACCTCTGCGGCTTTATCAACAGATTCTTTTGACAAATTAATTCCAAGCTCAGCGGCAACGCTAATATTCAGCGAATACAAAATTCTTCCGGATACGTCAGTTTTTCCATCAACACCTGTAAAAAACCTTTTAAAAGTAAGATGCGCGGCGTCAACTCCCACATAATAATAGTCATAGTCAAACGAAAGCACTGCGCCCGCCTTTGTGTAGAAAGATGAAAGGCCAATTACACCGAACCCGTTATCTATGCTTTCGCGGAAAAGATACTGGACAGAACCGGGGTAATAAAGTACAGAATCAGTAACCATCATATAAAGGTCAATCCTGTTCTTAATCCTGTTTAAAGCCTTTGCAAACCCTTCCCCGCTTTCTATCCTTATATTCAAAAGGGGTATACCATTTTCTTCACACGCCTTTTTAAGGCTTTTAAACTGTTTCTCGGAAGCGCCGGTGTATATTACCCCCAAAGTCCCGTGATTTGGGATTATCCCTTTTAACTTTATTACCTTATACTCTTCAGGAATATTAAATTCTATTCCCGCGGTATTATTATCGTTGTTTTCATTTTCGGAAAAAACCATACAGTGGATTATTTTTCTTTGCCCCTGAACTTCTTTGGCAAATTTCAGCGCTTTTGTGCCTATGGCAAGCAGAATTTCCGGGTTATATGAAGAAATTTTCGTTGAAAGTTCACTGTGGTTTTGGTCATTAATTATGCCGTAGGTTATAGACGCTTTTGTGTTTTTCTCTATTGTCTCTTTAAATCCGCTGTAAGCCAGTTTATACTGCTGTGCGTCAGATGAGATTATGGCGAATATTTTATCGGGATTAGCCGCCGCGATATGAAGAGACATGGCAAGAAGAATTGCGGATAATATAAGCACTTTTAGCCATATTTTCTTCATTTCGTCTCCTGAACCCACAGGTAAAAGTTAAATTAAAATGTTTCATACAGTTCATTATACCTCTTTTTCTATAATATATGTATACCATATGAATCTGTGTTTGTCAGAAGATACGCGGGCCGCTTGGGTATTATTCGGCTTCTTTTGCCGTCTCATAGCCGTATTCCCAGAAAAGCTCTTTTCTGTATTCCTGCAGCTGCGCTTTAAAATCTTCAAGCTGTTTTTGTGATATTTTAGGCCATTTAGCGCCTTTATCCAGAAGCCTTATATAAAATTGTCCGTGGTTTTCCTTTAATTTTGTGGAAAATTCCACTATATTAGGGGCGCTTCCAAACTGTTTTAAGATAAATTCCCACGGCATAAGGACAGTGTCATAAACTTTCTGCCTGTCTTTATCAATTGAATCAAAGCTGTTATATGCCAGTACAAAATTTTTATCCCACCCTTTTTCAAAACCGTCATTTACCATTACAAATACTTTTGGCAGTTCAGTGCCCGCCAGTTTTCCGGCATAAATGTATACTTTGGGTTTTCTTACATAGGCAAGGTCCACTTCTATAAAACCCCTTATTTTTTTTCCGTTTTTTACCACATCTATCATAAGAAGCTGCGGCGCTATATCCGCCCTGTCTTCAATATCTTTCTCCCTCTTTTTAACGGTATAAGGAATTATAATTTCATCTCCCGGCGTCCCGTCAATATCCGCATACATAATGAAACCAAGAGCCGCCCCGCTTTCAGGCACAAAATGTACCACAGGCGTCTGGTCTTTATCCGCGTATTTTTTTGCAATTTCGCTCTGCGCCCCTTTTATTGCAGCGTTTAATGTCACTGATAAAAGCATGAATAAAACAACCGCCGGTAATAAAAATACTTTTTTCATTTTTCACCCCGTCCTTACAGTAATATTTGTTATTCCTTATAATAATACCAAATTAAACCGCTGTCAATTGGACGTATGAATATATAATAATGATTACAGGTTACAAACCCTGCTGTTTAGAATTGCGTGCTGACAATTACCTTTAAAACCCTGCCCGGGGCCGGTATTCCTATTATCTCTTCATAATACATATTTGCCAGATTTTCGCACTTTATCACTGCGGTTACGATTTCCATAAAAGTATATGAAACCGACGCGTCAAAACCGTTATACGCGTCTTTTCTGTCATCATAACTTTTGTACATATAAGACAGATATGTAATAAATCCATAAAGTTCAAAATCCACGGAAGCAAAAAATTTGTTGCGCAGGTAATTTGCCCCGTATTTTGAAATATATGCAGATGACGCGTATGAATCCGTATATGTATGCCCCGCGCTTATGTTAAAAATGGCAAACGGCATTTTAAGCGCCGATGTCACAGAGCCGGTATTAACCCTGCCTATATTATCAACCGCCCATTTGGCATCGCTTGGGTCATTTTTGCCCCAGTCAATTAAATCCGTTGAGTATCTGTAAAGTCCTTCAACAGAAAAATGTATTGCCCCCACTTCCATATCAAATCCCGTTTTTAAGTCAAGGCTGCGTTCGGGCTTTAACGCGTCATTGCCGGCTGTATACGGGTCATTGTAATAAAGTTCAGTAAAGCTTGGATACCGCGAGCTTTCAGAGCACCCCGCATAAAGTTTTGCCACTTCCAGCCCTTTCCATTCCAGCATGGCTGAACGCAGAAAGTCAGTTTCCGCTGTGCTGTTATAACTTGTCAGCGCACCTTCCACGGACAATTTTAAATCAGCCGGCAGCGATATGGCGGCGGCTATATCCGCTTCACCCACAGCCCTATAATGATTTTTAAAACTGCTGCTTTGTATTTCTTCCCTGCGAAGCCCCGCTTTAGCCCGAACTTCAACGCTGTCATGCGGTTTTAACTGCACATCAGCATCCGCACCATACAGGGATGTGTTATGCCTGTTCTGATAATAAGAGGGATTATTATTATTCAGGATAAATTTATCGTAGTGATACCTGTAATAAGGTTTAACCGATAAAAATTCCCAAGGTTTAAGGTTCAGCGCAGCGTAACGGGTGATAAGAAATTCACGCGACGGCATATTTTTGCCGGGGGTATAAAAATCATACGCACCGTAATTTTTATCCTCGTACGCAAGCGATAAGGTATTACTGCCGTATCCGGCTTTAAAAAAAGCTGTATTTTTTGTATAGTCAGTTTCCGGCCAATAACCGTCAGAACCCGCTTTTTCCGCGCTTATTGAAGCTGTAATATCATTAACTTTTTTCGCGGCCATAACAGCGGCCGACCACGTATTATAAGAGCCGTATTCACCCCTTGTCATTACGCTGTCTTTACTGATATTGCGCGACTGCACCGATACCAGCCCCGTAAAAGCGCCAAAACCTGAAAACGGGCTTGCTGTTGTAATTACCCCTATTGATTCAATATCAAGTGAAGTTATTGGAATGTCCAGATTATAATGCCCTGTCTGCGGGTCATTTATCCTTATGCCGTCAAGCATTACGGCCGCCTGCTCATAGGTGCCGGCAGTAATCATAATATCACCCTGCATCCTGCCCAAACCCCTCTTTACAACATTAAGTTCCGTTATCCCTTTTATGGCGTCAGCCGTATCTGCCGGGTTTAAAAGTGTTAATTCATCCTGCCCTAAAACATAATTAAAATTTTTTATAGGCATGTCAGCTTCCACCATGATTTCCATCATTGAAAACGCCGGTGATGTAATACATAAGAGTAAAAAAAACAACATAAGTTTTTTTAACATTAATACCTCCAAATTTTATCCTTTATATCATATATATACCGCGGATACAAGTATACCCGGTATCTTTTAAACCTTTAATTGTTCCTGTTTGACCCCCGCCTGCTTTCATAATATACTGTATATATGAATAATCTTGATGAACTTAAAAGTTTTCTTACAGGTAATGATAACGGTATTTTTTTATATTCCGCGCCTGATACGGGCGGCACATCCTATCTTTTTACCCAGCCGCTGCGGGAAATTAAGTGTGACAATGCCGATGCTGTAAATGACGCGCTTAAAAATATTGCGGACTTTACGCAAAACGGGTATTATGCCGCGGGCTTAATGGCTTACGAAGCAGGTTACGGCCTTGAAAAAAAATTTCATAACGTAAAAAATACTTTAGAAATTCCATTTCTTGAATTCGGGGTATATAAAACGCCGTACATTTTCAAAAAACTTGATATCCTGCCTTTATTGCCATTTTATAAAGACCGGTTTTGTGTATCATCATTTGATTTTTCAGAGAATTTTAAAACTTACAAAAAAAAATTCAGCCGTATAATGAAACTTATAAATAACGGCGACACCTACCAGGTCAACCACTGCTTTAATGTTAATTTTCATTTTCAGGGAAACAGCGCTTCTTTATTTGCCGCGCTGTGCACAACCCAGCCCGTGTCTTACGCGGCTTTTATAAGGATAAAAAACAGGACAATAATATCCCTGTCACCCGAGTTATTTTTCAGTATTAAAGGCAGGCAGATTACAATGCGCCCCATGAAAGGCACTTTGCTTAAAAACAAAACCATTAAAGACCCCGTGCGCCGGTTAAAAAATGAAAAAGGTATGGCAGAAAATATAATGATAGTGGACCTTTTAAGAAATGACCTTGGCAGGATATGCGAAACAGGCAGCATAAACGCGCCTAAGCTTTTTGAAGTGGAGGAATACAGGACGCTGTACCAGATGACTTCAACTGTCCGCGGCAGGCTTAAAGGCAATGCTGATTTTAATAACATAATCACAGCGCTGTTCCCTTCGGGGTCTGTTACCGGCGCGCCAAAAATAAGCGCTATGAATATTATACATAAAACGGAAAAATCACCGCGCGGCGTATATACCGGGGCGATTGGATTTACTTCAAAAGAACATTCTGTCTTTTCAATACCAATCCGTACAATTGAGCTTGCGGATAATACAGGCAAAATGGGGATTGGCAGCGGCATTGTACATGATTCCAATGCCTTGCCGGAGTATAAGGAATGCCTTGGCAAAGCGTCTTTTTTAACGGAGCTGGAAAACAAATACCGTATAATTGAAAGCCTTCTTTTAAAAAACGGCAGGTATTTTCTGCCCAATTTACACTTAAAACGTATGAAGAAATCTGCATCTTTTTTTAAAATAAAATTCAGCGCCGGATTTTTTAGAAAAACACTTGCCGATATACGCAGAAAAAAACCGCGCGGGGAATTTAAAGTCCGCGTCATGCTTTCACCGGGCGGAAAAATATCTGCCAAAGCAGTTCGCCTTTCATCAATGGCCGGCGGAAAGACAGCCATTTCAAACCTTAAAATAGACAGTTCAAAT
This sequence comes from Candidatus Goldiibacteriota bacterium HGW-Goldbacteria-1, assembly GCA_002839855.1. Classification (NCBI taxonomy): domain Bacteria; phylum Candidatus Goldiibacteriota; species Candidatus Goldiibacteriota bacterium HGW-Goldbacteria-1. The sequence goes on from PGYV01000004.1 coordinate 461,427, forward strand.
ATTTATCTTTATCACAAAACAGAAAACAGGAAATTTTATGACAGTGATTTTAATAAGTACGCCAAAAAAGGATTTGCTGATGTAATTTACCTGAATGAAAACAATGAAGTGACAGAAGCGCATTCATCCAATATATTCGCGGAGATAAAAGGTATTTTTTATACGCCCCCTGTTTCCTGCGGGCTTTTACCCGGTACTTTCAGGGAATACCTTTTAAAAAAGAACCCGTCTTTATATAAAGAACGGGTGCTTCACGCGGTTGACCTTGTAAACGCGGATAATTTATACCTTGTAAATTCCGTGCGTGGTTTCAGAAAAGTAACGCTTGTTTAAATTATTTTATGACAATTAACGTGTTAAGCTTTGAACTTGCCTTTTCCCCGGATGCTGTTTGTGCGGTGATTACATAATAATACGTCCCGTTTGAAAGCTCTGACGCTTTAACTTTATCCGCCGCTATTGTACATATCCCCGCGCCCGCGTTTTTTATATACGCTGACCTTACAAGCCTGAAAGACGCCGTGTAAATATTTACCGTCGCCCTTTTTACATTCTTTGTAAGCACACACCTGAATTTTAATTTTGACCCGTCAAGGCCAAAAGGGTTGGGGTAAGCAAGCACATCTTCCACTTTTAATGTATCTGCCTGCGGATAAGGCGTGGCAGTCAAAGTGGGAGTTATTGTGGGAATATCCGCCGCAATGGTGGCGGTTATAGTTACGGTATATGTATTTGTAATTACCGTGCGGGTAAGTGTCACAGAAGCCGTGGCTGTTATTGTCCGCGTAGCTGTAACAGTAGTTGTGGCTGTTTTTGTATGCGTAATTGTGGCCGTCAGAGTTGATGTACTCGTCATCGTAGGCGTGGATGTACTTACCGGGGTGTCTGTCACGGTTACAGTTGGCGAAACTGTAAGTGTATTTGTCTGTGTAACACTTATTGATACGGTGTACGTTGCAGTCGGGGATAAATCAGGCGTCTGCGTCTGCGTTTCTGTAATTGTAACAGTTTCTGTTACTGTGGCTGTATCTGTCTGTGTTTCCGTTATAGTGTGTGTTTCTGTGGCAGTGGGGCTTAACACTTCCGTAAAAGTGGTTGTAACGGTATGCGTAGCTGTAACAGTAGGGCTTAGCGCTTCTGTTAAGGTTATTGTTACTGTCACGGTGGGCGACGGCTGCGGATAATAAAGCGCGACATCATCTATGTATACATCAAATACTCCCGTATTTGGTATCTTCCACTGAATGTCCTTTGCCCTGTCCAGCATTAACGGTAATGACGTTCCATAAGGAATGGTTAAAGAGGAAAACGGTATCTGTACAAATGTCCAGTCAGTGGGCGGTGTGAATGAATACTGCCAGTTGTTATATGCCGGAATTTCACTGAAATTGCCCGTGACAATTGCCAGGTTTATATTTGTGGTTCCGTTTCCTTTTATATAAAACTGCACGCCTGCATATTGCGATATGTCCGTTTCTGCTTCGGCCGGAGCCAGATTTGTGCCTACACCCGCGTAGCCGCCTGTTACAATTGTACCTGACGCGTGGTAAGCTGCGCCCGGAGATGCAGGAGAACCGGAAATTTCCTTAGCGCCGGAACCCGTGCTTACCGTGTCTTTATACGTGTACCAGTAGCCGCCCCATAAATTCTGGTCGGTTATAATTTCGCAGTCGTCAATAAGGTCAGACACCGCCATCGTTGGGGTCAGCGTGATTGTGGAAGTGGCTGTTATTGTACGCGTCACAGTTGGTGAATATTCGGGAGTTATTGTAATTGTCGCCGTCGGCGTGTATTCAGAATGAAATACTTCAACTTCATACCACACCGCCTGATACGCCGGCGATATGCCAAACTGCGCAAAACCGCCCGCGTCTGTCACGGTAACTGTTGTCTTTCTTGCGCCCGTATTATCAAGCGCCCAGACTGTTGTAAACGCGGGGTCAGACGGAAGGGTGATTAATGCATTAACGCCTTCCACCATTGAAGGGGCTGTTCCCCACTGATTTCTTAATGTTACCTGCGCGCCGTGCGGAGGAGGAAAAGCAATAGGCGTATCCGGATATGTATACCAGGAATCACCGGTATTTTTCTGGCAGCCAAGCGCGGTTACAAGTATTTTCTGCGCGGAGGCAAAAGAATTGCCGTCAAGCGCGGTTAAAGCAATAGCTGAAAACGGCTGCAGCGAAGTACCCGGTGTTATTGTAACGCCGCCGGACATCATATATGTTTTGCCCGATGTGAAACCTGTAAGATACTTGGTCATATCTGTGTCTGCCGTAAACACACCCTGCAGTGCCGCGGAATTATCCCAGGAAAGTTCGCCTGTATCTGAATTTAAAATATTTCCCGACACATCAGTGGTGCCCGGCGCAATTGCCCCCGCCGGCACTATTTGCCCTTCAACAGCTATTTCAAGCCCGTGAACATACGCGGCTTTAGGGTTTTCTCCCCCGGTTTGAGCGTCCACAAGTTTCCACGCCCATGTGGATAACGTCTGGTCAATTTCCGCGGCTTTATCTATCTGCACTACTATTTTCTGCGCCGCGGGTTTTATATCGCCCCTATAAAAAGACATAACCGCTGCAGGATAAGACGCCATTTTTAAAGGATTGTTTGCCACAGCAAAATAATTGTCTATGTAATTTTTATTCCAGTTGTCATCGCCGTTGTAATCAAACGGGAACACCGCGTCCCAGTCCTGAAATGAAGCGTATGCGGATGTAATAAAAGAATGGTCGGAAGAATAAGTGCCCGGATGAGGGCTGTTTGTTTCTGTTACAAGGTGCGGCCTGTTTAAAACATTTTTTGTTGCAAGCGAAGCAATTGTGGATTCAGCCGGATAATTTACCATAGCCCTGTTGATAAGGTACCAGTTTACCGGATCCCACGGAGTCGCCGGAAACTGAGGGTGTTCCCAGTAAGAGTGCGAATCGATTGCCTGAAAATTTGCCTGAACATTTGGATTGCTGCATCCTAATATAGTCCCAAAAATTATATTATTGGCTCCAAGGGTATTTTTAATATAATCGCGCATTTCTATCCAGTAATTTTCTTCCGTATATGTTAAAAACCTGTACCAGTCTTTCGCGCCATCCTGTGTCCTGCCTGCAAAACCTTTTTTAAAATTTTCTATACCCGTTGTGTAAAGGTCCTCCCCCTCTTTTAATCCAAGAACACCGCCCTGTTTAAGCGAAATATCCGTAAACCAGTAAGACGCGCCGGATGCAAGCCCCATACCGGAAAAATTAAGCCTTGCGTCAATATCCGATGCGCCGGGAGTAAAACTGAAAGTAAAAAGCTGCCAGGCAGAAGTTAAATTTAAATTCGCGCTGAAGCCAAGATTCCCCCACGGATCGTGGTCCATTCCAAGTTCAACCGATACTGTCCTGTTGGTGTCGGCTTTGGCATAAAAAGTAATTGTGTACGGAACTCCGGCGGTCACGTTTAAATTCCCCTGATTAAACTGCACATGCCAGCCCGCGCCGCCTGCCGTTGTTACATCTATCCTTGCCGCGTTTAAACCGCCCGGCCCCGTGCCCGCTTCAACAGAACCTGTGCCGACAACACCCGGCTGCGGGTTATAAAGCCAGGGAGATAAAATACCGGATGCGAATGTCCCGTTTAAAATTATTTCCGCGCCAAGCGGCTGATTAATGACATTCCACGCGGCTTCAAGTTCTGCATGAGACGCATACCTGCTTTTAAGCCAGTTGTTCCACTGCGTGTTTAAAAGCCCTTCATAATATGGCGGAAGCGCGTCAAGCTGCGATGATAAGAACGCGTGTACAAAACCGTTTTCATTATTAATTTCAATAAAAGCAACAGCCGGCTCGTTAATATAGGCGTTGCCCGTATAAGGGTTAACGTGGGTTAAAAGGTCATACGCGAATTTTTTCTGAAGCGCTTTATTTGCAGGGTCAAAAAATCCAAGCACGGCGCGTTCTTTCCATTCTGTTATTAGATTTATATCAGCGTTAAGTTCTGTCCCCTGCGCGAAAGGCCGGGAAACTAAAAGGTTTAAATCTGTATATATTCCGTTTTGCTTAAGCTGATGAATGAAATAATCCATACGGTCAAATTTTACAGGGCTTATTGTCCTGTCAGGATTTAAAGATGTCCAGATATCAAACATGTCCATGTGATGAAATCGGACTATGTTAAAGCCGTATTTTGCAAGGCGTGCGGCCACGCCGGGCGCGTTTGCAGCAGACGGGAAATTTCCGCCAAAAGTGGTGTTTGTACCCCAGAATTTTATCCTGCCGGAATTGACATTAAAATGTCCCGCGCTGTCAACGCTTACAAACCCTTCCGCGTCAATATCGCGGTTTACAAAAGAAGACATGTCAATTATGGTGTTGGCGTCATCATTCCACGGGATGTAAAAATCAAATAATTCGCCTGCGGCATGCAGGAACGTAAAGCATGATAAAAATATAGCGGCCAGAAGCGTTTTTTTCATAAAAGCCCTTCCTTTAAGTTATTTGCCATACATCTTTATTATAACGCATGAAAAGAAAATTGGTTGCATAAAAAACCAGGAATGCTTGGATGCTTAGAGGCTTGGAGGCTTGGAGGCTTGGTAAAGACAATTACAAAATCCAAATCAACAACCGCGGGCTAAAGACCCGCGTCTGCCAGTACAAAAAAACAGCAAAAACAACCCGCCTTAAAAGGCGCGCCTGCCACTGCATACACCCAATGACAAAACAGGGGTTGGGTGTGTTTTTTCAGTGCGTGCCGC